>JADGPA010000183.1 GCA_017882685.1 Propionibacteriaceae bacterium | reverse complement strand
CTGGTCAGCCGGGACAACTCCTCACGATCACCCTCAGCCAACACCAACCCCGCAGCAGCACGATTCGCCATACCTCATTCTGACGAAACCCCAACCGTAAAGCTACTTAACACGCAGGGCACTAGCAGTACCACAACTGATCAGATCATGGCTCTGCGCGAGCGGGTCGGCGAGAGAGGGCGCGTAATCCCGTCGCTCGGCCTGGGTGTCCGCGCCGACAGGCCGATGCTGGCGCCGCCCCGATTGCCGGCGCGCCGCGGGTCAACCTCGCGCGAAGCTGAGAGGGCGCTGGCCGGCCGATGACGGGGGCGTGGGTGGTCGCCCCGCCGCGGTCAGGTGCGGCATCCGAGCCGGGACAAGGACGAGCCACCAGGCCAGGGCCACCAGCATGCCGGCCAGTGCGTCGCTGGGGCGGTGCCACCCGGCAATGACGGTTGCCCCCGAGACGACAGCAGCCAACATCAGCAGCGGGACGGCGAGTCGTCTCGAAAGCCGCGGAGTCACGGCCGTGAGCAAGGCGAGCGCCAACGCCGTGGCGACCGTGGCATGGCCGCTCGGGAAGGAGCCGCTCTGGATGACCGCGCCGTCGCGGACCCGCGCCCACCACCATGGGCTTAGCAGATCCAACCCGCTCGACAACGGAGCGGTCGGATCACCAGGGCGCCCAGGAAGCATCACCTTGAGCACCTCGGTCGTCACCGCCGAGAGGAGACCAGCAAGCGCCGCAAGGGCGGTGACGGCGACGCGACGACCGCGGGCAGCAACCACAACCAGCCCCACCACTGTCGCGACAATCGTGGGGGTGAACACCGCGTCGAGGACGTCGGTTACGAACTCGGACATGATCGGGTTACCGCCCGCGACGCGCGCCAGAATGCGACCGTCGAACGCCAAACCGGTCCGCGTCCACAGTGCGAGGACGTAAACCAGCGCGACCGTCCCCGTAACCAGCGCCGCTACGCCCAATCGCGGGAGCCGAAGATTCGTCATGCGGCCACAGTACGTCGCGAGAAAGTACGCCTGCCGGGCGTGGCCAGTGAACTGCGTCAAGGCTGCCAAGGCCGCCCATGCCGGTGGGAAGACCTCCGATCGGTCGCGCGCAGCGGCGGGCGGCCCCGGAGGGATTGAAGAGGAGTCGCCAGTTCAGTGCGTCGGCCGTCGCACGACGAGTGGGCCGTATTGGCCCACGACGGGCCAGCTGTCGATCACTGTTCTGCTGTGGCGGCTGAGGTCTCCGGTCCCGAAACGGATGATGGTCATGGTGGTTCCGCTGCCGAGGTGGTGGAGGGCGAAGCGCTGGAAGGCTGGATTCGAGGCGCGGCGAATGGATCCTCCGGCGGGATACAGGTCATAGATGTAGCCGCCGAGGTCTGCGACGAGCGGGCATCCGGCAGCGAGATTACGGCGCAGGGTGTTACTGAAGATGAGGGTCGTCGGCCGTCGAACGCCGTTCCGTCGTGTTTGGCGATCACGACGGTTCCGATCAACGCCAAGCCGGTCATGACGACCGAGATCGCGAGCCGACGGTACTTCCGGGTTGCGGTCACCTTAAGCAGCTCACTGAACGCGGTGCCGACGGCCAGGCACAGCGGGGCTGCCAGGAAGGCTGCGTAGTGTCCGAACCAGGTCGGGCTTGCCAGGAGGGTCAGCCCACAGGCCACGGAGAGCAGGACGAAGAGTTGGCCGAGGTTGCTTCGCCAGGCAAGCCACAATGCAGTCACCGTGGTGGCCCCGAGGACAACCGCCGGCGCGACGGCAACCGTGCGGGGCAGGAAGCCGAGCCCAAGGATATCGACGAATCGGCCCGCGACTATCTGGATTGCCGTCCGCGGGCGGCCGAGCTGGTCGAGAATGACCATTCGCCACAACTCGGGCCATGACATGGCGAACGGTGCCAGGAGCAACATGACCGCCGCGATCGCACCGCCCGACGCGATGGCTGCCTGCCTCCAGCCGTGCCGCCAGGCCAGCCAGAGGAGCAGGACCCCTACCGGGACAACTCCCCAGATCTTGACCACCGCGCCAAGGCCGAACATGGCGCCCGCACCGAACAGCAGGATCCATGACGGCTTGGCCAGCCACCGCTGGAGCATACTGCCGGTCCAGCCAGGCCAGCACATCGCTCTTCTTGTAGCGGATGCCACGCGGACCGAGGTGGAAGGAGCGGGGTCCGATCGGATGCTCGGGCACAAGTCGGCCACCATGACGCTCGACCTGTACGGGCACCTGTTCGCCGACCGGCTCGACACCGTCGCCGACGCCCTGGACGCCGCCCGCACCGTCGAGCTCGCCAGTCGTGAGCCGCTTACGACAGAGGGACTCGAGCCCGAGCCGCTGCGAGAAACCGCACGCCCCAGGAGCGCAAAGCGACGCTAGGAAACGTGCCGCACAATCCCGCACGGCCGACTCATCGTGGGCCCCGTTCGATGCCTCCCGGAACAGCCCTGCCGAGGTCTCCGTGTCGCGAACTGTGTCACAGATGTGTCACGGCGCCCCCAAAAGGGCCTGGAGACGAAAGAAACCCCCTGCCAGAGTTGCCTCTGACAAGGGGTTTCACCTTGTAGCCCCGACGGGATTCGAACCCGCGCTACCGCCTTGAGAGGGCGGCGTGCTAGGCCGCTACACAACGGGGCCCCTAGCTGTCGCTCCAGCGACATCCAGCGAACACTACCAAACCACTTGCACTTCCAGCGGCGGCGATGATCGCTGCGCTGGGGTACTAGGACTCGAACCTAGACTGACGGAACCAGAATCCGGCGGGCTGCCAATTACCCCATACCCCATCGTCCATCAGTGGGTTGGCAACCGGCTGGTTCGCAGCTGATCGTGTCCACTCACAGACTTGCCGGCCCGGTAAGGCCGGCGAGGAGTGACTTTACTAGACCTCGGCCGGGCCACCAAACCGGACCCCCGGCGTGGTGATGGCCACCTGCATCCGGCGTGCGATCCAGATCGCGACGGCGGCGAACGCGCCGAAGCCGACGAGGCTCCAGGCCAGTTCCACCCACCCGATTTCTGTGACGGCGTGGGTCGCAACGACCGTCCCGGACAGCACCGCGTAGCCGTACGCGACCACGTTGTTCACGACGTGGGCCGCGATCCCGGCCTCCAGGCCGCCGGTCATCACCACGAGCACGCCGGCAAGGATGCCGAAGGCGAACCGGTACAGGAACAGGGGCAGGTTCTGCGTCCCGTGGAACAGCGCGAACACCGCGGCAGAGCCGACCACGCCGAACCAGGGACTGCTGGAGGACGTGGTGTGCAGCGCCTGGATCAGGTAGCCGCGGAAGAAGTACTCCTCGGCAGCAGCCTGCAGCGGGGACGTGAGCAGCACGATCAGCAGGTACCAACCCCACTGCTGCTCGGGAGCGAACACCCACGGCTGGCCAATCCGCGAGACCACCCACAGCCCGCCGAGCACGACGAGGCTGGCCAGCAGGCAGGCCAGCATGAACCGCCACCGGAATCCGGGCTGCACTGAGTGCAACCAGCGGGGATGGAACCGGTGCACGAGCAGCACCAGCCCGACGCTGATCGGGATGAGCAGGGCAAGGCCGAGGTTGGTGGCCAGCATGCCGATCGGCACTTCGAAGTTCGCCGCGGCCGTGCCGTAGGCCTGCAGGGTGCCCGGACCCCCCGCTGCCAGCCAGCCGAGCCAGACGATGAACAGGATCAGCGCCCGTGTGAACACGAAGAACGAGATGATGCCGAGCAGACTGCCACCCACGCCGAGCGCGATCACCCGCCAGCGCGGCGCCAGCGGGGCGTCGACCATCAGCACCTCGGGGTATGTCACCCCCGGCAGGGGCTCGTGCTTGACGAGTGCGGAGAAACGGGTGCGGAACACCTTCGCGAGTTCCGACACCTCAGGCATCCTCTGCCACGACGGTGTTGGTCAGCGTCCCGATGCCGCTGATGGTCACGCTGATGCGGTCTCCCGGCACCATCCGTCCCACACCGGCCGGGGTGCCGGTGAGCACGACGTCGCCCGGCAACAGGGTGGTGAAGTCGCTGATGTAGCTGATCAGCTCGGGGATGCCGCGCACCATCTGGTCGGTACTGGCTGCTTGCACCGGCTCGTCATTGAGGCTGGTCAGCAGGTCGAGCCTGCCCGCCTCCTCGATGGAGATGTGGGTGGCGATCCACGGGCCGAGCGGGCAGAAGCTGTCGTAGCCCTTCGCCCGTGTCCACTGCCCGTCGCTGTTCTGCAGGTCACGGCAGGTGACGTCGTTGGCCACCGTGTAGCCGAACACGACATCGGTGACCCGCTCCGGCGGGACGCGGCGGCAGATCCGTCCGATCACGACAGCCAGTTCACCCTCGTAGTGCAGGTTCTCGGTCTCCGGCGGGTGCACGATCGGTTCGAACGGACCGATGACAGCGGTGTTGGGCTTGAAGAACAACAGCGGGTTCGCGGGCACCTCGTTGCCGAGTTCTGCGGCGTGCTCTGCGTAGTTCCGCCCGACCCCGATGATCTTGCTGCGCGGAATCACCGGCGAGACCAGCCGGACGTCGGCCAACGGCAGCCGCTCCCCCGTGTAGTGGACCGGGCCGGCGAGCGGATCCCCGGACACGACGGCGATGGTGTCGGGGTTCGGCCCCTGGTCTTCGGCCAGCTCGACGACCCCGTAGGTGGGATCGCCCTGGGCGACGAATCTGGCAATGCGCATGGCGGTCAGCTTACGGGCACCGCCTCGACGACCCCGCTCAAGCCACGACGTTGAGCAGCGGCTCCCCCGCGGCGAACCGAGCCAGCTGGCCGCGCACCATCCGCTCCATTCGCGGCCAGAACGCGCTGCTCTGGCCACCGACATGCGGACTGATCAGCACGCCTGGCGTTCGCCACAGCTCGTGGTCGGACGGCAGCGGCTCGGGATCGGTCACGTCGAGCGCGGCCCGGATCCGTCCGGTGCGGGTTGCTGCCAGCAGCGCGTCGGTATCGACGACCCTGCCGCGGGCAACGTTCACCAAGAGCGCACCGTCGGGCAGCAGGGCGAGCTCTGCCGCCCCGATCAGGTGCTCGGTGGACGGCGTCAGCGGGGTGACCACGAAGACCACCTCGGCCTGCGGAAGCAGGGCACCCAATTCCTCGATCGGGTGGACAGGCGCGTCCCCGGTCCGTGCGCGGCGGGCGACGCGGGTGACCGAGCCCAGCTCGAAACCGGCCAGGCGCTGCTCGATGGCTGCCCCGATCCGTCCGTAGCCGACGATGAGGACGTGCCGGTCGGCCAGCGACATAGTGACGTCGTTGCCCCAGGTGCCGGTCGGCATATTGCGGGCATACAGGTCGAGGTGGCGGGTGCAGGCAAGGGCGAGCCCGACAGCGAGTTCCGCGGTGCTGGCGTCATGCACCCCGGCCGCGTTGCAGAGCTGGACGCCGTCGGGCAGGAACGGCAGGTAGTTGTCGTAGCCGGCGCTGAGCAGCTGCACGGCCTTGAGGCCGGCCATCTCCCCCACCCGCTCCATCACCTGTGGCGCTGGGAACATGTACGGGGCCACCAGCAGCTCGACCTCACCGATCGAGTCGGGCCAGGTGCCGTCTGCGAGGAACCCGTCAACGACGAGGCCTTCGGGGAGCGGTCCGAGGGCTGCCCGTGCAGCCGCGGCGTCGGGATAGGGCAACCAGATGCGTCGAGCCATGTCCCTACCCTAGGGTGCGAGGCATGAGCACGTTCGACGCGGTGGAGCTGATCAGGACCAAGCGGGACGGGGGTCGACTCGGCGACGAGGCGATCGACTGGCTGATCCGGGCCTACACCGACGGTGTGGTCACCGACGAGCAGATGTCGGCGATGGCGATGGCCATCTTCTTCCGCGGCCTCGACGCCACGGAGCTCACTCGCTGGACCAACGCGATGATCGACACCGGCGAGCGCATGGACTTCTCCAGCCTCAGCCGTCCGACCGTCGACAAGCACTCCACTGGTGGGGTCGGCGACAAGATCACGCTGCCGCTGGCACCGCTGGTCGCCGCCTGCGGCGCTGCCGTCCCGCAGCTGTCCGGGCGCGGGCTCGGCCACACCGGCGGCACCCTGGACAAGCTGGAAGCGATTCCCGGCTGGCGGGCAAGCCTTACCAACCCGGAGATGCTGGCCCAGCTGGAATCGGTGGGAGCGGTGATCTGCGCGGCCGGAGCCGGTCTCGCCCCAGCAGACAAGAAGCTCTACGCGCTGCGCGACGTCACCGCGACCATCGAATCCATCCCGATGATCTCTGCCTCGATCATGAGCAAGAAGATCGCAGAAGGCACCGCGTCGCTGGTGTTGGACGTGAAGACCGGCGCCGGCGCCTTCATGAAGACCCTCGCGCAGTCGCGCGCGCTGGCGACGACGATGGTGGGCATCGGCAACGCTGCCGGGGTGAACACCGTCGCCCTGATCACGAACATGGACACTCCGCTCGGGCGCACCGCTGGAAACGGCCTCGAGGTGGCCGAATCGGTGGAGGTGCTCGCTGGTGGTGGGCCTGCCGACGTGGTCGAACTGACGCTGGCGCTGGCCAGGGAGATGCTGGCCTGCGCCGGCATTGACGCCGATCCCGCCGCCGCCCTTGTTTCCGGCAAGGCGATGGACGCGTGGAAGGCGATGATCCGCGCCCAGGGCGGCGACCCCGACGCACCGCTGCCGGTTGCCAGGCACACCGAGGTGGTGCCGGCAGAGGCCGACGGCTACCTGTCCCGGATGGACGCGATGGCCGTGGGCCTCGCCGCGTGGCGGCTGGGTGCCGGCAGGGCCGTCCAGGGCGAGCAGGTGCAGGCGGCAGCGGGGGTCACCTGGCACGCTGCCGTCGGCGAGCCGGTGCAGGCGGGACAGCCCCTCTTCACCCTGCACACCGACACCCCGGAGCGGATCGAGCGGGCGAAGGAAGCCCTCGTCGGCGCCGTGGACTACGCGTCGGCGCCGCCAGAGCTCCGTCCGGTCGTGCTGGAGCGGATCAGCGCAGAATCCTGACCCCCACACACCACCCTGTGCTCCCGAGCTGTCAGAATCTCATCCGGCTATAGGCGAACCAGATTCTGACAAGTCGGCGTGGCAGGGTCAGGACTTGTTGTCCTGCTCGTGGGTCAGGCCCCACAGGTAGCCGTCGTGCAGGGCCTCCCAGGAGGCCTCGATCACGTTGGTGCCGACCCCGACGGTCGTCCAGGTCCGCTCGCCGTCGGTCATGTCGATCAGCGTGCGGACGATCGCGTCGGTGCCGTGACCCTGGTCGAGGATGCGCACCTTGTAGTCGGTGAGCTCGAAGTCGTCCACGTGCGGGAAGGCGGTGTTGAGGGCCGAGCGCAGCGCGACGTCCAGTGCGTTCAGCGGGCCGTGGCCCTCGCCGACCAGGTTCTGGGTGATGCCCTTGGCGCGCACCTTCACCATCGCCTCGGAGTCGCCCTCCGGCTTCACCTCATGGCCGGTCAGCACTCGCCAGCTGAGCACCTCGAAGAAGGGCTCCAGGATGCCGAGCTCCTCGCGCAGCAGCAGCTCGAAGGACGCGTCGGCCGACTCGTAGGAGTAGCCGTCCATTTCCCGCGCCTTCACCTTGTCGGTGATCTTGGCTGCGAGCTCGCGGTCGGACAGGTCGTAGCCCAACTCCGAGCCCTTGATCTGCACATTGGCGCGTCCGGCCATGTCGGAGACCAGCATGCGCATGTCGTTGCCTACCAGCTTCGGGTCGATGTGCTGGTAGAGGTTGGCGTCCACCTTGATCGCGGACGCGTGCAGGCCGGCCTTGTGCGCGAACGCGGACGCCCCGACGTAGGGCTGACGGTTGTTCATGGCCACGTTCGTCACGCCGGCGATGGCGTGGCTGATCCGGGTGGCCTCTGCGAGCGCAGCGGCCGGCACCAGTGGCCAGCCGTACTTCAGCTGCAGGTTCGCGACGACGGTGATCAGGTTGGCATTGCCGGTGCGCTCGCCGTGGCCGTTCATCGTGCCCTGCACGTGCATTACGCCGGCCTCGACGGCGGCAAGGGTGTTGGCAACCGCGCAGCCGGTGTCGTTGTGGCAGTGGATGCCCAGGTCGACCCCGATCTGGGCGGCAGCGGAGACGATGTCGCCCATCCAGGACGGCAGCATGCCGCCGTTGGTGTCGCACAGCACGACGACCTCCGCACCCGCCTCGGCAGCGGTGCGGACGACCTCGAGGGCGTACTCGGGGTTGGCCCGATAGCCGTCGAAGAAGTGCTCACAATCGACGAAGACGCGGCGCCCGCTCGCGACAAGGTGGGTCACCGTGTCGGCCACCATCGCCAGGTTCTCCTCCAGCGTGGTGTGCAGCGCGCGGAAGACATGCTCGTCATGGCTCTTGGCAACGATGCAGATCACCTCGGTGGAGGCGTCCAGCAGCGCCTGCACCTGCGGGTCGTCCGCTGCGGTCGCGCCGACCTTGCGAGTGGCGCCGAATGCCACCAGCTTGGCGTTCTTCAGCTTCAATTCGCCGTTTGCGGCAGCGGCGAAGAAGGCGGTGTCGTTGGGGTTGGCGCCCGGCCATCCGCCTTCGATGAACCCGATTCCCAGCTCGTCGAGGTGGCGCGCGATCTTCAGCTTGTCGCTGACGGTCAGCTGCAGGCCCTCCTGTTGGGCACCGTCACGCAAGGTGGTGTCGAAGACGTGGAAGACGTCGGGGGCTGCTGGCAAGGTCGTCATCTGGGCACCTCGGTCGTCTTGGGCGGACTCATCGGGCGAGTCTGCCGTCCCCGGCCCCCGTTACGGCCTCGTTTCACCGCGTGAGACTACTGTCTCGCGAAACAGTTGATTTCGACCGCGGGGGCTTGTAGACAGTCCCTATGGCAACACTGCTCCACCGAGGCGTCACCGTCCATAGCGCCGGCGAACTGCCACCGCTCGGCAAGAAGCTCCGACCGTTCATCCTCACGGGAGCCGACCTGACCGACTTCGGCTCGGAGATCGCCGCCGGCCGTCGGCTCGTGCTGAACATCTTCCCCAGCCTCGACACCGGCACCTGCGCGATGAGCGTCCGCCGGTTCAACGAGCTCGCTGCGGGCCTCACTGACACCCTCGTGCTGTGCGTGTCCGCAGACCTGCCCTACGCGCACAAGCGTTTCTGCGTTGCGGAGGGCATCCAGAACGTCACCACGGGTTCCAGTTTCCGTTCGGGCTTCGGGCTCGACTTCGGACTCACGCTCGTGGACGGGCCGATGCGCGGGCTGCTGTCGAGGGCCGTGATCGTCGCCGACCGCGATCTGACGATCCTGCACACCGAGCAAGTGCCCAGCATCAACCAGGAACCGGACTACGTCGCCGCGTTGGCCGCGCTCGGCTGAGGCGCAGCCATGGGCGGCGGTTCAGCAGACCCGCTGCAACCACCCCTGGGTATCCGGCACCCGTCCGTACTGGATGTCGAGGACGGCGTTGCGCAGCGCAAGGGTCTGCGGCGAGCCGTTGTCGGGTAGCCGCCACTCCCCCTTGGTCGACTTGAACGCGCCGATCGGTGTCACCACGGCGGCTGTCCCACAGGAGAACGCCTCCACCGTTGTGCCGTTGGCGATGCCCTCGAACAGTTCCTCCGGGGTGATCCGGCGCTCCTCGGGGGTCAGGCCGAGGTCGGCGGCGACGGCGAGGATCGAGTCGCGGGTGATGCCTTCGAGGATCGTCCCGGTGAGCGCCGGCGTCACCAGCCGGCTGTCGACCGTGACGAGGAAGACGTTCATGCCGCCCAGTTCCTCCACCCGGTCCTTGTCGGCAGCCTCGATGAACAGCACCTGCGAGCAACCGTGTTCGTAGCCCTCGTACTGGGCGATCAGGGACGCTGCGTAGTTGCCGCCGCACTTGGCTGCGCCCGTCCCGCCGACACCTGCACGGGCGTAGGTGTCTGTCACCCAGATGTCGACCGGCTTCACGCCGCCGGTGAAGTACGGCCCGGCCGGGGAGGCAATGACGCTGAACGTGACGCGCTGGGCGGCGCGGACGCCGAGGAACACCTCCGAGGCGAACATGAACGGCCGCAGGTAGAGGCTGCGTTCTCCGGAGGCCTCGGGCACCCAGCGGGCATCGGCCTTCACCAGCTCCGCGACGGCCGCGACAAAGTCGTCGGTCGGCAACTCGGGCAGCATGAGCCGGGCTGCGGACGTCTGGAACCGGCGGGCGTTCGCCTCGGGCCGGAACAGGTGGATCGAGCCATCGGCGTGCCGGTAGGCCTTCATGCCCTCGAAGACCTCCTGCGCGTAGTGCAGCACGGCCGACGCCGGATCCATCAGGAAAGGACCGTATGGCTTGATCTCTGCCTCGCCCCAGCCGCCGTCGCTGGTCCAGGTTGCCACGCTCATATGGTCGGTGAAGTAATCACCGAAACCGGGATCGGCAAGGACCCGGGCGACATCGTCGTCGCTGGCCGGAGCGGGATTGGCGTGCAGCGGGAAGCTCAGGGGCATGGGCGCATGCTACCGCCTTTGGGCCAGGTTTCCGTGAGACGGAATTGTCCGGCTGGTGGGCGCCAAGTAGCCTCGCGGGGGTGAGTTCAGCAGACACCAGCAAGCCCGTCATCTCCGTCATCGCCGGCGACGGCATCGGCCCGGAGGTGGTCGCTGAGGGCCTGAAGGTCCTCACCACCGTCGTCGGTGACGACGCCTTCGACTTCGTGCACCACGACCTGGGCGCCGAGCGCTGGCAGCGCACCGGCGAAGTACTGCCCGATTCGGTGATGGGAGAACTCGCAGCGAGCCAGGCCATCATCCTCGGGGCCGTCGGCGCGGCACCCGGATCCAAGGCGATCCCCAGCGGTCTGCTCGAGCGCGGATTGCTGCTGAAGCTGCGCTTCGCCTTCGACCACTACGTGAACCTGCGTCCGTCCAGGCTTTACCCGGGCGTGGCCACTCCCCTTGCCCCCGAGATCACGCGGCGCGGGCCAATCGACTTCGTCGTCGTTCGGGAGGGCACCGAGGGCCTCTACTGCGGCAACGGCGGTGCTTTCCGCGCCGGAACGGCGTACGAGGTTGCCACCGAGGTCAGCATCAACACCGCCCACGGTGTCGAGCGCGTTATCCGAGACGCCTTCGTCCGCGCCGAGGGCCGGCGCCACCACGTCACGCTGGTGCACAAGCACAACGTGCTCGTGAACGCCGGCGGGCTGTGGAACCGGCTGTTCGAGGCCATCGCCGCGGAGCACCCTGGCGTCACCACCGACTACCTGCACGTGGACGCGGCGACGATCGCCCTCGTGCAGGACCCGCAGCGCTTCGACGTCATGGTCACCGACAACCTGTTCGGCGACATCCTCACCGATCTCGCAGCAGCGGTCACCGGCGGCATAGGCCTGGCGGCCAGCGCCAACATCAATCCCGAGGGCGCCTTCCCGTCGATGTTCGAGCCGGTGCACGGCTCGGCCCCCGACATCGCGGGAAAGCAACTGGCCGACCCGACCGCGACGATCCTTTCGATGGCCCTGCTGCTCGACCACTTGGGACGGGGCGAGGACGCCCGGAGGATCGAGGCTGCTGTCGATGCCGACATCGCAGAGCGCGGGGCCACGAAGCGGCCGACGTCAGTGGTTGGCGACGACATCGTCTCGCGGCTGCGCTGACGGAACAGCTAGTATTCTCCGATCGGATCGGGGCCCGACGACCGGCTCGCTCGCCGGTTCACCGACGACCGCGCCTGACCGTTCTGACTGATTGCACGCGAAGGAATCCCTTGCCGTCGGACCGCAACCACCAGCCGGCGCACCACCGGATCCTGCTGCGCGCCTTCCAGAGCCCGTTCGACAACTACTCTGCCGAGCAGTCCCTCGCCAGACGGAACCTCGGCGACAACGTCGGCAACCTGCTGTTCTCGCATTCTGTGTATCGGCTGCTGTCCGCGGGGTCTGCCACAGTGCAGGTGGACCGCTTCCGGACGGCCGATCCTGGCTGGGTCAACGACTCCTTTGACGCGGTGGTGCTCCCTTTGGCCAACGCGTTCCGCCAGCACTTCATCCGGAGCTCGAGGACATGACCGCGACCATCGAGCGACTGCGGATCCCCGTCGTGGTTGCGGGTGTCAACCCCAGCTGACCCTGAAGACCAGGGAGCCGCGGGGAGACATTGGACCGGCCGTGACCCGCCTCGTCCGGGCGGTGCTGCGGAACGCGCCGAACATCGGCGTCCGGGGTGAGCGAACCGCAAAGTACTTGCAGCGGTTGGGCTTCGGCGGGGACGACGTCCGGGTCATTGGCTGTCCGGCCATGTTCGCGTACGGGCCCGACCTGCCGACCCTTGCCTGCTGCTCACCGGGCGTTACGAGAGCAAGCTTCCGGTTCGCGCAGACGTTCTGCAGCCACCAGTGCCGGCACGAACGCTTCCTGACCAGAGCCGAACAGCGCGACCGTCAGCTCTGCCCCTCAGCCCGCCTCCACAGACTGCGGTGTTGCCCGGTCAGGCGCCCAGACAGCCACCAGATCGTCTCGATGAGCACGGCTGCAATGAGTCCCGCCGTGGCGCCGGTGCCCATCAGGGCTGCGTTGCTCGGGTCGAGCTGGGGGTCGAACCGTGCGAGGAACGGCCACGCAGCGATCCAGCCCGGCACCTGGTAGGGCAGCCAGAAGATGACGAGGAAGGCCATCAGCCCGCAGGCCAGGATCATCAGCACCTTCCACCACTCGTAGGGCCGCGCAGTGACCACCATGACCCAGGCTCCGGCCACCATCAGCGTGAGCAGTGCTGCCGTGCTCGATTGGGTGGCCTGTGCGGCGTCCGCCCCTGCAGCAGGCAGCACGAGCAGGTACGCGATGAAGGTGGTCACAGCAACCACGAGGCCGGACGGCAGCGAGAAGGTCATCACGCGGCGAAGGAAACCCGGCCGGGCACGTTCTGCGTTGGGCGCGAGGGCGAGGATCGAGGCCGGAATGCCGATCGTGAACCAGCCGACGAAGGAGATGTGGATCGGCACGAACGGGAAGGGCAGGAGCCATAACGCGACCAGCAGGGCAAGGAGGATCGAGTACATGGTCTTGGTCAGGAAGAAGTTGGCGACCCGCTCGATGTTGCCGATGACCCGGCGGCCCTCAGCCACGACGTAAGGCAGGGTGGCGAAGCTGTCGTCGAGCAGCACCAGCTGCGCGACCGCGCGCGTAGCCGCCGCCCCGGAGCCCATGGCCACGCCCAGGTCGGAGTCCTTGATCGCGAGCACATCGTTGACACCATCACCGGTCATGGCGACGTTGTGACCCTTCGACTGCAGCGCGGCAACCATCTGCCTCTTCTGGTGCGGTGTCACCCGGCCGAACACCCTTGCAGACTCGACCCTCTGGGCGAACTCCTCCGGGTCATCGGGGAGTGTCCGGGCATCGACCACGTCGCCGGTGTCGACCCCGAGGGAGCCGGTGACCGCAGCAACGGAGGTGGCGTTGTCGCCGGAGATCACCTTCACGGCCACGTTCTGCTCAGCGAAGTAGGCGAGGGTGGCGCGGGCTTCCGGGCGCACCTTCTGCTCCAGCACAACGAGCGCGCGCGGAGTGACCCGCCCGGGGGCGTCGGCGGCGTCCACAGCGATGTCTGCCTCGCCGAGCAACAACACCCGCCGTCCCGTTGAGCCGACCTCCTCTGCGCGCTCAGCGGCAGCACTGCCCTGCGTCCCGAGGACGTCCGGAGCGCCAAGTACCCAGTGACCCTCTCCCTCGAAGGACATGCCCGACCACTTCTTCGCCGACGTGAACGGGGCCATCGCCGTCACCACCCAGCTGGGCCCGTCCTGCGGCAGCGCGTGCGCGAGCGCCTGGACGGAGGCGTTCGGCCGGGGATCGGCGCCGGCGAGCTGCGCGAGCACCGCACGGACGTGCCGTTCATCGCCGGTGAGCACCTCGAGCTCACCGAAGCGCAGCCCGTTCTCTGTCAGGGTTCCGGTCTTGTCTGCGCACACCACGTCCACGCGCGCGAGGCCTTCGATGGCCGGCAGTTCCTGCACGAGGACGTTCCTCTGTCCCAGCCGGACGACGCCGACAGCGAACGCCAGCGAGGTGAGCAGCACCAGCCCTTCGGGGACCATCGGGACCAGCGCGCCGCCGATCGCGAGCACGCGGTCCTGCCAGGTGCCCTGGTTCCGCGTCCATTGCACCCAGACGGTCGCCGCACCGACCGGCACCAACAGCCACGTGATCAGCCGCAGGATCTGGTTGATGCCGGTCTGGAGCTCCGACTTCACAAGGGAGAATCGGCTGGCCTCAGCGGTGAGCTGCGCTGCGAAGGATTCCGCGCCAACCCTGGTGGCCCTGAAGGCGCCGACGCCTGCAACGACGAAACTGCCCGACATCACCGCATCTCCCGGCTCTTTGAGCATCGGATCGGATTCACCGGTGAGGAGGGACTCGTCGACTTCGAGGTAGCTGGCCTCGATCATCTGCCCGTCCACGATGATCTGGTCGCCCGGGCCGACCTCGATCAGATCGTCGAGCACCACCTCTTCGCGGTGCAGTTGCCGGGCGAGCCCGTCGCGACGGACCAGCGGCTTGCCCTCCCCCACCACGGCAAGGTTGTCCAGCGTCCGCTTGGCGCGGAGTTCCTGCACGATGCCGATGCCGGCGTTGAAGATGATCAGGAAGCCGAACAGCGCGTTCACGATGGAGCCGGTACTGAGGACGAGGATGAACAGTGCCATCAGCAGGAAGTTGATCCGGGTGAACACGTTGGCCCGCACGATGTCCCACGTCGTGCGCCCCGAGCGTGGCGGAAGGTTGTTCACCTGGCCGGCCTTGACCCGCTCGGCGACTTCTGCCGCGGTGAGGCCTGGGTTGGTCTGAGCGGCGATCGTCATGCCGGCAAGCTTGCCAGACGGGTCCTTACCCTCCCAGACCCTCGTCCCCGCCGCTTCCCCCTCGCCAGCTCCCGGCCAGTCCCGCTCCATATCCGCACACGACCACCAGGCGCCCCCGAATCAGAAGGAAGCCCCCGAAGGATCGCGGGCGTCCTTCGGGTTCGGGGGCGTCTGTTGGCGGGAGCGTCGCCGCCGGGCGAAACGGGACGGGTCCGCGGGTGGAGCGCGATGGGTCCGAGGGGGCTACGGCAAGCTCTCGGCAGCACGAAAGGCCGCTTCGATCCGTTGGCGGAAGGCCTGGGGATTGGCCAGGTCCTTCCAGCTCCACCGGACGACCCACCAGCCTGCGTCCCGAATAGCCTGCTCGCGAGCCTTCTCGCGCATGACGGAGTCTGCGACTTCCTCGGGTGGACCGATGTACTTGATCCTGCCGTCGAACTCGCCGATGACTCGTTCTCGTCGCCAGCCGAAGTCCCCGCGCGCGACCCAGAACCCGGACGGCGTGAAGACCTCAACCTGAAGTTCCGGCGCAGGAAGTCCCACCTGGAGCATGCGCGCCCGGCTGATCGATTCGCCAACGCTCTCGGACCGGCGGTCGGCAAACCCGAGCGCTTCCCTGGCTACGCGCACTCCCTTCCGTCCAGCGGCCGCGGCGACGATCGCACCAAGCAACGCCGGTTCGGCTCCCAGCCGGAGTGCTGCGTCGAGGATGGCGACCGCGTCCTCGAAGCTCAACGTCCGGGCGAGGTCGATAGCCGTCCGCTCAATACTGGTCACGCGATACTCACCGATCGCCACCTTCTCCACCGCGCTGAGCGGGCTGTGGTGGACGCCAAGCCAGTGGGTGCGACGACCATGACCACCATCCTCCCGAGTCACCGATACCGTCGCTAGCATCCCGTCCCAGATGGGTAGCCCGTGGAGCAGCGCAGCCGTGCCATGACTGAGTACTGCGTTATCCCCGAGGAGTGGCCATGTTCCTGCCACCAGCTGGTGGTGGGCCGCGGGGGCGTCCACCGGCGTCTGCCGAGCAAAGGCGCCGTGCCGAACTCGATAGAGGTCCTGGGTACGGCAGAGCCGTGCCAGCTCATGGTTCTCCGATCCCGCGGCGAGGAACTGGTGCGTCCGGCGTACATCCACCCGACGATTGGACGTCAGAGTCCGTGCCGAAACCAGCCCACCAGGCGCATTGACAACAAACTGACAATACGGACAACACCGCCCTGCCGACGCCTCGACGGCTCCAGCGGCGTCCCAACGCAAACGCCCCCGAAACGGAAGGACGCCCGCGAAAGATCGGGGGCGTCCTTCCGTTTCGGGGGCGCCTGGTGTGGGGACGCGTCGGGTTCGTCAGGCCTTGGTCAGGGCGTCCAGGACCATCGTGCGGATGTCGTCACCGCTGGACGGCACGAGCATCATCGAGCCGTAGGTGACCGTGTTGCCGTACCGGACAAAGGTGTCGGTCACCGGGTATCCGCTCATCATCCCCGTGACCACCACGAGGTCGGGACCATCCTCGCTGACGCGTGCCACGACGTACGGTCCGGAGGAGTAGCCGAACGAATAGCTGCACGGAGATCGCACCATCGCCCGGACCGCTTCCAGCTTGGCCGCGGCAACTCCGGGATCGGCAAGGACAATCGTCATGAGACTGGACCACTCGCGGATGTCCAGTGCCACCCAGGGCGCGCCTTCGACATGGACGACCGACGCCGGAGTCACCGTCCCCCGGTAGCCCTTCTCGAGAGTCCCGGTGTTCACCCCGATGCTCTTGCCGGCCTCGCTCGCCCGCCAGGCCTTCGCGACGCGCGTCTGGGCGAGGGTCGGCCCGCCTGCATTGGGGACCGACGCCAAGACCTTGGTGGGCAGCAAGCAGGAGGGCTCGGTGGGCTGGGGATAAGTGGGCAACCCCGTTGGGTGGGTGTTGAGGCTCACACTCGCCGTGGGCCTGACCGTCGCGGGCGGCGCTGTCGGGAGCGGACTGGGCGGGAGCGGGCTGGGCGGGAGGGCTGGGCGCCTTGTCGGAGGGGTGGCGATGGGTGGATGCGGCGTGAGATCGGGCGCAGCGGGCAGCGTCGTGGGCAGCAGCCCGC
Organism: Propionibacteriaceae bacterium; assembly: GCA_017882685.1. Taxonomy (GTDB): domain Bacteria; phylum Actinomycetota; class Actinomycetes; order Propionibacteriales; family Propionibacteriaceae; genus Propionicimonas. The sequence continues at coordinate 32,734 of JADGPA010000183.1, read as the reverse complement.
AGCCAGCGACGCACAGCAGCGGGGCAAGGGCGCCGATGATGCTGGCGCGGCGCGAGGACCGCCCATGCGCCGGGGGGTGGGGCATGCCCGGAACGTACACCCGGGAGCGGGTGGGCGGCGCCGGAAAGGCGCGACGCCCCGTCCGTTTCGGACGGGGCGTCGGCTACTCAGCTCAGCGAGCAGCAGTGCCCTCGACGTAGTCGTCGTCGTGGGACTTCACCCACGCCATCAGGCCACGCAGCTTGCGCCCGGTCTCCTCGATCGGGTGAGCCTCACCGGCAGCGCGCAGGCGCTTGAACTCGGGCGCACCGGCGTCCTGGTCGTCGATGAACCGCTTTGCGAACGCCCCGGACTGGATGTCGGCCAGCACATCCTTCATGCGCGCCTTCACCGAGGCGTCGATGATCCGCGGGCCGGAGACGTAGTCCCCGAACTCCGCGGTGTCGGAAACGCTCCAGCGCTGCTTGGCAATGCCGCCCTCATACATCAGGTCGACGATCAGCTTCAGCTCGTGCAGGCACTCGAAGTAGGCCACCTCGGGCTGGTAGCCGGCCTCGGTGAGCACCTCGAAACCGGCGGTGACCAGGGCGGACGCGCCACCACACAGCACTGCCTGCTCCCCGAACAGGTCCGTCTCGGTCTCCTCGGTGAAGGTGGTCTTGATGCCACCGGCCCGTAGGCCACCGATTGCCTTGGCGTAGGAGAGCGCCAGCGGCCAGGCATTTCCGGTCTCGTCCTTCTCCACCGCAACGATCACCGGGACGCCACGGCCCTCGGTGTACTCGCGGCGCACCAAGTGGCCGGGGCCCTTCGGGGCGACCATGCACACGTCAACGCCGGGCGGCGGGGTGATGTAGCCGAAGCGGATGTTGAAGCCATGAGCGAAGAACAGCGCATCGCCGGCGACGAGGTTGGGCTCGATCGATTCGGCGTAGACGTGACGCTGGACCTGGTCGGGCGCGAGCACCATGATCAGGTCGGCCTCCTCGACGGCCTGCGCGGGGGTGACGACCCGCAGGCCCTCTGCCTCGGCCTTCGCCCAGCTCTTGGAGCCTTCCCGCAGTCCGACGCGGACGTCGACCCCGGAGTCCCGCAGGGACAGCGCGTGCGCGTGGCCCTGGCTGCCGTAGCCGATCACGGCGACGTTGCGTCCCTGGATGACCGACAGGTCGGCGTCGGTGTCGTAGAACATCTGTGCCATTGGTTCGTTGCTTCCTTACTAGTTGGCCAGCCGCGCGGCCGGACGTGTCTTCTCGATCTTGGCACGATCGCTGAGCGATCGGCTGCCCCGCCCGAGCGCAACCAGGCCGGACTGCACCAGTTCACGCACGCCGTAGGGCTTGAGCATCTCCAACAAGGCTTCGAGTTTGTCAGGCGAACCGGTGGCCTCGATAGTCATGGAGTCGTTGTGGACGTCGATGGTCTTGCCCCGGAACAGCTGGACGATCTCGATGATCTGGCTGCGGGAGGCGGGGTCGGCCTTGAGCTTGATCAGCATCAGCTCGCGGCTCACGGAGGCGGAAGGCTCCAGCTCGACGATCTTGAGCACCTCGATCAGCTTGTTGAGCTGCTTCACGATCTGCTCCAGCACTTGCTGGCTGTCCACGGCCACCTGGACGGTGATCCGGGAGAAGTTCTCGTTCTCGGTCGGACCCACGGCAAGGGACTCGATGTTGTAGCCGCGACGGGCGAACAGGCCGGCGATCCGCGCCAGGACACCCGGCTTGTTCTCGACCAGCACGCTCAGGGTGTGCTTGTTCACAGGTCCTCCCCCTCCCACGCGGGAGCGAGGTCCCGGGCGATCTTGATGTCGTCATTGCTTGTGCCCGCGGCAACCATGGGCCAGATCATGGCGTCCTTGTGGACCACGAACTCCACCACCACCGGACGGTCGTTGATGGCCATCGCCTCCTTGATCACCTGGTCGACCTCTTCAGGGGTCTCCGCCCGCAGCCCGACAGCACCCATGGCTTCGGCCAGCTTCGGGAAGTCCGGCACCCGATGGGACTGCAGGTTGGTGTTGGAGTAGCGCTCCCCGTAGAACAGGGTCTGCCACTGGCGCACCATGCCGAGGCTGCGGTTGTTGATCACGGCGATCTTGATCGGGATGCCCTCCAGCGAGCAGGTGACCAACTCCTGGTTGGTCATCTGGAAACAGCCGTCGCCGTCGATGCCCCACACCACCGTGCCGGGGAGGCCGACCTGAGCCCCCATCGCAGCGGGGACGCCGTACCCCATGGTGCCCGCGCCGCCGGAGGTGAGGAATCGGTTGGGCCGTTCGTGCGGCAGCAGGTGGGCGGCCCACATCTGGTGCTGGCCAACCCCGGTGACGAACGTGGCGTCGGGCCCGGCGATCTCGCCAATCCGCTTGATGACGTATTCCGGGCTGAGCAGCCCGTCGGACGTCGGCTCAAACTCGGTCACCCTGTAGCGGGTCCGCAGCCCCTGGAGGTACCCCACCCACGCGCTGTAGTCCGGCAGGTCGACGTCGCGCAGCGCCAGGTTCAGGTCGCTGATCACCTCGGCGAGGTCACCGACGATGGGCACGTCCGCCACCCGGTTCTTGGAGATCTCCGCGGGGTCGATGTCGGCGTGGATCACCTTCGCGCCCGGAGCGAAGGAGTCGAGCTTGCCGGTCACCCGGTCGTCAAACCTCGCACCAAGGGTGATCAGCAGGTCGGAGCGCTGCAGGGCTCCCACGGCGGCAACGCTGCCATGCATGCCCGGCATGCCCATGTTCAGCTCGTGGCTATCGGGGATCGCACCCCGGGCCATCAGGGTTGTCACCACCGGGATTCCGGTGAGCTTCACCATCTCGGCAAGCCCGTCCCACGCCCGGGCGCGGTTCACGCCGCCGCCGACGTAGAGGACCGGACGCTGGGCAGCGGCGATCAGCCGAGCAGCTTCGCGGATCTGCTTGCTGTGCGGCTTCTCGACCGGGTGGTAGCCCGGCAAGTCGAGCTCCTCGGGCCAGACGAACTCGGTCTGGGCGGAGAGCGCATCCTTCGCGATGTCCACCAGCACCGGGCCGGGACGCCCGGTCCGGGCAAGGTGGAAGGCTGCGGCGATCGCGTGCGGGATCTCCAGCGGGTCGGTGATCAGGAAGCTGTGCTTGGTGATCGGGAAGGTGATGCCGCGGATGTCGGCCTCCTGGAAGGCGTCGGTACCGATCGACTTGCTCGCCACCTGACCGGTGATTGCGACGATCGGCACCGAATCCATGTAGGCGTCGGCGATCGCGGTCACGAGGTTGGTAGCGCCCGGTCCAGAGGTGGCCATGCAGACCCCGACCCCGCCGGTGACGTGGGCGTAGCCCTCGGCGGCGTGGCCAGCACCCTGCTCGTGGCGCACCAGGATGTGCCGAATCTTCGAGTCGTACAGCGGGTCGTAGGCGGGCAGGATGGCCCCGCCCGGGATGCCGAAGATGACCTCGACCCCGACGCGCTCGAGCGACTCCACCAGGGACTGGGCCCCAGTCATTGTTCTCGGTGACTCCCCGGGCATCTTTACCTCTCTTCGTTGAAGCTGGGCGTACGGAAGCAGAAAAAAACCCCCGCTGCGTAGGCAGGCGAGGGAGCGCGTCGGGATTGAGAAGGATCTCAGCCGACACGCTGGCTAACTACGAGGACGATATTCCGCACAGCACAAGGTTCCCGCCCCATCCCCACCCATGTCAACACGTGGGCCACTGATTCCACATGGTGGTCGCCGCGGTGCCCAAGGCTCAACCTGCACCTTCGACTCTGAGGGTTTCTCAGGCTCGAACTGGCAACGGACGCAACCCGTGGGCGACCATGACTTAGCCGTAAGCAACCGAAGGGAATTCCCCCCGATGCCCACCTTCCCACAGCCGAAAGCCCTCCGGAAGGCAGTTACCGCTGCCCTCGGTGCGGTAGCCCTGACCGCAGGTGCGGTCGGCTCCGCCGTCCCCGCGCACGCCGACGCCGCCGTCTCCCCCAAAGGCTCTGCGATCAGTATCGTCGGTGCAGGCTGGGGACACGGCAAGGGCATGTCGCAGTACGGCGCGTACGGCGCAGCGACCAAGGGCCTCGACTACGCCGAGATCATCGACTTCTACTACCCGGGGACAAAGCTCGACGAGCTGCCCAGCGGCAGTACCATCCGGGTCTGGATCACCGCGGACAACGACAAGTCCCTCGCCGTGCGTCCGGTGGCCGGCCAGAAGGTGGTCGACTCGAAGGGAGTAAGCGTCACCCTGCCGACGGGCACCAAGTACAACAAGTGGCGCATCAGCCGCTCCCGTGACTTGCGAGTGCTGGCCTACCGCAACCCCGCCGGCAAGTACACCAAATACGCCAACAAGCTCGACCCGAAGCGGGTCTGGTACATCCAGAACAGCAAGACCGGAACGGTGAAGCTGGCCATGCCAAACGGCGACACCCGCACCTACCGCGGCAAGCTCGCCCTCCGCTTCTACGGCGGCGGCGGCAGGACGGTGAATTACGTCTCGATAGAGACCTACCTGCGTGGCGTCGTCCCCGCGGAGATGCCGGCGTCCTGGTCCGCGGAGGCCGTGAAGGCGCAGGCCATCGCCGCCCGCACCTATGCCGCCAAGCTGCGCTCGGTCGTCGCCTCCGGCGCCGTCTACGACCTGTGCGACACCACCGCCTGCCAGGTGTACCGGGGTGTCGCCGTCGAGCAGGCCGCCAGCGACAAGGCGATCAGCGGCACCGCCAAAAAGGTGGTCGAGTACAAGGGCCAGCTGGCGTTGACGATGTTCTCCTCGTCCAACGGCGGCTGGTCGGCCTCCGGCGGGGCCGACTACCCCTACCTGAAGGCGAAGAAAGACCCGTACGACGGCGTGAAGCGCGACCAGAGCTGGTCGGTCACGCTGAGCTCGGCGAAGATCCAGAAGGCATACACCAGCGTCGGCACCCTGAAGTCGGTACAGATCACCGACCGCGACGGGGACGGCACGTACGGCGGCCGGGTCGAGAAGGTCAAGATCACCGGCAGCAAGGGCTCGGTCACGGTGACCGGTGGGTCGTTCAAGAGCAAGTTCGGCCTGAAGGAGCGCCTGTTCAAGCTCGTCGGCGGCAGTGATCCGGCCACGACAACGGCCAACTACCTGCACTGGCAGGCCCTCGGCGGCACCGCCAGCACCGTCGGCACCCCGACGGCAGCGGAAAAGGTCGTTGCCGGCGGCTCCGTGCTCTCCTTCGCCAACGCCGACCTGTGGTGGTCAGCAGTGACCGGGAGCCACCTGCTCACCGGCGCGGTCCGCACGGCCTACAACGACCTGGGCGGGGCCACCTCGAAGCTGGGCTTCCCGAAGACCGACGTGGTCACGTCGGAGACCGGGACGTCCGTGGACTTCCAGCTCGGACGGATCGCCTGCCCCGGCTCCGGAGCGTGCGTCGTCAGCTACGGCTGATCGCCGACAAGCTGGCGGTGCACCCGGTCGAGGTCGACGTCGGGTTCGTGCACGAACAACTCCCGCAGCCCCGCGCGATGGGCGAACCGCGGCACGAGGTGGACGTGGAAGTGGAAGACCTCCTGCCCGGCCGCGACCCCGGTGCTGCTGACAAGGTTCAACCCGTCGGCGGCCAGCCGCTCCACCAGGAGGCGTGAGGCGGCATTGATCGCCGGCACGATCTCGGTGAGCGCTTCTGGCTCGCCGAGCAGGTCGTCGACGTGGCGGCGAGGCACCACCAGCGTGTGGCCCACGTGCCAGGGGGCGATGTCGAGGAACGCTATGGCGTGGTCGTCGGCATAGACCTGACGGGACGGGATGTCGCCGGCGACGATCGCGCAGAACAGGCAGCTCATGGCCGTTAGCGTACGGCGAAGCCGGCGTCCGCGAGGCCGGCCTTGACTTCTGCGATGGTCACCGTGCCGTAGTGGAACACGCTCGCTGCGAGGACAGCGTCGGCTCCGGCGTTGGCAGCAGCGACGAAGTCGGCAACGGAGCCGGCCCCGCCGGAGGCGATCACGGGCACGTCGACCACTGCCTTCACCGCCTCGATCATTTCGGTGTCGAAACCGCTGGTGGTGCCGTCCGCGTCCATCGAGTTCAGCAGCACCTCCCCGGCCCCACGGTCGACGGCCTCGCGCACCCACTCGATCGCGTCCAGGCCGGCGGAGGTGCGTCCGCCGTGCGTGGTCACTCCGAAGCCGGACGGGCGCCCGGGCTCGCGCCGCGCGTCCAGCGAGAGCACAAGTACCTGGTTGCCGAACCGCCGGGCAATCTCGTCAATGGCCTCCGGACGGGTGATTGCACCGGTGTTGATGCCCACCTTGTCCGCCCCCGTGCGCAGCAGGGTGTCCACATCCTCGACGCCCCGCACTCCCCCGCCCACGCACAGCGGGATGAACACGGTCTCCGCCGTGCGGCGCACCATGTCGAACGTGGTGGCCCTTCCTTCGGAGGAAGCGGAGATGTCGAGGAACACCAGCTCGTCGGCACCCTCTGCGCCATAGGCCGCAGCGAGGGCGACCGGGTCGCCGGCATCGCGCAGGTTGCGGAAGTTGACACCCTTCACCACCCGTCCGTCGTGGACGTCCAGGCAGGGGATCACGCGGATGGCGAGCGACATGGCCTCAGATTAGGCGACGATCAATCCTCGAGCGGGGCTGCGTCCACCACACCGCGGCGGACGCCGGCGATCAGCTCCCGGCACACCGTCCGCAGCTCGCCGGCACCGACGGCCTGGGCGAGCTGCCCGGCTGCGTCCACCACTTGCCGGGCCCAGCGGACGAAGTCGCCGGCGGTCAGGGACGAGCGGTAGAGCACCTCGGCCAGGTCTGCGCCGGCCGCCCAGGCGTGAATCGCCTCAGCGAAGCCGATGTCCGGCTCGGTGTGGCTCGGCAGCCGATGGTCACGTTCGGCCAGCGACACCTGCCTCCAGATGCCGCGCAGCGCCATCTGGGCGTTTTCGGAGCGGCGGTCGGGCATGCGGGACGGTTCGCGACGGTCTCCGCGGGACTCGAAGACGAGGCTGGAGACGACCGCTGCCAGCTGCGGCGCGGTGAGCCCGTCGAAGATCCCCTCCCGCACGGCCTCGGCCGTGACCAGGTCGAGTTCTGAATAGATCCGGGAGAGCATCCGCCCGGCGTCGGTGACGGAGTGGCCGCCGTCGGCGCTGAGGTAGCCCATCGACTCCAGCACCGCGCAGATCCGGTCGAAGCGCACAGCGATGGTGTTGGTGCGCCGGTCGGCCTGGCGTTGCAGGGTGGCGGTGTCGCGCTCCAGGCGCAGCGCTGCCTCTGCGTGGCGGGCGTGCTCCTCGCGGTCCGGGCAGGCATGGACGGGGTGGTTGCGCAGCTCTTGTCGGAGTTCTACAACCTGGGCCATGGCATCGGCGTCCGCAGCGTCGGCGGAACCGGGCGCCTCGATCGGCTCGCTGCGCAGCTTTGCTTCCAGCGCGGCGGCAAGGTTGCGCCGAAATGCTGCCGAGGCGCTGTCGAAGTGCTTGGGCACCTTCATCCGCAACGCGACGACGGGCGGCTGCGGGAAGTCGTATGCAGTCAACTTCTTCAGCTGCCGGTCGGCGGTGAGGACGGTGGGCTGCGGGCCGTCCGGGCCAATGCCCGGGTCGACGACGACCGCCCAGGCGCGGTGCCGTCGGCCAGGGATGTCGATGATGTCGCCAGGACGCAGCGTCCGTAGCGCCTCGATGGATTCTGCCCTGCGGTCGGCGCGTCGGTCGCGCGCGGCCTCTGCCTCCGCTGCAGAGATCCTTGCCCGCAACCGGAAGTAGTCCTCAGCGTCACCGAGAGTGCAGCCGGCCTTCGCCCAGTCGGTGGCGATCCGCTCGTTGTTGGCTGCGATGCCCCGGGAGAGACCAACGACAGAACGATCGGACTGGAACTGCGCGAACGATTGCTCCAGCAGCCCCCTCGCCCGTTCCCTGCCAACGGTTGCGACAAGGTTCACGGCCATGTTGTAGGTGGGCTGGAAGGACGAGCGCAGCGGGTAGGTGCGGCGGGCAGCGAGCCCGGCCAGCGCCCGCGGGTCGAGTCCCGGCTGCCAGCAGACCACGGCGTGACCCTCGACATCGATGCCCCGGCGCCCCGCGCGTCCGGTCAGCTGCGTGTACTCCCCTGCCGTGATGTCGGCGTGGGTCTCGCCGTTGTACTTCACGAGCTTCTCGAGTACGACGCTGCGGGCTGGCATGTTGATACCGAGGGCAAGGGTCTCGGTTGCGAAGACCACCTTCACCAGTCCGGCTGTGAACGCCTCCTCCACGGCCTCCTTGAAGGCGGGCAGCAGCCCGGCGTGGTGCGCGGCGATCCCGTTGCCGAAGGCCTCGGCGAAGCTGTCGAACTCCAGCGCAGCAAGGTCCTCGCGGCTCAGCCCTGCGATGTGCCGGTCGGCGATCTCCGCCAGCGCTGCGCGTTCGGTTGTCGTGGTGAGCCGCAGGCTCGAGTTCATCAGCTGCCCGACGGCGGTGTCGCAGCCCTGGCGGGAGAAGATGAAGAAGATCGCCGGCAGCAGGCCCTCCGCCTCGAGCCGTTCGACCGTGGCATCCCTGCGTGGAACCAGCTTGGGGCCGGCGTCCACCCGTTGCCGGGCCGCGCCGCCGCCGTAGCGTCCTGAGCCGTAGGCGGGTGCGCGGCGTCCGTTGCCGTTGCGTCCCCGCGGACGGCGGCTGTCGTCGCGCTGCCCGCGGGATTCCTCCTTGGCCAGTCGCAGCAGTTCGGGGTTGACGTCCGTGTCCTCGAACAGCTCCAGCAGCCGGCGTCCCACCATCACGTGCTGGTACAGCGGGACGGGGCGGCGTTCGGTGACGACGACCTCCACACCACCGCGCACCTCGGAGAGCCAGTCGCCGAACTCCTCTGCGTTGCTGACGGTCGCAGACAGCGAGATCAGCTGCACCGATTCGGCCAGCGAGATGATGACCTCCTCCCACACCGCGCCGCGGAACCGGTCGGCGAGGTAGTGCACCTCGTCCATCACGACGAAGCCGAGGTTGGCCAGTGTCGAGGAGCCCGCGTACAGCATGTTGCGCAGCACCTCGGTTGTCATCACCACCACTTGCGCCTCACCGTTGATGGTGGTGTCGCCCGTGAGCAGGCCCACCCGTTCTTCGCCATAGCGTTCGACCAGGTCGCGGAACTTCTGGTTGCTGAGGGCCTTGATCGGCGTGGTGTAGAAGCACTTGCGCCCGGTCTGCAGCGCGAGGAACACGGCGAACTCGCCGACCACAGTCTTGCCGGCACCGGTCGGTGCGGCCACGAGCACGCCGCGTCCTTCCGCGACATGCCCGCAGGCCGTCACCTGGTAGTCGTCGAGCGCGAACGGGTAGCCGGTTGCGAACTCGGCCACTCCTGCGTCGGTACTCATGCCGCCGGCGCCGGTGCGTAGATGGTGAGACAGTCCCCGACCGCCCGCAGGGTGAGCGGCACCGCCCCGAGCTCCTCGCCGTCGGCCATGGCGTAGAGCCCGTCGCCGTCGACGACGACCTCCTTCGCGCGCAGCAGTTCGACCGCGGGATCGCGGACGAACTTGCCGGTGTAGATGCTGGGTAGCAACCGCAACAAGGTGGCCCGGCTCACCGGGTGGATGACGGTCACGTCCAGCAGTCCGTCGGTCACATCGGCGTTGGGACAGGCCTGCATCCCGCCGCCGAACCAGCCGGCGTTGCCGACCGCCACGAACATGGCGGTCTGGATGCGAGGCTCACCGTCGATGAGCAGCCGGTACGGCAGCGGGTCGAACCTGCTCAACTCGGCAAGGGCCGACCAGGCGTAGGCGAGCCCGCCGAAGCTCCAGCGCAACTGGTTGGTGCGGTAGTTCACCCTTCCGTCGTACCCGGTGGAGACGATCGAACCCACCCAGCGGTGCTCTGCGCCACCGGCCAGCTTTCCGCCGGCCGACATCAGGTCGATGCGCCGGGTGTGGGCCGCCACGATCGTGCGGACGGCTGCCGCAGCGGTCGCCGGCGTGCCGACGCCGCGGCAGAAGTCGTTGCCGGTGCCGGCGGGGATCAATCCGAGTGGCACGTCGGTGGCAGCGCACGCGTTGAGGCCCAGGTGCATCATGCCGTCCCCGCCCATCACCAGCAGCGAGTCGGTCATCCGGTCCGGCGCTGCGGGCCTCGCCTGCTCGACGGCGGCGATGCAGCGCAGCCGCGCTTCGGCGTAGGTACTGGTCTGGAACACCCGCAGGCTGGCCCCGGGCAGTCCGGTGAGCAGGCCACTGGTCACCTTCGGCAACAGGCGCCGTGCGCGCCCACCACCGGCTGACGGGTTCACCACCAGCGTGAGGGTGGGCCCGTTGTAGTGCAGCGGCATCAGACTGCCTCGAGCGCGGCGGCTTTCGCCTTCCGGCGGTCGTTGACCCGGCAGACTCGCTCGGCCGCGAGGTAGAGCAGGGACATAGGCAACGCCAACGCCAGCATCGAGAACGGGTCGGTGGACGGGGTCGCTGCCGCGCCGAACACGAAGGTGCCGAAGATCACGAACGTGCGTGCCTTGGCCAGCTGGGCAGAACTGACGAGGCCGATCAAGTTGATGCCGACGACAACGACCGGCATCAGGAACCCCAGGCCGAAGATGACCATCAGCTGCAACTGGAGCTTGAGGAAGTCGTTGACCTCCAGCAGGTTGGTGATCGGAATGCTGGACGGGGTGAACGACAACATCACCGAAATGCCCTGCGGCATGATCAGGTAGCCGACGAGGACGCCGAAAAGGAACAGCGGGATGGCCGCGCCAAGGAAGTACATTGCGTACTTCTTCTCGTTGGCCATCAGGGCGGGAACGATGAAGGCCCACAGCTGGTACAGCCAGATCGGTGCGGCAACGATCAGCCCCGCCACCAGGCAGACCTGGAGGGCCAACATGATCGGGGTGCCCACGCCGCTGATCACGGTGGAGGCTGTCAGGTTCGGATTGCTGGCCTTGAGCATGTCGACGGCGATCAGGTAGGGCCGCATCACCACGAGGTACAGCTGGTTGTACCAGATGGCGGCCAAGCTGCTGGCGATCACGATCGCGATCGCTGCGACGATGAACCGGTACCGCAACTCGCGCAGGTGGTCGGCGAGCGACATCACCCCGCCGGGAGCACCCCGCGGGGGTCTCAGCCAGGCGAAACGACCCTTCCCTTTGGCCACTGCCAGTTCAGGACTTGGTCTCGGTGTCGGCTTCAGGCTCAGGCTCCACCGGGGACGTCGACGCCACAACCTGCGGTGCGCTTGGCTGGGGGCTCGCCTGTGCGGTCACCGGGGGAACCGGGTCGTCGGAGACGGAGGACCGCAGCGACGCGGTCTCTTCCTTGAATTCGCGGATCGCCTTTCCGGCGTTCTTGCCGATCCCGGCAAGCCGGGAGCCGCCGAACAGCAGCAGTGCGATCAGGGCCAGAATCACCCATTCCCAGCCGCCCATACTCGGCATGCCAGTCTCCTTCGTAGTCGGACGTTCCGGGCTACCTTAGCTCTCCTGACGGGTGGTGAGTTCCGGCCTGACCTGTTCGAGCAGCGCGGCGAGTTCCTCAGCCCTCGTGCCGAGCATCTCCAGCTCGGAGAACAGGTCGGACGCCTTGTGCCACAGCCAGACGCCGTAGCTGGCCACCATGACCAGACCAGCGAGCGCGATGCCGCCGAAGACCAGGACCCAGACCATGGTGAAACCCTACTCTGCGCCGTACGCGGCAAGCGCTTCCGCTGCCGCCTCACGGGCACCGGCGGCCGCCTCTGGCGGCACGACGGACCGCACTGCGCGACCCAGTCGCAGCAGCAGGCTCCGCAGCCACGCCGGGTCCGCCACCAGCAGGTCAACCTCGATCGCCCCCCGCAGCTGCCGCAGCGCTCGGATCGGGTGGTACTCAGCGATCCAGGCAGCCTCCGGGGCCAGTCGCAGGGTCACTTCCGCTGCGTCCGGACGCTGCTCAAGCCAACCGGGCCCGAAGGCCGGCGGCTCGCCGATGTCCCCGACCGGCTCAGCGGTCACCCGGACAGCACTGATCCGGTCGAGCCGGTACGTCCGCCATGCGCCGCGCTCGAGACTCCAGGCCTGCAGGTAGCCGAAGCCGTCGCGGACGATCAGCTGGGCCGGCGCCACTAGCGGGCTGGACGGAGCGAGGCCGGCGCCGGTGTAGTCGAGCTCGACCACCACCTTGCCCGCCACAGCCTCGGTGAGCCGTTCGCGGATCTCCTCCGAACCGCCGGCAACAGCGACGTGCGGGCTCGGTGCGCCGGTGGCGCGTTCCAGCTTCGCGAGGGCGGAGTCGATGCCCTCACCGACGTGACCGCCGGCGAGCTCCCGGACCGCACGAAGTGCAACGACAAGACTCATAGCCTCATCGGGGGTGAACCGCATCGGGCGGGCGAGGTACTCGGCGTTGGACAGCCGGATCCTGCCGGAGGCCGCGACGGTGTCCATGTCGATCTCGATCAGGTCGCCGGGCATGCCGCCGGGGAGCCCGCAGTACCAGAGCACGTTCAGGTCCTCGAGCAGTTGCTCGGTGGAGACGCCGAAAACCTCCGCGGTCGTGCCGAGCTCCGCGTCGGGGTGCGACTGGAGGTAGGGCACCAGCGCGAGCAGCCGGGCGACCTGCTCCGCGGAGGTCATGCCAGGCTCCCTGCGACGGCCGTCAGTTCCGTGATGACAGCCTGACGGATCCGCAGCGGCGACAGCACCAGCGCGTCCGCACCGTGCGCGCACAACTCCCCCACGAGGTCGGCGGCGCGGGCGTAGCCGACCGCGTACACCTCATAACCAGCGGGGACAGTGCCAACGTGCTCGACAGGACGGCCGCGGCGCACCAGCTCGACAGCGCGCCCCGGACGGATCGCAACGATCGCCTCCGTGTCGGCTTGTCGCGGCTCCAGCCGGCGCCAGGCCGCGTCAAGGTCGACGTCGGGCACCCGGTAGCTGCCGGCCTTGCCGATGGCCTGCGCGGGGGCGTCCACCCGGGCGACCTTGAACATCCGCGGGGCTTCGCGATCCCGGTCCCGGCCGAGCAGGTACCAGGCGCCGCGGCGGTACGTCATGGCCCACGGTTCCAACTGTCGCGGCTGGCCCCTGTAGCTGACCCGGATCGGGGTGTGGTCGCCAGTGGCTGCCCAGATGGTGGCGAAGGCCGGCTCGCGCGCACCGATCGACGGCGCGAGGCCGGACAGCCGGGCCGGGTCGGGGTCGACACCGGCCGCGCGCAGCTTGGCGAGCGCCGAGACGGTCTGCTCCTCCTGGGTGGCCGACTCCCACACGGTGGCAGCCAGTCCGAGGGCTGCTGTCTCCGCGGAGTCGAAGTCGATCGCCGGGAGCTCGAAATCCTTGCGGCGGATCCGGTAGCCCACCTCGTCGGGGAACAGCGGGTTGTTGCTGCCGGTCTCCACCGGCACACCCATCGAGCGCAACTCGTCCTTGTCCCGCTCGAAGGTGCGCTCGAAAGCCGCGTCGGACAGGTCGTGGTAGCCCTCGACGACCTGGCGGATCTGGGTCTTCTCGATGAACCGGCGGGCCATGAGCAGGCAGATCGCCAGGTTCATGATCCGTTCGGATTTGCGGGGCGACACGTCGTTGACGTTACCGGATCTGCTTGACTGAAACGCGGAGGTTCGCGGTGGGCACAAGGAGGGATATGGGCGGACGGTTCGCGCCGAGCCCTACCTCGGCGCTGCACCTGGGCAACCTGCGCACGGCCGTGGTGGCCTGGCTGCTCGCCCGCAGCACCGGACGGGAGTTCCGGCTCCGGATCGAGGACCTCGACACCCAGCGGGTCGCGGCTTCCGGTGAGGTGGCAGCGCAGCAGATCCGCGACCTGGCGGCGCTCGGCCTGGACCACGACGGCGAGGTGGTGTGGCAGTCCGCCCGCATCGACGCCTATTCGGCAGCGGTCGCCGGGCTCGACACCTACGAGTGCTACTGCACCCGCAGGGAGATCGCGGAGGCGCCCTCCGCGCCACACGCGGACGGGTACCGCCCCTATGCCGGCACCTGCCTGCGGCTGGCGGCGTCCCGCAGGCAGGAGTTGGCGTCCACCCGGCGCCCAGCGCTGCGGGTGCGGGCCGGCGGCCAGCGCTTCAGCGTGACCGACCTATGGGCCGGTGAGGAGACCGAAGTGGTCGACGATTTCGTCCTTGTCCGCAACGACGGCGTGCCGGCCTACAACCTCGCCGTTGTGGTTGACGACCTGGCGATGGGAGTAGACCAGGTGGTCCGCGGGGACGACCTCTTGTCGTCCTCCCCGCGTCAGGCCTGGCTTGCCACCCGGCTCGGCGGCGCAGCGCCCTCCTACGCCCACGTGCCGCTGGCGGTCAACACCGACGGCGTCCGCCTGGCCAAGCGGGACGGTGCGGTCACCCTAGCCGACCTAGCTCCCCTGGGCGTGGGCCCTGCGGAGGTGCTGAGCCTGCTGGCCCGATCCCTGGGCCTCGCCGATCCTGGTGAGGCCGTGACGCTCGCGCAACTGCTGGAGCGGTTCGACCCGCTCCAGGTGCCCCGCGAACCCTGGGTCGTCGATCCCCCTGGCTACGCGGACGCGGAGGAGAACAGGATGTCGACCACGTAGACCACGGTGTCACCGGCCTCGACCGGCGGGTTGTTGCTGCCGTTCGGGAAGCCGTCGGCCGGCGGCAACACCATCAGCACGCGCGAGCCGACCTTCTTGCCGACAAGGCCGGTCTGCCAGCCGGGGATGAGGCCGGTCACCTTGCCGGAGGTCGGGGTGTCGAAGCCGTCGTCGATCAGCTTGCCGGTCTTCCACGAGTAGCCCACGTAGCGGGCCATGATCGTGTCGGTCTTTGCGACCTTGTTGCCGGTGCCCTCGGTGAGCGGCTGGGTGACCATCTTGGTGGGCGGGGTGCCGGACGGGATCGTGATCGTGGGCTTGCTCGCCCCGCTGACGGTCGGCAGGCCCGAGGCCGGGGTGACGGCCTTGCCGGTCGGGCCCGAGACGGAGACCGAGATGATGTCGACCACGAACACCAGGGTGTCCCCGACCTGGTAGTCGGTGGGACCGCTGGTCGGGTTGGCGTCGTAGGCGTCGGAACCGGGCATCGCGATCAGCACCCGGCTACCCGCCTGCTGGCCGGTGAGCCCGGTCTTGAAGCCGGCGATGACCTGGCCCAGCGGGAAGGTCGCTGTGGACCCGGAGCTGAAGGACTCCTCGAACTTCTTGCCGGTGCGGCCAAGGGCGCCGTAGTAGTTCACGGTCACGTAGCCGTCCGCGACGGCCTTGTCGCCGCTGCCCTTTTCCAGCACCTGCACGCGGGTCTTGTCGATCGCGAACGGCGCCTTGATGGTGACCGTCGGCAGCTTCCCCTTCGCACCGGTGACCTTGATCGCGTCCAGCGAGTCAGAGACGGCGATGCTGGCCGTCGGCGTCGCCGATGCGGAAGGCGTCGCTGAGGTGCTGGGGCTGGCCGTGATGGTGGGCGACGCAGAGGGGCTGCCGCAGGCGGCGAGCGCGAGCACGCAGGCCAGGGCCGGGATCAGGCGGGAGTAGGACACCGGGAGAGAATACCGAACCTCACTGTGCGGGCGGACGGAACCCGCCGGTTGCCCGGACGCGGGGCTGCGCCGACATTGCTGCTACCAACTCTTCGAGTTCGTCGGAAACTGTTGCCAGGGGGTCGCCCAGCACCACGCTGCGGTCCGCCGGCCGCCCGTCCGGACCCGGAAGATCGTGGACGGTGCAGGTCTGCCAGTCGACGGTGTGGTCGCGCCCTTGGCCGGCAGCCGCAGTAAGGAAGGCCGATCGTGCCTCCGCCCGCGTGCCGGTGGGGGGTTGGCGCAGCGCCGCCTCGACGTCTGCCGGATCGGTGATCCGGGTCACGGCTCCCCTGGCCTCCAGCAGGGTGAACAATCCGCCCAGCTCATGGAACGCCAGATCGAGCTGGGCCAACCTGGGGTCGTCGACCGCCAGCCGGTGCCTGCTGCGGTAGCCGTCAAGCAGTCGGCGCTTGGCGACCCACTCCACCTCGGCGGCGACGCGCTCGGGGACGCCGTCGGCCAGCGCGTCCAGCACGCGCGACCACAGCGCGACCAGGGCCGGTTCGGCGTGGACCGTGGCCAGTTCCAAGTGGGCGCGCTGCAGCTCGATCGCACTCAGGTGGCGTCCGTCCGCGAGCTCGAGGCGGATGCCGGGGTCGCGGGCCACCAGCTTCAGGGCAGAGCCCGGGTCGGCGAGCCGCAGCCGGGCCAGCCTCGGGTCGGGGCCGGTGGGGGTGTCCAGTAACTCGAGGACGGCGGCAAGGCTGCCCACCTTCAACCAGGCCGACGGTTCAAGCAGGTTGGAGTCACCGGCGAGCACGTGCAGCCGGCGGAACCTGCTGGCGTCGGCCAGCGGCTCGTCCCTTGTGTTCAGCAGCGGCCGTGCCCTTGTTGTGAGCGCGGACAGCTGGTCGTGCAGGTGGTCAGCGCGCTGACTGATCGTGAACTCGCCGCGGTGCAGCCGCCCGGTGCCACAGATCACCTGCCGGGTGACCAGGAAGGTGGCCAGCAGGTCGGCGGCCACCTCCAGGTCGAGGTCGCGGCTCACCAGATAGTTCTCGTGGCAGCCGTAGGAGTTGCCGAAACTGTCGACGTTGTTCTTGAAGAGCCGGAAGCGCACTTGCTGGCCGGCCTGTGCCGACAACTCCGAAGCGCGCGCGGCGAGCCGGGCGACGATCTCGTCGCCTGCCCGTTCCGCGACCAGCAACTGGCGCGCCGTCCGGCACTCGGGGGTCGCGTATTCGGGATGGGCGCCGACGTCGAGGTACAGCCGGCCGCCGTTGACGAGGAAGACGTTGGCCGAGCGGTGCTCAGCGACCACAGGACGGAACAGAGTTTCCGCCGCCTCGGGAGCGCTCAGCCGTCCGGAGTCGGTACGGGCGCTGAGTCCGTATTCGGTCTCCACCCCGAGGACGCGCTCCACCTACAGCTGCACCAGGTCGAGCAGCGCGCCGAGCTCCTCACGGGTCAGCTCCCGCAACGTCCCGGACTTCAGTTCGCCGAGGCGCACCGGGCCGATCGCGATCCGGGACAGCTGGCGTACCGGCTGGCCGATCTCGTCGAACATGCGACGCACGATGCGGTTGCGGCCCTCGTGCAGCGTGACCCGCACAAGGCTGCGGTCGGTGCCGCGCTGCAGCAGCTCAACCTTGTCGGGCTTCACCGGCCCGTCGTCGAGCGTGATGCCCTTGCGAAGATTCTTCAGCGACGCCTCGGTGATCACCCCGGCGATCTCCGCGACGTAGACCTTCGGCACCTCGAAGGAGGGGTGCATCATCCGCTGGGAGAAGTCGCCGTCATTGGTGAGGATCAGCAGGCCCTCGGTCTCGGCGTCCAGCCGGCCGACGTGGAACAGGCGCTCCGGGGTGAACGTGCGGACGATCTCTGCCAGGGCCGGGCGCCCGTGCGGGTCCTCCATCGTCGACACCACACCGCGGGGCTTGTTCAGCACGACGTACAGGTGGGCGGCCTGCGGCGGGATCCGCTTGCCGTCCACGCGGATCACGTCGTTCACCGGGTCGACCCTGCGCCCCTGCTCCGTGACGACCTCGCCGTTGACCTCGACGCGGCGGCGGAAGATCAGGTCCTCCGCTGCCCTCCGGGACGCCACCCCCGCCTGGGCGAGGACCTTCTGCAAGCGGATGCCCTCGTGCAGTTCCGGGCCGTCGGGCTGGCTCATTCGGATGCTCCCTCTCCTGCGCCGGCCAAACCGGCGTCGGTAAGTCCGACGCCGGCCAGCCCGATCAGTTCTGCTTCCAGCGCCGAGGCGTCGGGTAGGTGGGGGGCCAGCGGCGGCAGCTGATCGAGGCTTGTGAGCCCCATCCGCTCCAGGAAGTAGCTGGTCGTGGCGAACAGGCGGGCCCCGGTCTCGGGGTCGCGGCCGACCTCCTCGATCAGGTCGCGGGTGGCCAGCGTGCGGATGACGCCGTCGACGTTCACCCCGCGCACAGCGGAGACCCGTCCGCGGGATATGGGCTGCAGGTAGGCAACCACGGCCAGCGTCTCCAGCGCCGCCTGGCTCAGCGTGCCCCGCTGGCCCTCCAGCAGCCAGCGCCCGATCACGTCGGCGTGCTCGTCGCGGGTGTAGTAGCGCCAGCCTGCACCCACCTGGCGCAGCTCGAAGCCACGTCCGGTGCTGTCGTAGAACGCGGCCAGGCCGGCAAGGCACTCTTCCACCTCCGCGACGGGCACATCCACCGCCTCGGCCAGGTCTGTGGCCGGGACCGGTTCGGTCGCCATCAACAGCAGGGCTTCCACCGCGCCGGAGATCTCACTCATCGTTCTCCTGTGGTTGGGGGGTCTCGTCGTATTCTGCTCCGATCCGGTCGGCGTCCACCTCTGCACCGAGCCAGCGGACGGTGAGCTCGCCCAACGGGGTGAGCTGTTCGAAGTTCACCGCGCCCTCCCGGAACAGATCCAGCAGCGCAAGGAACCGCGCAACCACCACCAGGCGGTCGCCTGCGTCGGCGGTCAGGGAGCGGAAAGTGATCGAGCTGTGCGCCAACAGCTTGTGCACGATGAGGTCGGCCTGCTCGCGCACGCTCACCAGCGACGCGTGCAGGTGTGTCAGCGATACCTGCGGCTCACCCCGGGGAGTGAGCGCGCGTCCGGCCATGATGGCGATGACGTCGCCGAAGCCGTCCAGCACCACGTCGGGCAGCAGCTTGGCGAAGCGTTCCTCAAGCCCACCCGGACGGGGGTGGCGGCGAGCCTGAACCTCAAGGGTCGCGGACAGCCAGCCGCTGACCAGCTTGAATGCCCGGTACTGCAGGAGGCGGGCGAACAGCAGGTCGCGGGCCTCCAGGAGGGCCAGGTCGTCGGCGTCGTCCACTTCGCCCTGCGGCAGCAACCGGGCGGCCTTCAGGTCGAGCAGGGTCGCTGCTACGACGATGAAGGAGCTCGACTGGTCGAGGTCCCACCAGCCGGGGCCGTTCGCAGCCGTTGCCAGCTTGATGTGGGCGACGAAGTCATCGGTGACCTGCGAGAGCGCCACCTCCGTGACGTCCAGCTTGTGTTTGGAGATCAGGTGCAGGAGCAGGTCGAACGGGCCGGTGAAGTTGCTGAGGTGGACGTTGAACTCCGCGGTTTCTGCTCCCGGGAGCGGGCTCACGGCTCGCCGAGTCCGCGGACCAGGTCGGAGTCCGCGCCGCGGGCGTCCAGGTCTGCCATGGCCAGCCCGATCGCCGTACGCACGATCCTGCCGCGATCGACTGCCATGCCGTGATGGGCCCGGAGGGTGAGCCGGGCCTGTTCGAGGGCCAGCAGCTCGTCGCTGCTGACGTAGACCGTGATCTTCTCCTCGTGCCGGATCCGCCCACTGGTGCGGGGTCCGGAGTCGTCGGCGTCGGTGTCGTCGTCGCGGACGAAGTCCGGGCCGGAGGTCTCCCGGAACGGCTCGGAAGCGCCGGGGAGGCCTAGGCGCCGGGGCATCGGAACAGCACCTCCCGCGCCAGCAGCCGGTAGGACACCGTGCCCGCGGAGGACGGGGCGTAGGTGGTGATCGGCTCGCCGGCCACCTGGGTCTCCGGGAACTTGATCGTGCGCCGGATCACCGAGTGGAAGACCGTCTCGCCAAAGGCCTCGACCACCCTCTCGAGCACCTCCCTGCTGTGCAGGGTGCGCGCGTCATACATGGTGCCGACGATTCCCAGCACCTCGAGCTCAGGGTTCAGCCGGTCCTGCACCTTCTCAATGGTGTCGGTCAGCAGGGCCACCCCGCGCAGGGCGAAGAACTCGCACTCCAGCGGCACCAGCACCTTGTCCGCAGCGGTGAGCGCGTTGATGGTGAGCAGGCCGAGGGACGGGGCGCAGTCGATCAGGATCATGTCGTAGCTGTGGCGCACCTTGGTCAGCACCCTGCGCAGCGTCTGCTCCCTTGCGACCTCGGAGACCAGCTGCACCTCCGCAGCGGCCAGGTCGATGTTGGAGGGCAGCAGGTCGAGCCCTGGCACGACCGTCCGGGTGATCACGTCCTCCGCGGCGGTGCGCTTGTTCAGCAGCAGGTCGTAGATGCTGGTGTCGAGCGTGTGCGGGTTCACCCCGAGCCCCACCGACAGCGAGCCCTGCGGGTCGAAGTCGACCAGCAGCACCTTGCGTCCGGTCTCTGCGAGCGCAGCGCCGAGGTTGATCGTCGTCGTGGTCTTCCCGACGCCGCCCTTCTGGTTGCACATCGCAATGATCAGCGCGCGCTTGGGGTGGCTCGGATCCGGGGGCGTCGGCGCCGGCAGGTCGGGCATCGGCCTTCCGGTCGGCCCGATCTCTCCTGCCCCCACCATCGGCTCGGGTTCGATCAGGGCTGGCGCGTTGGTGTTGGTCACCGGACCAACCTACGCCCAAATGTCGACAAGTCTGCACGGACGCGCCGTGCCGGGCAGGCACGTCAGCTCGGGATCGATACCTCGACCCGCACCGGGCAGTGGTCGGACGGGACTGGCCCGGCCGCGAAGAACGGATGCCCCTGGCGTTCCCGCACGCCGGGCCCCGTGTAGACCTGCCAGCTGCGCACCGAGATCCCGGGTCCGCACCACACATAGTCGAAGGTGTAACCGTCGTGACGGATCGCGCCGTAGGTCCAGCGCCCATCGACCTGTGTACCAAGGCTGTTCATCGTTGCGGCACCGGGAACCGTGCTGGTGTCGTTGGTGGTCATCCACCGACTGTTGACGAGGCCGAGCCGCGCCAGCGGCTCGAACACGTGCGGCAGCCCCTCCCCTTCAACGCGGTGGGTGATGGTGTTGAAGTCGCCCAGGACGATCAGCGGCAGCGTCCCTTCGGGATCGATGCGCTGGACCACGTCGGCCAGCTTGGTCAGCGAGGCCTCACGGATCCGGATGATCCGTCGGTTCTCGCCGGAGTCGAGGTGTGTGTTGGCCACCAGCACGTCAGCGCCGGTGCGCTTGCTGGTGAGGATCACCCAGGTGCACATGCGATGAAAGTGCGCTGTGGAAATGGTGCTGACACCGGAGTCCTTGAGGGTGAACCGGCTCGTCCGGAACAGGATCGGCACGTCGGTGTCTGCATGGACAGCGGTAAAACGGGGCAGCTTCGGCACCAGGGCTCGCAGCGGCCGGTGCAGCGGTGGCCCCATCAGTTCGTTCTCCTGGATGCCCAGCAGGTCGGGTGCGGCGTCTGTGATCCATTCCACGAGGACGGGGGCCCGTCTGGCGAAGCGGACGTCCGCCTTCGGCACGTGCTGGCGGAAGCTGCCCGCGACGCGCGCACCGGTGAGGATGTTGTAGGTCATCACCACAACGTCGTCGTTGACCGTCGGCGTGGGTGTTGGCGTCGGCGTTGGGGTGGGGATCATGGACGGGCTGGGTGTCGCTGACGGCGAACCAGTGCCGGGGGTGGGGCTCACAACCGGCGGTGCGGAAGCCGTACAGCCAGCAAGGAGGGCGAGCCCCCCGACCAGCAGCGTGCGGCGATCCGGACCAGGCATGGCTTGACTCTAGGCTCTCGTGCTGTCAGCGCGCCCGGGGATGGGCGGCAAGGAACACCTCGCGCAGGTGCTCGACCGTGACAAGGGTGTAGATCTGGGTGGTGGTCACCGAAGCATGCCCCAGCAGTTCCTGGACCACCCGGACGTCGGCCCCGCCGTCGAGGAGATGGGTCGCGAACGAGTGCCGCAGGGTGTGCGGGGACACTTCCAGGTCGAGGTGGGCGGCAGCTGCGGCCTTCTGCATCACCCCGTAGGCGCTCTGCCTGCTGAGCCGCAGCCCCTTGCGGTTCAGGAACAGGGCAGCGCTTGGCCGGGAGGACGCCTGGGCGAAGGCCGCGCGTCCCCGCACCAGCCAGGCCTCGACGGCCTTGCGGGCGTACGAGCCCACCGGCACGAGCCGTTCCTTGCGGCCCTTCCCGAACAGCCGAAGTCCTGCCTCCGGATCGCCCAACAGTGGGCTGACGTCGTCGACGTCCAGGTCGAGCACCTCCGAGATCCGCGCTCCGGTGCCGTAGAGCAGTTCGAGCAGGGCTGCGTCCCGCAGGCCCATCGGGGTCTCGGCGTCCGGGGTGTCGAGCAGCGCCTGCACCTGCGCGATGTCCAGCGCCTTGGGGAGGTCGCGGCCGGCTTTTGGTGGATGGACGGCGGCCGCCGGATTGGTCGGGGTGCGCCCTTCTGCTGCAGCAAAGCTGTGCAGCGACCGGACAGCGACCAGCGACCGTGTGGCGCTGGCCACCGACAGCGGGGCTCGGCCGCCCGTGGGGGCCCGCAGGCTGGCAAGGAAAGCCGTCACGTCGGCCTCCGTCACCTTCGCCGGATCGACGATGCCCCGGCCGGCAAGGAAAGCCGTGTAGCGCGCCAGGTCGCGGCGGTAGGCGGCGACGGTGTTCGGTGAGGCGCCGCGCTCGACGGTCAGGTGGTCCAGGTAGCTGCGGACCAGCTTTTCAACCGGCGTGGCCATCGAGGGTGGCCAGGGCGGCGTTGTGGGTCTCGCGGACGGCCCGGGCCGGCCAGGGCGCTTCAGGGCTGCGGAGGTCGTCAAGGCGGCCCGAAAGGCGGGCCACTTCGAGGGCGAGCACACCGGCGACCATGGTCGGGTTCTGCAGCTGGCCAGCCAGCACGGCGTCGACCAGGTCGGCGCGGGCCGCCCAGCAGACCTCCATGTCTGCCTCCTCGTGGTCGGCGACGAAGCCGTCCGGCGCGGCGGTGCCGGTGAGCCCGCGGGCCAGGTAGATGCGCAGCGACTCCTGGTTTGCTCCCGGCGTGGTGAACAGGTCCACCAGGATCTGCCACCGGTCGGCGCTGAGCCCTGCCTCCTCCGCCAGTTCGCGCTGCACGGCCGTCAGCCAGCTCTCGCCGTCGGCGTCGAGCAGGCCGGCGGGCGGCTCGGTGAGCTGGAAGCCGACCGGGTGCCGGTACTGCCGGACGACGGCGATCCGGTCGTCGGCGTCCCAGGCGATCACCCCGACAGCGCCGGGGTGCAGGGTGTACTGCCGCTCCATCCGGCCACCGTCGGGAGTGACGACGGTGTCGTTGACGAAGTCGGAGACCTGCCCGTGCCCGAGCACGACGTGGCCGGCGACCGGCCAGACCATCGGGGTGTCAGCGACCTCGGAGCGGGCCAGTTGCCGGGCCACGGCGATCAGGCCTCGACGTCGGGGAGCCGCGCCGACAGCTTGCGCTTCACCGCAGCCTCGATCAGGCCGACGAACAGCGGGTGCGGCTGGGTGGGCCGCGACTTGAGCTCGGGGTGGGCCTGGGTGCCGACGTAGTACGGGTGCAGCGCGCGGTCCAGCTCGACGAACTCGACAAGGTTGCCGTCCGGGCTGGTGCCGGAGACGTGCAGGCCCTTGGCTGCCAGGTCGTCGCGGTAGGCGTTGTTCACCTCGTAGCGGTGCCGGTGGCGCTCGCTGACTCGGGTGCAGCCATAACTCTTCGCAACGAGCGAGCCTGGGGTCAGGTCTGCCGGGTAGGAGCCCAGCCGCATGGTGGCCCCCATGTCTCCCTTGCCGGAGACGATGGCCACCTGCTCGGCCATGGTCGCGATCACCGGGGCATGGGTCTCCGGCTCGAACTCGGTGGACGCGGCGTCCTCCAGCCCCAGCAGGTTGCGTGCCGCCTCGATCACCATGCATTGCAGGCCGAGGCACAGTCCGAGGGTCGGCATCTGGTTCTCGCGGGAGTAGCGGAGGGCGCCGAGCTTGCCCTCGACACCGCGGATGCCGAAGCCACCGGGTACGCAGATGCCGTCGACGTCCCCAAGGGCTGCGATCGCGCCGGCAGTGGTCTCGCAGCTGTCGGAGGCCACCCAGCGGATGTTCACCTTCGCCCAGTTGGCGAAGCCGCCCGCGCGCAGCGCTTCAGAGACCGACAGGTAGGCGTCTGGCAGGTCGATGTACTTGCCGACAAGGGCGATCGTGACCTGCTCCTTGGGACTGTGCACGCGCTCCAGCAGGTCGTCCCACTTGGTCCAGTTCACGTCGCGGAAAGAGACGCCGAGCCGGCGCACGACGTAGGCGTCAAGGCCTTCTGCGTGGATGACCTTCGGGATGTCGTAGATGGAGGGGGCGTCGGGGCAGGAGATCACGGCCTCCTCGTCCACGTCGCACATCAGGGCGATCTTGCGCTTCACCCCGGTCGGGATGTCCATGCTGGCGCGGCAGACGATGGCGTCCGGCTGGATGCCGACCTGGCGGAGCGCTGCCACCGAGTGCTGGGTGGGCTTGGTCTTCAGCTCGCCGCTCGGACCGATGTAGGGCACCAGGGAGACGTGCAGGAAGAAGGCGTTCTCGCGACCCACCTCACGACGCACCTGGCGGGCGGCCTCGAGGAACGGCAGGGACTCGATGTCACCGACGGTGCCGCCGATCTCGTGGATCACGACGTCGACATCGGGCCCGGCCATGGCCAGCATGTCGTCCTTGATCTCGTTCGTGATGTGCGGGATGACCTGCACCGTGTCGCCGAGGAAGTCGCCGCGGCGCTCCTTGGCGATCACCCGGGAGTACACCTTGCCGGTGGTGACGTTGGCCTCTGCGTTCAGCGAGACGTTGAGGAAGCGCTCGTAGTGGCCGATGTCCAGGTCCATCTCGGCGCCGTCCTCTGTCACGAAGACCTCGCCGTGCTGGAACGGGTTCATGGTGCCCGGATCGACGTTGAGGTACGGATCCAGCTTCTGCATGGTGACCCGAAGGCCCCTTGCCACAAGAAGGCTGCCGAGGCTTGACGCCGTCAGGCCCTTGCCTAGAGAGGAGACGACTCCCCCGGTTACGAATACGTGCTTGGTCTTAGTCGAGGTCCCCACGGGATTCCAACCTATCGTTGAATCGGCGCCTCCGGCCAACGCGACGCTCCGCTGGACACGAACGCGGCCGCCTGGTGTGGGGCGGCCGTGCTGACTGAAGCCCGGACGGGGATCATCGGGCCTGCTTCAGCTGGCTGCCAAAGCCAGCAGCTCCCGAGCGTGCGCCAGGCCGGAGTCGCTGGAGTCGAGCCCGCCCATCATCCGGGCGAGCACCTCCACGCGCTCGTCGGCCTCGACCAGCCGCACCCCGCTGGTGGTGACCGAGCCGTCATCGGCCTTGCTGACCACGTAGTGCCGGTCGGCGAAGACGGCGACCTGCGCGAGGTGGGTCACCACGATCACCTGACAGCGCTCGGCCAGCCGCGCCAGGCGCCGCCCGATCTCCAGCGCCACCGCTCCGCCCACGCCGGCGTCCACCTCGTCGAAGACGAACGTCTCGCCGCTGGCTTCGGTGGCAAGCACGACCTCCAGCGCCAACCGGACGCGGCTCAACTCGCCGCCGGAGGCCACCTTGCCGAGCGGTCCGGGCGTGCTTCCCGGGTTCGCGGAGAACAGCAGGTTCACCTGGTCACCGCCGTTGGGCCCAAGCTCCGCAGCCGGGGTGAGCTCGAAATCCAGTCGTGACCGCGGCATCGCAAGGGCGACGAGTTCGCCGGCGACCAGGCCGGTCAGTTCGGTGGCCGCTGCCCGCCGCAGCGCGGTGATGCGGCCCGCCGCCGCGACGAGCCGCTCGTCGAGTGCAGCGACCTGGGCCCTGAGCTCCTCGATCCGGGTGTCGCCGGCGTCCAGCACGGTGATCCTCGTGACGGCCTCCGCTGCCCAGGCCAGCACCTCATCGACGGTGGCGCCGTACTTGCGGGTGAGGTGCGCCAGCTCGGCCCTGCGACCGGCGATCCATTCGAGGCGCAGCGGGTCGGCGTCCAGCCCCGCGGCGTAGGAGGCGATGCCCGACGCGACGTCGGCCATCGCGGCCGCCGCGCCCTCCAGCTGCTCAGCCAGCGGTGCAATCGTCGGATCCTTGTCGACGGCTGGGGCGAGCGCCTTGCGGGCGGCGCCGACAAGGCCGAGCGCGTCGGGTGTCTCGTAGTCGTCCTCGTCACCCGCCAGGGCCGTGAGCGCGACGTGCGCGGCCAGCCGCAGGTCATCAACGGCCTGCAGCCGGATGGTTTCGGCAACCAGCGCCACGTCCTCGGCCGGCTGCGGGTCGGCCTTGGCGATCTCGTCCAGCCCGAAGCGCAGCAGGTCGAGTTCCCGGGCGCGCGCCTGTGACTGGGTGGTCAGCTCGGACAGTTCCGCTGCCGCAGTCCTGCGTGCGGCGTACTCCACACGGTAGCCGGCGAGCTCCGCCGCCAGCAGGGGTCCGCCGTAACGGTCGAGTACCTGGAGCTGGCGGTCCGGTGACCCGAGTCGAAGCTGTTCGGACTGGCCGTGGATGGTCGCCCATTCGCCGACGACTGCAGCGCCGGCGCCGAGGGGCACCTGCGCACCACCGACGCTCATCCGGGATCGGTTCGTTCCGATCTGGCGGCTCACCAGCACTTCGCCGTCCTCGGTCTCCGCGCCAAGCTCCGCCAGTTCCGCTGCGGTGTCCGGCCCCACCTGCCAGCGACCCTCGACGAGGGCGCGGGAGGCGCCATTGCGCACCAGCTTCGGGTCGGCCTTTGCGCCGGCCAGGAGCGCCAGCCCGGTGACGATCATGGTCTTGCCTGCGCCGGTCTCTCCGGTGACGGCGGTGAAGCCCGGGCCGGGCTCGATGGTGGCCTCGCCGATGACGCCGAGATCGGCGATCCGCAGCTCAGCGAGCATGGGTGGCGTTCCTCTCGGCTGCGCCACGCCAGCCGTCGACGGGCAGCCCGAACTTGCGAACCAGTCGGGTCACGAACGGCTGCTCGCCGGTGCGAGCCAGCAGCAGCTTGTGCTCCCCCAGCCTCGCCTCGATCTCCATACCGCCGGTCACGTCGGTGGTGCGCCGGCCGTCGCACCAGACGACCCCGCCGGGGCTGCCGCCCGGCAGCACCTCGATCGAGACGACCGTGCGTTCACTCAACACCAGCGGGCGGGCGAACAGGGCGTGCGCACTCAGCGGCACCAGCAGCAGGGCGCTCAGTTCCGGCCAGATCACCGGACCGTGGGCGGAGAACGCGTAGGCGGTGGAGCCGGTGGGGGTGGCCACGAGCACCCCGTCGGTGGCCCAGCGGGACAACGGCCGGTCGTCGATTCGCACCAGCACCTCGATCATCCGCTCCCGTGCCAGCTTCTCCACCGACACCTCGTTGATGGCGAACGACCGCCACAGCTCTTCGCCCCCCCGCTCCGCGCGGACGACGGTGTCGATGGTCATACGCTCCTCGACCTCGTAGTCGCCGCGCGCGACATGTTCGATCAGCGACCCCACTTGCGAGGATTCCAGCTCGGCGAGGAACCCGACATGGCCGAGGTTCACCCCCAGCACGGGGACTTGCCGGGGCAGTGACCACTCGGCCGCGCGCAGGATGTTGCCGTCGCCGCCGAATACCACCATCAGTTCGCAGTCCCCACCGTTCAGATCGTCCAGGTCCGCACCCGGGACGCGGGCAGCCAGCGCCGCGAGGTCCTCGGGAGACGCCAGGCAGGTGATCCCACGCGAGTTCATACCGGTGATGAACTCCGCCGCGGCCTCGAGGGCCGCCGGACGCAACGGGTGGAGGGTTACGGCCACGTGCCGACGCTGCGGGTTCACGGACCAACCCTAGACGAGGAGCAGTGCAGACGCGTCAGCGGCTGCAACTCGACGAGTCTTGACGAGCAGACGCCGACCGCCACGGTCGCGCCAGCGACCGGGAAGGGAGAAGTCCTGACGAGCAGTGAGGAACGAACTGCGAGGAACAGTGAGGAACGAACTGCGAGGATCAGCCCGCGGTCGCGAGATCGGGCGTGCCGGGCACCAAGTGAAGGAAGTACTCCAGATTGCCGGACTCACCGGGCAGCTGGCTCTCCGCTTGCCAGGCCGCGTGCCAGCCCAGCGCTGCGGCGGCTTCCGCGACGTCGGTCACTGCTCGGGCGCGCCGGACGGGATCGCGGACGACCCCTCGGTCATCCAGCCCACCCCTGCCCACCTCGAACTGCGGCTTAACCAGCAGGAGCGCAGCGCCGGTCGGGGCCAGCACGGCGAGCAGCGGTGCCAACAGCAGCCGCAGGGAGATGAAGGACACGTCGCCCACAACGAGGTCGACGGGTTCACCATCTACGTGGCCGAGGGTGAGGTCACGCAGGTTGAGCCGCTCCCGCACGATCACGCGCGGATCAGCCCGGAGCTCATCGACAAGCTGGCCGTGGCCGACGTCGATCGCGTAGACCTTCGCAGCCCCTGCCTCGAGCAGCACCTGGGTGAAGCCGCCGGTCGACGCACCGGCATCGAGCACGCGCCCTGCCACCGTCACGCCGGAGCCGGCCAGGGCACCCAGTAGCTTGTGGGCGGCACGGGAGACGTAATGGTCGCCGCCTGACAGCTCGATCGCGTCACCTGCCAGCACCGGCTGGGACGCTCGGGCGACCTGGTGGCCGTTGACCAGCACGCGCAAGTCCCTGATCGCCTCCTGGGCCTGGGCACGAGAGCGGGCAAGGCCGCGCTCCACCAACGCACGGTCGAGCCGCGCGGTCACTGCTGGGGGGTCCGCAACGCCCGCTGCAGGGCCTCCACGGCTGCGGAGAGCTGCTGGTGGTGGTCGGCGACCGGCCCGTCGAGATTCACCTGGGTCAGGGCCGCATCGATATCCGGGACGCCGGTGGTGGGCGGCGTTGCAGGCTCGGTCACGGCGCCATGCTAGACGACAACCGCCGCGACCGCGTCAGCGGTCGGGAAGGGCGGAGTCTCGACAAGCAGTGAGGAACGAACTGCGAGGAGCAGACCGGCAGGACCTACGACTCGCCCAGTCCGCGGGCGGCGAGGGCTGCGCCGGTCGCCTGCGCCTGGCCGACCGCGCGCACCACCACCGGTGTCACCAGCAGGAACAGGTTGCGCTCGCGTCCCCGAGCCCGTGCAGCCTGACGAACCTGGTCGAAGGAGTCCAGGAGCAGCGGAACGGAGCGGACCATGATCGCGACGGCAAGGCCCACCATGTCCGCCTTCACGCCGAACCGTTCGAGCGGCCGCACAGCGGCGACGAGGGCGTCGATCAAGGCGGGGCCGGGCGTGGTGAGGGTGAGGATACGGCTCGCGTACACCGCGGTGCCGAGGTTGGCGGCCACAACGATCGCAAGGTCGGGTCGGCCGACAAGGAGCTGGTAGGCAGCCAGCAGGGCGAGCAGTACCAGGAGCGGAACGGGCAACCCCCAGCTGTGGGCAAGGCCAGCCCGGCAACTGGCCAACAGCAGAAGGCCGGCAACGAGGGCGGCAAGGCTCACCCCAGGGTCGCCGACGACCAGGGCCGGCACTGTCAGGGCGAGCAGCAGCAGGTACTTCGAGCCGACGCCGAGCCGGTGCAGCACCGTGTTGCCGGGAACGTAGAGGCTGAACAGGTTCACGGCCGCACCAGTCGCAGGTAGAAGTCGATGGCTTCGGCCGGCTCCCCGTCTGCAGCCACGCGTCCGCCCTCGATCACCAGGACCCTCTCGGCGTCCGCAGCCAGCTCAAGGTCGTGGGTGGCGACGACCACCTGTTGCTCCAGAGCTGCCAGCGCCGCCCGGACGCGGTCGGTGTTGCGCAGGTCCAGCAGAGTGGTGGGTTCATCAGCGACCACGATGCTCGGTGACGCGGCGAGCACAGAGGTGAGTGCAACCAATTGCCGCTCACCGCCTGACAGGTCGTAGACGCTCTGGTCGGCCAGCTCGGCCAACCCGCGCTCGCCCAGCAGCCGTAGCGCTTCAACCCTGCGGGCGTTCCGGTCTCGGATCAGTCGACGCAGGGAAAGCTCGATGTCGTCTGCGGGCGTGGCAAGGACCAGTTGCGCCATCGGGTCGGTGAAGACGAACCCCACGCGCCGGCGCACCTCACGGCCCCGCCTCGCGGTGTCGAGCCCGTCGACCAGCACGTCGCCGGCAGAGGGCAGCACCAAGCCGTTGAACAACTGCAGCAGCGTTGACTTCCCGGAGCCGTTCGCCCCGATCACGGCCACCCGCCGCTCGGCCAGCTCAAGGCTGGTCGGGTGCAGCAGCACCCGCCGGCGAACCTGCCCTGAGGCCGGAACGCTGACAGTGACGCCTGCGCTGCGGAGCTGGATCAAGGTCAGGCGACAGCGGGCTGCCGGCGCACCAGAAGAACAGGGAACGCCTTGTGCACAGCCACAGCGATGGCTGCTGCTACGAACATCTTGACCGAGTCGCCTATCCAGAAGGTCAGGTCGAACACGAACGCAGCGACGAAGCCCATGCGCGCCACCAGCATGAGGCCGACGATGCCGACAGCGTGGATCAGCAGGGAGGCGCCCACGCCGGCGAGGAAGAAGCCGAGGTACTGGCGCGCGCCCCGCCACGAGGCGAAGAGTCTCGCCAGGTACCCGGCGAGGGCCGCCCCGAACGGGAAAGCCAGCAGGTAACCGACCGACGGCTTCGCCAGCAGGCCGAGTCCGGCTGCGCCGCCGGCGAAGACCGGGAGGCCTGCAAAACCCACAGCGAGGTAGAGCAGGGTGGCAAGGAACCCCCGCCGAGGGCCGAGGACGAGCCCCGCGAGCACGACAGCGAGTGTCTGGAGGGTGATCGGCACCACGCCGATCGGGATGGACGGCGTCAGCGAGAAGGCTGCGATCAGTGCGGCGAAGACCGCGATCATGGCCAGGTCGGTCGCCGGTGTCGACTTTTCGGTATCGGACACGTTCGTCTCCTTGTGTTCGGTGGCCCCGGAAGGATACCGGTTCGAGGACGGGTTCAGCCGACCAGTTCGAGGCTGGCCAGGGCTTCGGTGCAGTCGAGGGCCGGGTCGTCCCACACGAGCTGCGTGATCGCCCACAGGGCGTCCAGCTGTGCGTCCAGCGTCAAGGGCACGGCGTCCAGCCGCACAGTGCCGGTGTCGGCCCGCGCGACCTGGCCACGGCAACTGGCCCGGGCGGGCTCCACCTGGACCGTGCGCGGTGGTTCCAGCAACGCGCGGACGTCCGCCCCGATATGGGTGGGTCGTTCCCCCGGTTCGGTCGCGACAAGGTCGGACTTGCCGTTCGCGCCGGTGAACACCATCAAGGAGTCCATGCCGGCGTTCGCGGCTCCGACGATGTCGGTGTCGATCCGGTCGCCGACGAAGATCGGGTGCTCGGCACCGGTCCGTCGTACGGCCTCAGCCAGCATCGGAGGGAACGGCTTGCCGAAGATCGTCGGCTGGCCGCCGACGGTGCCCGCGATCACGGCGATCGCCCCGCCTGCGCCCGGCACGAGGCCGCGTTCGGTGGGACGGGAGGCGTCGTCGTTGGTGGCATACCAGCGTGCCCCGGCCTGGATGGCAAGGGCGGCCTCGTCGAGCCGCGGCCAGGTCATGGCGGGGTCGTAGCCCTGCACGACGGCGTCCGGCCTCTCAGCGGCTGTCTGCACCGGCACGAGGCCGGCCTGCTCCACCAGCGCTGCAAGGCTCGCGCTGCCGCTGACCAGGACCTTTGCCCCGCGCGGCAGCTCGCGGGCGATGTGCGTGACGGCCACCTGCGCGCTGGTGAGCACGGTGTGGTCGTCGGCCTGGAAGCCGAGGCTGTTGAGCTGGTCGATCACCACCTGGGCAGAGCGGGCGGCGTTGTTGGTGACGAACATCACCTTCTTGTCCAGCTCACGCAGCCCTGCCAGCGCCCCGGTGGCTCCAACGACTGCGAGCGGACCGAGGTAGATCACCCCGTCGAGGTCGAAGAAGGCGGCGTCATAGGCGTCGATCAGGCGGCTCACTGCTCGTCGGTCTCCGCAGCCTCGCTCAGGTCCGTCTCGTCCAGGGCGACCGCATCGTTGAGGTCGATGAACTCGACCTCAACAGCAGCTTCCTCCGGCTCGACGGCTTCGCCCCCGGTGACCTCAGCATTTGTGACGTCAGCCTCGGACTCGTCCTCCTCGTCGTCGCCTTCGCCCTCGTCAACGAATTCCTCGTCGGTGTCGTCGTACTCGATGACGATGCCGCGCAGGGCCGCCACGCGGTCAGCGGCGTCCGTGGTGTCGTCGGGATCGAGCCGAACGACTGCGTCGAACCACCGTTCGGCTTGATCGCCGTCACCGGTGCGCTCGAGCAGGTCGGCGTAGCCGTAGCGCAGCCGCGCCCGCGCCAGCTTGGTGCCGCGAGTACCGAGTTCCTCGATCTCGCTCTTCAGCAGGCGTAAGGCCTCCTCCACCTGACCGGTCTGCGACCTGATCCCGGCTTCAACGAGCCGGAGCTCGATCCGGGTCACGACCTCCGGGTTCTTGGCCAAACCCTCCTTCACGAGCCTCAGGGCGCCCTGGTAGCGACCGAGAGCGCGCTCACAGTCAGCCATGGCCGCCAGGTAGTCGTCACGACCGGTCATCCGGCGCAGAGCACGGAACTCGTTCAGGGCCGTACCGAAGTTGCCGGCCGCATAGGCGGTCTCGCCGGCAGCCTCACGGGTGATCGGCAACCGCGCGGCGCGGCGACGGGCGGCTTCGGCGTGCGCGTAAGCGAGGTCGGGATCGGTGTCGATGAGCTGGCCGGCCATCAGCAGGTGCGCGCCGACGACCTCCGCGTGCTCAGAGGTCAGGCCACGGAGCTCAGCGCGGACGCCTCGGGGCAACTGGCGAAGGTCGAGCCCCTTCGGAGTCGCAGGCTCGTTGACCTTGGCGGCCAGGCCCGGACGCGGAGCTTCGCGGGGACGATCCTCGGTGTAGCGGGACGGAGGCCGGCTCGAGGAATCCGGACGCGCGTTGACGCCCTTGTAGCCTGCGCTGGACGAACGCTTCGGTCCGCCAGCGGAGTCAGGTCGACCACCCGCGCGGGCGGCGGGACGGTCAGGACGATAGCCGCCGGAGCTGGGACGTGAGTCACCGCTGCGCGGGCCACGACGATCGTCGCCTGCGGGCTTGTCGTAGCGCGGCCGCGAATCACCATCGGGCTTGGAGTAACGGCTCGGACGCGAATCACCCGCAGCCTTCTCGTAGCGCGGCCGCGAATCACCATCGGGCTTGGAGTAACGGCTCGG
>JADGPA010000182.1 GCA_017882685.1 Propionibacteriaceae bacterium | reverse complement strand
CTGCAGGACACCGGCATCGAGGTGGTCGCCACCGGCACCAAGAAGAGCACGCCGGATGACGTGACCCGGATCCGCGGCCTGCTCGGCGCCGAGGCGCAGCTGATCGAGGAAGGCAACCCGCAGGACCTGCTCCGGATCGTCCGCGAGAGCGGCGCCACCCTGCTGGCCGCAGGTGGGCGCAACCTCTACACCGCGATGAAGGGACGGGTGGCGTTCCTCGACGTCAACCAGGAGCGGCACCAGGCTTACGCAGGGTACGACGGCGTGGTCACGCTGGCTGCCGAGGTCGACAGGGTCGTGTCCAACCCGGTCTTCGGGACGGTTCGCCGCCCGGCCCCATGGGCTGTCGGCGACCTGGCCCGGACGCTGGGCGATGCCCGGGTTCCCGTCGGGTTGGCGGGCTGAGATGGCCACCCTCGTCCAGAACCGCAAGGCGGTGACCGTGGACCCGCTACGGCACAGCGCGCCGCTGGGCGCCGTCCTCGCCTTCCTCGGAGTCGCCGGGTGCATGCCGGTGCTGCACAGCTCGCAGGGCTGCGCCTCGTTCGTGAAGGTGCTGCTCACCCGGCACTTCCGGGAGAGCATCCCGCTGCAGACCAGTGCCCTGACCGAGGTCACCACCATTCTCGGCAGCGGCGACAGCCTGCTGGCCGCGATCGAGACCGTGACCGAGCGACTGCAGCCGGAAGTCATCGGCGTCATCACCACCGGCCTCGTCGACGCCGCCGGGGAGGACGTCCGCCGGACCCTCCGGCTGCGATCTCCCGGGACGCCCGTGGTGCTGGCGGCCGTGCCCGACCTCGGCGGCGGTCTGGAGCAGGGGTACGCCGCCGCGGTCGAGGCGCTGGTCGCCGAGCTCGCGCTGCCAGGTGCCGGGCCAGCCGTGGACGGCCAGGTCACCCTGCTGCCCGGACCAACACTTGGTCCGCTCGACGTGGAGGAGCTGCGCGAAACCGCCGAGGCCTTCGGTCTACGAACTATCGTCCTGCCCGATTCCTCTCGCTCCCTGGACGGTCACCTTGACGACGACTGGGAGCCGCTGCTGAGCGGTGGAACTCCGCTGCGCGCCGCGGCCGCCGCCGGTCGGTCGTCAGCGGTCCTCGCCGTCGGTGCCGGCCTTGACTCCGCGGCCCGGATGCTCTCCGGTGCCGACGCGTGGGTGGTTCCGCACGCGATCGGGCTGGATGCCGGCGATGCACTCGTCGGCGAGCTCGCAGACGTTGCCGGCCGGGATGTGCCCGAAGTCCTGCGGCAGTGGCGCTCACGGCTGACCGACGGACTGCTGGACTCATCCGGTGTGCTGGCCGGCCGCAGGGTGGCTCTGGCACTCGAGCCCGACCTGCTCGCCGGCGTCGCGGCGCTGCTCACCGAGGCCGGTGTCCACGTCGTCACGGCCATCACCCCCACCGCTGCCACCCACCTGGACCAGCTGGCGTGCGACGAGGTGGTCGTCGGCGACTTCGAGGACACCGAAGCCCGGGCACGGGAGGCCGGCGCCGAGCTGCTGGTGGCCTCGAGCCACGGGGCCGCCACGGCCGGGCGGCTCGGCATACCGCTGCTCCGGCTCGGGTTCCCGGTCGTCGACCGGCTGGGGGCACAGCACCTGACATCAACGGGTTATCGGGGCAGTCTCCGGCTGTTGTTCGCGGTGGCCAATGAGCTGCTTGCCGTGCCCCACAGTGCCCCGAACCCGCCCACCACCTCTTGGGAGACGCCATGCTGACCGCCGCTTTTGCCACTGCTGACGGCGTCCACGTCGATGCCCACTTCGGCCGGTGCGCCCGCTTCGACATCTACGACATCGCAGCCGAGGGCGTTCAGCTCAGGGAGATCCGTTCGATCGCCACCGACGAGGCCGACAACGAGGACCACCGGGTCCGGGCACGGCTCGACGCTCTCGCCGGCTGCGCTCTGCTGTGCGTGGCCAGCATCGGGCCGGCCGCGGCGGCGCGGGTGGTCAACGCGCGGGTGCATCCGTTGAAGACCGCTCCGAGTACCACGATCACCAGCGTCCTGGACCGGCTTCAGGTCGTGCTCCAAGGCACCCCTCCGCCCTGGCTGCGAAAGCTCCAGAACCACTCTCCTGCTGGAGGCCCACCGTGATCGGCTCCCTGCCCTTACTCACTCCCACACCGCGTCTGGGCGCTGGCTGCGCCAAGAGAGGCAGCTGCGGGCGACCGAGCACCGGCCTGGACGAGGCAACCAAGGCCCGGGTCGCCGCCCATCCCTGCTACAACCAGGAGGCCCACCAGTACTACGCCCGCATGCACCTCGCGGTCGCTCCAAGCTGCAACGTTCAGTGCAACTACTGCAACCGCAAGTTCGACTGCGTCAACGAGAGTCGCCCGGGCGTCACCAGCAAGGTGCTCTCCCCCGAAGAGGCGCTGGCGAAGGTGGCGTATGTCGCCGCCAAGGTGCCTCAGCTCTCGGTCGTTGGCATCGCCGGCCCTGGAGACCCGTTGGCGAACGCGAAGCGGACCTTCCGGACCTTCGAGCTGATCGCGCGTGACTTCCCGGATCTTCGGCTTTGCCTGTCGACGAACGGGCTGAAGCTGCCGGAGTACGTCGACCGCATCGTCCAGCTCGGTATCGACCACGTGACGATCACGATGAACTATGTGGACCCTGAGGTTGGAGCCGGCATCTACGCGTGGGTGGCGCATGAAGGCAGGCAGCTGACCGGCGTCGAGGCTGCACAGGTGCTCCTCGACCAGCAGCTCGTCGGCTTGCGTGCACTCGTGGCCGCAGGCGTGCTTGTCAAGATCAACTCGGTGATGATCCCCGGCATCAACGACGCCCACCTGCCCGAGGTGGCCCGCCTGGTCAAGGCCGAAGGAGCCTTCGTGCACAACGTCCTGCCACTGATCTCCGAGCCCGAGCACGGCACGCACTTCGGACTCGCCGGGCAGCGCGGGCCGACAGCCACGGAGCTGAAGGCTCTTCAGGACACCTGCGAGGACGAGGACGGGCCGGGCATGCAGATCATGCGGCACTGTCGGCAGTGCCGGGCCGATGCGGTCGGGATGATCGGCGCCGATGAGGGAGAGAGCTTTTCGCCGGAGCTCTACCTCACCGAGGAGGTGGCAAACGATCTCGACCAGCGTCAGGGCGTCCGGGCGGAGAT
>JADGPA010000181.1 GCA_017882685.1 Propionibacteriaceae bacterium | reverse complement strand
CTGTCACCCCTCGGCCACGACCACATCAACCTTTATCTGGACAACGGCAGGACGATCTCGGTCTTGGGAGTGGCTCTGTCGTGACACATCCGGGTCCGGTGGTCTAGCTGCACCGACAGCACCAGATCTGTCCAGTGAACTGCGCAGCGACAGCACGGCCGGATGGCAGGAGGTCGGCCAGCCGGCCGGGGCCGAACCACCGGATGGGCGGCCGCGGTCGGAACCCGATTACCGTTAGGGCGCCAGGTCGACGCGGATACTGTCGGGACGGTCCGGTAACAGGATGACGGTGGCCCCGTTCTCGTGCGTCCAGCCCACCGGCAGCAGGAACCAGCGACCTCCGGTGTGTACGAGCACCCGCAAGCCGTTGTACCGGAAGGCGAAAGCGGAGCCCGCAGTGTCCAGCGGGACGACGTTGACCCCGGGTCCGCTGATCTGCACGCGGTCGTGGCTGTAGACCACTGCCTGGGGCTGGGCGGGGAGGGCCAACTCGATCGCCCGCGCGGTGTCGATACCGCGCTGCAGCGCCACGGTCGCTGCCAGCCAGAATATCGAGATGAGCGCCAGCGCCCCGGCCAGCACCCGGCGCAGGGTGCGAGTGGCGGCGAGGGTGGTCGCCAGCGGGGTGCCGCTCGCGGCGCCGGCGGTGGCTCCGACCGCGTACTGGAGTAGGACGGCACCAGCACCGAGCGCGGCCGGTGCAGCCAGTGGACGAAGCAGGGGGTCGCTGCGCCGGTACAAGCCGATCACGCCGAACAGCAGCAGCGCAACGGCGGCGGCGTACAGGGCGGTCCAGACGGTGCGTCGCGCCCAGCGAGGAGCTCGACCGAGCAGGTACCGAAGCAGGTGATGAGCGGCTACCGCCGCGAGAGCCACCACCAGCAGCGTCGCCAACAGGATGAAGAAGGTGCCGGCGCTGCGCACCAGGTAATCGGTCGTCGAGAAGCCGAGGCTTCCGAGGTCGGCGCCGAAGTACGCGAACAGCGCCTGCTCGCGGACGTAACCGAAGTAGTACAGCAGCGCGGACACGACGCCCGCTGGTGCCAGCACCCGGGTCGCCAGCTCGATGATCGGCCCGAAATCTTGAGCCACCGCCGGGGTGGCACCGTCGCCGTCGCCCACGGAGTCAGGGGCGGGCACTCGGGACGGAGCTGGCCGAGGAAGTGGCGCGCGGTTTAGCCGGAGTTGCGCCAGCGGGAGCAGGGGTCGGTGTCGGCCTCGACGTGGCGGTTGCGGTTGGCGAGCGGGGCGATGGCGACGCCGTGACAGGCGGCTTGCTGGCTACCGGAGGCGCCTTCGCCGCGACCTCGTGCAGCGCCGCCGAAACGAGGCCGACCCGCAGGCAGGTGGTGGAACCACACAGCGGGCCATCGATTTGCACGAACCCAGCTAAGCCGCCGGCTGCGGCGTCCTGGCCGTTGAAGGTGTGGATCGTGATGCATCCCCCGTCCGGCGGGGAGTTCGCTGGCGAGCACTCGATTGTCTGGTCCGGACACCCGCTCCCGGTGGCTGTTGGTGAACATGCCAATCGGAGAGCAGTGAAGCTCTGAATCATCCCCCGACCGCACCCGTCACTGGTACTGGCCACCTGAACCGTGGCCTCGCATCTGGCAGCGAGTTCCTGGGCTTGCTGCCGGGTGATGCGGACCGAGACAACCTCAGTGGCTCGCGTTTGCGCGTCCCCCCCGATCGCCAGCCCTCTGGACTGCAGCGGCAGGGACGTCGAGGACGGCGAGGTGGGCGCTTTGCCCGGCGATGTGGGCGCGGCAGCCGGCGAGGTGGGCACCGCGTCCGCAGACGTGGCGGACTCGGACGTGGGTCCGCCCGCTGGCTTCGAACTTCCGCAAGCCGTGATCGCGGCGCAGCACACGATGAGCAGCACGACTACCGGTCTGCTGGCCAGTGGCGCCCGCACCCTCGAGCTGGCCGATCGTGCAAGCACGTCTTGCCCTCCTCCCGTGGGGAGTACCGGCTTCGCTTCTGGCGTAGCGCGGTTCTCGGAAGTTCAGTCCCTCGTCGTTGGCACGTCCGGTCGGCCTGGCCTGCCGGACGTAGCCCTACTACCCAGGACAACCTGCGCCACCGACAGACCCTGCGGGGGAAACGACCGATGGGCAAGCCTGGTTCAGGCTGGCGCGTTCGGAGGGGTCACCTCGGGGCCGTTGGTTACTCACCGAACTCACTGGAGACCCCGGGTGGGGTGAGCGCGGCTATGTAGTGCTGGGGGCGGTGGTCCTGCCGGTCAGGTCTGGCTGGTCCGGCTCCGGAGCGGCTCGCAGCAGGCCATCGTTGCCGTGGGCCTTGGCAAGCCTCCGCCGACTACCTCGCCAGCCAGATTCGCGAGGTCATCGCCCCGCAACCCGTGGCGACTCCGGCTCGGATCAGATAGAACAAGCCCCGTCACGGACCACCAGGGAATTGTGTGACGCCCCACGTGGGGAATTAACCACACCAGCGTCACCGGTCGGCCACCGGCGGGCAGATCGCGAACCCAGCGCGGCTTGCGGTCGTGCCACACGGCCACCACGCCGCACTCTGGGCAGCCGGTTCCCGACTCGGTCGTCTCGATGAGCAGTTCCAGCTCACCGCCGTACTCAGCGGCTGCAAGCACCACGAAGCCCGGCAACCCGATCGTCGCGGTCGCCGCGTCAACCGACCCGCTGAGCCCGGGCAGGGCACTACCTTGTCGTTGCACCTGGGGCCTCCACCGTCGTCTTAGTCGACTACGGATCTTGAGGCCCCAGGCCTGTCTCCTACGTCAGGCTGGGGTTCGTGTCGCGACCGCGGCTACCACGCTTCATGGCGAGGAGCCCGTAAAGCCCGGCAGGCAGAGGTCGGTGAGCATGTGCCGACGGACATGCCGGCCCAGGTCCGGGTCGTGCAGCAACCGTGCGGACGAGCCAACGCCCCCGGCCAGGGCCAGCACCCCAACGGCCCTTCCTCGACCACGGACACCTTTCATACAGAACCTCGCCGAGTCGATCGGCACGCGATCCAGCGTGCCACGGCCACAGCGACACGGTGCCGAGTCGCGGATCTCACAAACGGTCGTTTGTGAGATGGGGTTCATCTGCTAGACGTGGGAACCGACTGTTAGAGGACAACCACTGGTCGTTGAAGCGGGGCGATTTGCCGAGGGCAGCCGCACCTGCTGCCCGTAGCTG
>JADGPA010000180.1 GCA_017882685.1 Propionibacteriaceae bacterium | reverse complement strand
GTCACCGAGCTGCGCAGGCTTGCCCGCGACATCGAGACCACCGACGACATGGCCCACGTGGCCACGATCTCGGCTCGTGACGAGCAGATCGGCGCCCTCATCGCCAGCGCGTTCGACAAGGTCGGCAAGGACGGCGTCATCACCGTCGACGAGTCCCAGACCTTCGGCACCGAGCTGGAGTTCACCGAGGGCATGCAGTTCGACAAGGGTTACCTCTCCCCGTACTTCGTGAGCGATCCGGAGCGCATGGAGGCCGTCCTCGACGACCCGTACATCCTGATCAACCAGGGCAAGGTCTCCTCGATGAACGACCTGCTGCCGCTGCTGGAGAAGGTCATCGGCGCCGCCGGCACCCTGTTCATCGTTGCCGAGGACGTGGACGGCGAAGCGCTGTCGACGCTGGTCGTGAACAAGATCAAGGGCACCTTCACCTCGGTCGCAGTGAAGGCTCCGGCCTTCGGTGACCGTCGCAAGGCCATGCTGGAGGACATCGCAATCCTCACCGGCGCGAAGGTGGTTGCTCCGGAGGTCGGCCTCAAGCTCGACCAGGTCGGCCTCGATGTGCTGGGCCGCGCCCGCGGCATCGTTGTCACCAAGGACAACACGACCATCGTCGAGGGTGCGGGCAAGTCCGAAGAGGTCGCTGGTCGGGTCGCGCAGTTGCGCGCCGAGATCGAGCGCACCGACTCGGACTGGGATCGGGAGAAGCTGCAGGAACGGGTTGCAAAGCTCGCCGGCGGCGTCTGCGTGATCCAGGTCGGTGCTGCCACAGAGGTGGAGCTGAAGGAGAAGAAGCACCGCATCGAAGATGCTGTCTCCGCCACCCGTGCAGCCATCGAGGAGGGCATCGTCGCCGGTGGCGGCTCCGCCCTCGTCCACGCCGCCCGCGTGCTGATCGACGGTCTCGGCCTCGCCGGGGACGAGAAGACCGGCGTCAGCATCGTCGCAAAGGCCCTCGGTGAGCCGCTGCGCTGGATCGCAGAGAACGGCGGCGAGCCGGGTCTTGTCATCGTCTACAAGGTGGCCGAGATGGAGCCGGGACACGGCTACAACGCTGCCACGGGTGAGTACGTCGACCTGGTTGCTGCGGGCATCATCGATCCGGTGAAGGTCACGCGTTCTGCGCTGGCCAACGCCGCTTCGATCGCTGCCCTGCTGCTCACCACCGAGACCTCGGTGGTCGAGAAGCCGGCAGATGACGAAGACGATCATAGTCACGGGCACAGCCACAACCACTGAGCCCGGAAGCACATCGGCCCCAGCCCTCTCACGGGGGCTGGGGTCTTTGCCTTTCCGCTTAGCTGGAGGTCTGCTGGAGGTTGGCTGTAGGCAGGCTGCGGGTTTGCTGGAGGTCGGCCGATTCCTGCTTCGGAGGTCGCCGCAGCCCCGCAGGATGGGATCATCCACTACTACTGAGGAGAGATGACAGCCATGCACAAGACCCTCCAGATCGCAGCCTTCGCGGTCCTCGGCACCGGACTCGGCGTGCTCACCGCGCTGCCGGCCAGCGCTGAAGCCACCACCCCGACGCCGGCCCCGGCGACCTACACCTGCGGTGGCCTCAAGGCCACGATCGTCGGCACGGATGCCGCAGATACCCTCACCGGCACCGATGGCCGGGACGTGATCGTCGCGCTCGGCGGCGACGATGTCATCGACGGCCTCGGGGGCAACGACGTCATCTGCGCCGGCACGGGCAATGACTCCGTCGTCGGCGGCACCGGCCGCGACCGGATCCACGGTGGCCACGGCGATGACGTACTCTCCGGCGGTGGCGGCGATGACCGGGTCTGGGGCGGCCCGGGCAACGACAAGGTCAACGGTGACGACGGCTACGACGTGGTCGGCGGCGGCGACGGCCGCGACATCGTCAACGGCGGCAACGGCAATGACAAGGTCTACGGCGGTGCAGGCAACGACCACCTTCTTGGTGGCACCGGCCGTGACCGGCTCTTCGGCGAGCACGGCCGCGACCTGCTCGAAGGCGGGGCCGGCCGCGACGTTGTGCGCGGTGGCCGCAACGCCGACCTCGAGTTCCAGGGGAGCGCCCCAACGGCCGTCGTGGCCGCCTGGTACGCCGCCTACGGCCCGAAGCTCACCGTCTGAGCGCCTGCCCTTCCCGACTTGTCAGAATCTCACTGCGCTATGGCTTCGTGAGATTCTGACAACTCGGGGTGGGGGACGGGGGCGGTGAGGCGCTTGCGCAGGATCGCGCGCCAGCCGATGAGGAAGAGCGCGAGGGTGATGCCACCGACGATGACGAACCCCAGTGCGGTGGAGCCGCCTGCTGCCACCCGCAGCGCCATCCCGCCGACGAGGGTCACCACCCAGACGAACAGGCCCTGCACCCACCACGGCCAGCCACGCCAGGACGCGACAACCGAACCCAGCGCCACGGACACGACGAAGGGCCACGCTGTCGTGGCGACGCCAGGAAGGTCGAGGGACTCGGCGTGGCTCGCCCGTCCGATGACGGCGAAGACTCCGACGAGCACGATGTCGACCGCGAGGCTGCCAAGGATGCGCATGCCCACGACCCTAGCCGCCGGATCATCCTCCAGGATGAGGACGTTCGCCGGTGGGGATGACGCGATGTGCCCCGGGGTCTGAATAGGTTGGTCGCATGAGCGACAACCACCCTCCCTCGGGGGACGGTCCCGCGCCGGGCATCGAAGCGATCGGCCTGAAGCGGGCCTTCGGCGAGGTGAAGGCCGTTGACGGGATCACCTTCACGGCCCCTGCGTCAGCGGTCACCGCCCTGATCGGGCCCAACGGGTCGGGCAAGACCACCTTGCTCCTGCTGCTGTCCGGCCTGCTCCAGGCAGACGCCGGACGCGCCAACATCGCCGGCTTCGACGTTGCAACGGACAACCTTGAGGCCCGCTCACGGGTGGGCTGGATGCCGGACGCCTTCGGCACCTGGGACGCGCTCACCTGCAGCGAGATCCTCGCCACCTTCGCCCACGCCTACGGGATTCCCCGTCTAGCCAGCCCCGCCCGGGTCTCCGCCATGCTCGACCGCGTGCACCTGGGTGAGTTCGCCGCCCGGCCAGCGCGGGTGCTGAGCCGCGGCCAGAAGCAGCGGCTCGGCCTTGCCCGTGCCCTCATCCACGACCCCGACGTGCTGCTGCTCGACGAGCCGGCGTCCGGGCTTGACCCGCGCAGCCGCATCGAGCTGCGCGACCTCCTGCGCGAGCTCGCCCGCGACGGCAAGACCGTGCTGGTCTCCTCCCACGTGCTCTCCGAGCTCGAGGAGGTCTATGACCAGGCCGTCTTCCTCTCCCGCGGACGCACGGTCGACACCTCCGCGCAGCCGTCGGAGGCCGCCAAGCGCGGCTGGCGCCTGGACGCCAGCGACCCGGTGGGGCTGCGCATGTTCCTCGACGCCGTTGGCATCCCATGGACCGGCCAGCCGAATGGCGAGGTGATCGTGCAACTCGCCGGCTACGAGTCGGCCCGTGAACTGATCCGCGCCGCCGTCGGCGCGGACGTCCCGCTGCACACCATCACCCCGGTGGCCGGACGCCTCGAGGAGACCTACCTTTCGCTGAACGAGGAGCGGTCATGAACACCTGGCGGCTGTCGGTGAACGGCCTGCGGACCGTCACGGAGCTGGAACTCAAGCAGCGCATCCGTTCGCGCCGCTGGATCACGGCCCTCGTGGTGTGGTTTCTCGTGATCGGGGCCATCACGTCGCTGGTCATCCTTGCGACATCGCGAATCATGGGCGTCGACGGCAACGTCCAGAACCCCGGGCCGATGGCATTCGCCCTCAACGTCTTCTTCGTCCTCGGCATGGGCCTGATCATCGCCCCGTCGTTCACAGCCACCTCGATCAACGGCGACCGCGGCGCCGGCACCCTCGCCACCCTGCAGGCCACCCGGCTCAGTGCTGCGGAGATCGCCATCGGCAAGCTGCTGGCGGCCTGGTTGACCGCTGCAGTGTTCCTCGTCGTCGGCCTGCCGTTCATCGCCTGGTCGATGGTCACGGGCTCGATCTCGCTGTGGCAGGTGGTCGCCTGCTTCGCCGTGGTCTTCATTCTGGTCGCCGTGGTGTGCGCGATCGGACTGGGCTGGTCGGCGCTGCTGTCCCGCCCGGCAGGCTCGACGGTGATGACCTACCTCTCTGTCGTCGCACTCACCGTCATCAGCACCTTCCTGATGGTCATCATGTCGCCGCTGGTGCGCAGCACCGATGTGGTGCGCGTCTGGGGGATTCCTGCAGGCGTCGAGGCCGAGTACCAGGCCAAGATCGACAACTACTGGGCGACCCACACCGACGGCGACGTAGGCGGCCTGCCCGAGCCGCCCGTCGACAAGTGCACCTGGAACACGCAGACGCAGCAGAACGTGCACCTTGAGCGGGTCTGGTGGTTCACGGTGATCAACCCGTTCGTCGTCGTCGCCGACGCCGCGCCGTTGCCCGAAAGGGCGTACTCGGATCTCAGCGGGTATGCGTCATCGGCTGCCGACCCGCTGGCGATGATCCGCCTGGGCGTGCGGATGATGTCGATGCCACCGGAAACCGAGCGGGACGACTGCATTCAGCTCTACGCGATGAGCAACTACTACCGCGTGGATTACGACTCCGACGGTACGCCCCACATCACAACGGCCTCGGGGAACCCCGTGGACATCCACAGCCCGGTCAAACGGCGCCCGATCACGATCGACTCACCGATCTGGCCGTGGGGCCTGGGGGCGAACCTGCTGATCGGGGCGACCTTCCTCTGGGTGGCGATCCGCCGACTGAAGGTGCCCTACGGGCAGCTTCCCAGCGGCACCCGTGTGGCGTGAGCGTTGTGGCTCACTCCCCGCTGCGCGCAGCGGCAGGGTGAGCTCGACCCGGCCCCCCGACTCTCCGGGGGCAGACGTGCGCAGGCTGCCACCGACCTTCGCGAGCACCCGCCCGACGATCTGAAGGCCGAAGCCGGACGATCCCTGGCGCGGTTGGCCGGGCGTGGC
This sequence comes from Propionibacteriaceae bacterium, assembly GCA_017882685.1. GTDB lineage: Bacteria > Actinomycetota > Actinomycetes > Propionibacteriales > Propionibacteriaceae > Propionicimonas. The sequence continues at coordinate 7,408 of JADGPA010000180.1, read as the reverse complement.
AGTGAACCCTGGACCATCGTCAGCAACAACCAGCAGGGCGGACGTGCCGGCGCGGGTGAGGGTCACACCGAGACCGACGCCGTCGCTGGTGTGGGCGAAGACGTTGTCGATGCAGATGTCCACGAGGTCGCCGAGGTCCGCAGCGCCGAGGGCCACCCGCACGGGCGCGGTCGGAAGGGCCACACGCAGCGCGCGGTCCTGGTCCTCGGCCAGCGGCGTCCAGTAGGCGACCCGAGCTGCCGTCACAGCCACGGCGTCGCAGTCGGCGGTCAAGTCCTCGCGCACCGGACGCCGGGCCTCCCGCACCAGGTCGTCGATCGCAGCCTGCAGCAGCCCGACGAGGCGTCCGAGCTCTGCGCGCGACTCGGCATCGGGCACGTTCTCGCTCTCCAGTCGCAGCGCCGTCACGGGCGTGCGGAGCCGGTGGGCCAGCTCCCGCACCGCCTCCCGCTCGATGACCAGCAGTTCCTCGATGCGCACAGCCAGGCCGTTCAGCGCCTCGCCGAGTTCGACGGTCTCGGGTGGCCCGTCGAGGGGTGCGCGTGCGTACAGTTCGCCTGCCCGCAGACGGTGGGCGGTGCTGGCGACGGCCAGCACAGGGCGGCTCACCTGGCGTCCCACCTGTGCGGCAACCACGACGGACAGCCCGGCGAGCACAAGGCCGAGCCCGATGATGCTGGCCCAAGCCAGCGGGACGCCTTCCGAGAGCTGCTCCGGCGTCATCGCGGTGCGCGCAACTGCGACCCCGCCGTCAACGAGGATGGGCACGTACACCTGCCCCCCGGAGGCGTCCCACACGGAGAACGCCTCCCCGCCCTTCGCCCGCTGGTACGACGGGTCATCCGCTGCGTCCGGCCAAGGGGCGCCGAGGACGGTGCCGTCGGCGAGGACGACGCTGGTCGCGGCGGCAGAGCCGGCAAGGGTGGGCTGCAGCAGGGCTGCCAGCTGCGGGTCGTCATGGAGGCTGGAGACCACCACAGCGACCGTGTTCGCCTGCTGGCTTGCCACGGCCATGCCTCGATCCGAGGCCAGCGTCTGCACCAGCAACAGCAGCGGGATCACGAAGGACGCGACGATCGCCGTGCTGACCACAGCGACGAGGACGCTGACCTGACGCCGCACCTCAGTGCTCGGTCCCGGGGTCGACCAGCCGGACGCCGACACCTCGCACCGTCTGCAGGTAGCGCGGTTCCGCAGCGGTTTCACCGAGCTTGCGCCGCAACCAGCTGAGGTGCACGTCGACCGTCCGGTCGCCGCCGCCGAAGGGCAGCTGCCACACCTCGGAGAGCAGTTCCCGCTTCGTCACCACTTCGCCGAGCCGGTTCGCGAGCACCCACAACAGGTCGTACTCCTTGCGCGAGAGATCCACCTGCTGGCCCCCCAGCTGCACCGTGCGGGCAGCCGGCTCGATCACAAGCTCGCCGATCCGCAGCTCCTGGGCCGGGCGTTGGCCGGGATCGGTACGGCGCAGGACGGCGCGGATGCGGGCGGCCAACTGCTCGGTGCCGAACGGCTTGGCGAGGTAGTCGTCCGCACCCGCGTCGAGTGCCCGCACGACGGATGAGTCCTCGTCCTGGGCGGTGATGATGATCACCGGCACGGAACTCACCCCGCGCAGCATCTCCAGGACCTGCTGGCCACTGATGTCGGGCAGTCCCAGGTCGAGGAGCACCACCTGCGGCTCGTCCCTGACGGCTTGGGCGAGCCCGGAGGCGCCCTCGGTGGCGATGGTGACCACGTGTCCCAGCTCGGTCAGGTTCCGGCGGAGCAGCCGGCCGATCTCGGGATCGTCCTCCACCACCAGTACGCGCGTCATGGCCGTAACGTACTCCCGCCGACGCCGCCGGGTCGGGTGACATGATGGGAACGTGCCCTTTCGAAGCGTCGTAGCCGTCTCCGGCGTGTGGGTGATCACCGTCGCCGCGGCGTCCGCCCTCACCTGGAGCGTGATTTCGCTCGCCGGCGCACGCGTGGGGGAGCCTGCTGTGGTCGCCATTCCGACGCCGGCGGCGCCCGCCAGCCCGGGGCACAACCCGGTGACCTGGAGCGGGCCGGACGGCAAAGTCACGGCCCGCTGCCGGGACGGGGCCATTTCGCTCGTCGCTGCGACACCATCGGACGGCTTCGGCGTTGACGTGAAGGACCGCGGGCCCACCCAGCTCCTGCTGGAGTTCGAGCGCAAGGGCGATGCTGGGGAGACCCGGGTGCGCGCGACCTGCGTGGACGGCAGCCCGGTCTTCACGAGGGAGTGACGGCCTGGCTGCTGCCACCCGGTCGGGCGAGACCCGACTCGTAGGCAGCCACCACCGCCTGCACCCGATCGCGAACCCCGAGCTTGGCCAGCACTCGACGCACGTGCGTCTTCACCGTGGTTTCGGCGAGGAAGAGGCTCGCCGAGATTTCCGCGTTGGACTGCCCGCGGGCGATCAGCTCCAGCACCTCGCGCTCCCGCTCGGTGAGGGTGCCGAGACGGGGATCCTCGGTCTCCGGCACCTCTGTGCCCACCGCGACATGGGCCAGCAGCCGACGGGTGGCCGACGGGGCGATCACCGCGTCCCCGGTGTGGACGGTGCGAATGCCGCCCAGCAGGTCGGCCGGGGGAGCGTTCTTGAGCAGGAAGCCGGAGGCGCCGCTGCGGATCGCCGTGAGCAGGTACTCGTCCAGGTCGTAGGTGGTGAGCATCACGATGCGGGGCGGCTGCCCAATGCCGGCCAGGTCGGCGGCGGCGAGGATCTGTCGGGTCGCCTCGAGACCGTCCATCCCCGGCATCCGCACGTCCATCAGCACGAGGTCGCAGCCGGTGCGTCCGACCAGCGCCACCGCTTCCGCACCGTCCCCGGCCTCGCCGACGACGACCATGTCGTCCTGGGCTGCGATCACCATCGACAGCCCGGCTCGCACCAGTTGCTGGTCGTCAACGAGGACCACCCGGATCTGTTCAGCCACGCAGCTCGACCTCCTCGATCAGTGTCGCCAGCGGGATGCTCGCCCGCACGCGGAACCCGTCCTCCGTCGGTCCGGCCTCGAGCATGCCACCCACGATCTCCGCCCGCTCCCGCATGCCCAGCAGACCGAGGCCCAGACCGGCCAGCGGCTCCTCCGCCTCCGGGTCGACCTCAGGCACACCGGCACCGCCACGGTCGGTGACGGTGAGCACGGCCCCGGAAGCCGTCCAGCTCAGCGCGACCACCACCTTCACGCCCTCCCGGCCATGCTTGAGCACGTTGGTGAGCGCCTCCTGACAGATCCGGTACAGGGCAAGGCGCGAGCCCGACGGCAGCGGACCCGGGTCACCGACCCGGATCAGCGACACCTGCAGCCCGGCCGTCCGGGCCTGCTCCACGAGGTCGTCCAGCGGCGCCTGGTCGGGGACGGGGGAGAGCTCCGGCCCGCGGTCGCCGTGGCGCAGCATGCCGAGGATGCGACGGGTGTCGGTGAGCGCAGCCCGTCCGGTCTCGCCGATGGTGAGGAACGCCCGCCGGGCTGCCGCAGTGTCGGCAACGACGTAGCTGCCGCCGTCTGCCTGGGCGATCATGATCGCCAGCGAGTGGGCGATCACGTCGTGCATCTCCCGCAGGATGCGGATGCGCTCCGCGGCGACCGCCGCCTCGGCCGCGAGGTTCTGCGCGTCCAGCACCTTGGCACGGGCAGCGTGGGCGACCGCCAGAGCCGCCCGGGAACGCCGGTTCTCGACGAACAGGACCACGCAGACGGCCGCCAGCACCACAGCAACTGCCGCGAGGACGAGCGTGAGCGCAATCATCAGGAGTGGACGACGACCTCGACCCGCTGGAACTCCTTGATATCGGTGTAGCCCGTGGTGGCCAGCGCCCGCCGCAGGGCCCCGACGAGGTTCATCGTGCCGTCGGCGATGTGGGACGGGCCGAGCAGGATCTGCTCCAGCGTCCCGATGGCGCCGAACTTCACCCGCTCGCCGCGCGGCAGGGTGGCGTGCCAGGCCTCGGGACCCCAGTGGTAGCCGCGGCCGGGGGCCTCGCTGGCCCGTGCCAGCGGGGTGCCGACCATGACGGCGTCCGCACCGCAGGCCAGGGCCTTGGTGATGTCGCCGGAGCGGCCGAGGGCGCCGTCTGCGATCACGTGGACGTAGCGGCCGCCGGACTCGTCCAGGTAGTCGCGTCGTGCTTCTGCGACGTCGGCGAGGGCCGAGGCCATCGGCACTTCGACGCCAAGGACGTTACGCGTGCGCTTGGTCGCACCACCGCCGAAGCCGACCAGCACGCCGGCGGCACCGGTGCGCATCAGGTGCAGCGCCGACTGGTAGGTGGCGCAGCCGCCCACGATCACCGGCACGTCGAGCTCGTAGATGAACTTCTTCAGGTTCAGCGGCTCGTCGGCGGTGGAGACGTGCTCTGCGGACACAGTGGTGCCGCGGATCACGAAGAAGTCGACGCCGGCCTTCTCCACGACGCCGGCGAACTCCGCACAGGTCTGTGGCGACAGCGACCCGGCCACGGGTGCCCCGGCTGCACGGACCTGTGCCATGCGCTCGGTGATCAGCTCGGCCTTGATCGGCTCGGCGTACAGCGCCTGCATGCGCTTGGTCGCCGTGACGGGGTCTTCGATGTCGGCCAGCTCAGCCAGCAGCGTCTCCGGGTCGGCGTAGCGTGTCCACAGCCCTTCGAGGTTGAGGATGCCGAGGCCCCCGAGGTTGCCCAGGGCGATGGCTGTCGCGGGCGACATCACCGAATCCATCGGCGCAGCGACGATCGGGAAATCGAACGTCAGGGCGTCGATGCGCCAGGACAGGTTCACCTCCTCGATCCCACGCGTGCGCCGGGTGGGCACGATGGCGATGTCGTCGAAGCCGTACACGGGCAGGGCTCGCTTGGACCGGCCGATCTCGATCATTTTCTTGGAGCTCCCTTGCTCAGGACTGCGAGGAGTAGTTGGGCGCCTCGATGGTCATCTGGATGTCGTGCGGGTGTGATTCGCGCAGCCCGGCGGCGGTGATCCGGACGAACCGGCCCTTGCTGTGGAGTTCCGGAATGGTGATCGCGCCGGTGTAGAACATCGACTGCCGCAGGCCGCCGACCAGCTGGTAGGCCACGGCGGACAGCGGGCCGCGGAAGGCGACCTGGCCCTCGATGCCCTCGGGGATGAGCTTGTCGTCGCTGACGACGTCGCCCTGGAAGTAGCGGTCCTTGGAGTAGGAGACCTTGCGTCCGCGGGCGGCCATCGCCCCCAGGGAGCCCATGCCGCGGTAGCTCTTGAACTGCTTGCCGTTGATGAAAACGAGCTCACCGGGGCTCTCCTCGCAGCCGGCCAGCAGCGAGCCGAGCATCACGGCGTCCGCCCCGGCGACGAGCGCCTTTGCGATGTCACCGGAGTACTGCAGGCCACCGTCACCGATCACGGGGACGCCGGCGGGACGGCACGCGCGAGCCGCGTCGTAGATGGCGGTCACCTGCGGGACGCCGACGCCGGCGACGACGCGGGTGGTGCAGATCGAGCCCGGGCCGACGCCGACCTTGACGCCGTCCGCGCCCGCTTCGACGAGAGCCCTCGCGCCGGCGAAGGTGGCGATGTTGCCGCCGATGATGTCGACCTCCGCCGCTGCCGATTCGGCCTTCAGCCGGCGGATCATGTCCAGCACGCCCTGGGAGTGGCCGTGGGCGGTGTCGACGACGATCGCGTCCACGCCTGCGTCCACGAGCATCATCGCCCGCTCCCAGGCGTCGCCGAAGAAGCCGATCGCCGCACCAACGCGCAGGCGGCCCTGCGGGTCCTTGCTTGCCAGCGGGTACTTGTCGGACTTCACGAAGTCCTTCAGCGTGATCAGGCCGCGCAGGCGACCCTGGTCGTCGACCAGCGGCAGCTTCTCGATCTTGTGCTTCGCCAGCAGCGCCAGCGCCTCATCCGGGCGGATCCCCGGCCAGCCGGTGATCAGCGGCATCGGGGTCATCACCTCGCCGACGGGACGGTTGGGGTCGTCCTCGAAGCGCATGTCGCGGTTGGTCACGATGCCGAGCAGCAAGAGGCGCGAATCGACCACCGGCACGCCGGAGATGCGGAAGTGGCCGCACATCTCGTCGACCTCACCGATGGTGGCGTCGAGGGTGGTCGTGATCGGTTGGTCGATCATGCCGGCCTCGGACCGCTTCACGCGGTCGACCTGGCTGGCCTGGTCCTCCGCCGACATGTTGCGGTGCAGGATGCCCATGCCGCCCTCGCGGGCCATGGCGATGGCCATCCGCGACTCGGTGACGGTGTCCATTGCAGAGCTCAGCAGCGGGACCCGCAGCTGGATCCGGCGGCTCACCGAGGTGGTGGTGTCGACGGCAGAAGGAATGACGTCGCTCTCGTTGGGCTGCAGCAGCACGTCGTCGAAGGTCAGCCCGAGGGCCGCGAACGGCCCGGGCACTCCGGACGGCGTGAGCTCGGCAGGAATCGACACATCTCACCCATCTGTCTGTCGGATCGCGAGTGGTCAGTGTAACGCCGCGCCGCGGGCCGGCTGGCGGGTGGGTCAGCCGATGGCGGCGAAGGCCTGCATGAGCGTGGGCTGCTGGAACTCGAAGCCCGCGGCGAGCAGCCGTGCCGGGCGCACCCGCTGCCCGGTCAGTAACGCTTCCTTGACGAACTCGCGCCCGAACAGCAGCTGCACACCCGGCAGCGGCAGGGGGAGCAGGGTGGGCCGGTTGAGGTGCGCGCCGAAGGTGGCGGTGAACTCGGCGTTGCTCACCGGGTTGGGCGAGGACAGGTTGACCGGCCCGGTGAGGTCGGAGGTGAGCAGGAACTCGATCGCCCGGAGGTGGTCGATCATGCTGATCCAGGAGACGAACTGGTGGCCGCTGGCGATCCTGCCGCCGAGGCCGAGGGCGAACAGCGGCCACTGCATGGCCAGGTAGCCGCCGTCCCTCGTGAGCACCTGCCCGGCGCGCAGCTTCGCTGTCGGGACCGGCGAATGGTCGGCCGCTGCCTCCCAGTCGGTGACCACCCCGGAGAGGAAGCCGCGCCCCGCAGGGAAGGTCTCGTCGACGATCTCGGTGCCGGTGTCGCCGTAGTAGCCGACGGCGGAGCCGTTCAGCAGCCGCTGGCAGCGACCGTCGGGGGCGAGTTGGGTGACGATCGTGAGGGTGGACGTGGCGCGCGATCGCCGGATCTCCGCCTTGCGTTCCTTCGTCCAGCGGACGCCGCCGATGGGCGAGCCGGCCAGGTTCACCACCGCGTCCACGTCCTCGAGGCCGGGTCCGTCGATCCGCCCTGCGTCCGGATCCCAGTGCCGCTGCTCCGTTGCCTTCACCTCTCCGCGGACCAGTCGCACCACCTCATGTCCGGACCTGACCAGGTGCCGGGCAAGGGCGGTTCCGACCAGCCCGGTGCTGCCGCCGATTGCTACCCGCATGTCCCGATCCTGCCACCGGCCATCAAAGGGGTCATACCTGGC
>JADGPA010000179.1 GCA_017882685.1 Propionibacteriaceae bacterium | reverse complement strand
CGATCGCCGAATCCGGGAGCCTTGACGGCGACCGACTTGAAGGTGCCCTTGATCTTGTTGACGAGCAGGCCCGCGAGAGCCTCGCCGGCGACGTCCTCGGCGATCACCAGCAGCGGCTTGCCCGACTGCACGACCTTCTCCAGCACCGGCAGCAGGTCGCGCAGCGAGGAGACCTTGGAGTTGGCGACCAGGATGTACGGGTCGTCGAGCACGGCTTCCATGCGCTCGGCGTCGGTGACGAAGTAGGGCGAGATGAAGCCCTTGTCGAAGCGCATGCCCTCGGTGAGCTCGAGCTCGAGGCCGAAGGTGTTGCTCTCCTCGACGGTGATCACGCCTTCCTTGCCGACCTTGTCCATCGCCTCGGCGATGATCTCGCCGACGGTGGTGTCCGCGGCGGAGATGGAGGCGGTGGCAGCGATCTGCTCGCGGGTCTCGATGTCGATGGCCTGCTCGGTGAGCTGCGCGACGATCGCCGCGACGGCCTTCTCGATGCCCTTCTTCAGGCTCATCGGGTTGGCGCCGGCTGTGACGTTCTTCAGGCCCTCACGGACCATTGCCTGGGCGATCACGGTCGCGGTGGTGGTGCCGTCACCGGCGACGTCGTCCGTCTTCTTTGCGACCTCCTTGACCAGCTCAGCGCCGATCTTCTCGTAGGGGTCCTCGAGCTCGATCTCCTTGGCGATCGAGACACCATCGTTGGTAATCGTGGGAGCTCCCCACTTCTTCTCCAGCACGACGTTGCGGCCCTTGGGGCCGAGCGTGACACGCACTGCGTCGGCGAGGATGTTCATCCCCCGCTCAAGGCCGCGGCGTGCCTCGACATTGAATTCAATCAGTTTCGCCATGTTGTTTCGGCAATCCTTTGGCGTCTCGGGGCGGTTGGCCCCACGGGTGGACTCAGGTCTTGGTCTTGCCTCGATGCCCGCGACGGACGAACTGGGAAGCTCTCATCGAGTCAGACGGTGGCACTCTCAGCCTGAGAGTGCTAACAACATGTTTAGCACTCCCACCTGCCGAGTGCAAACGTCCTGAGCGCTCGTGAGCGTCGCTCACCGGAGGTACGGAGCGCCGCTCACAGAGACTTTCGGGCCCACTCCGGAGCGGTCGGCCTCATGGTGGCATCCCTGACTTCGACGGAGGGCAGAATGGCCCCATGCCGGGAACCGTGAGCACTGCGCACCGGGTGCGGGCGGTCGGCAACGCGCTCAACCTCTCGACCGTCCTCGGTCTCGGGCTGGGCTGGGCCGGACGGGCCCGGCTGTGCCGCGGACCTGATGCGCTGGTCTTCGCTGAGGGCTACCGGCTGCCGCTGCCGAAGGCGTCCGCCTTCACGGTGGGCAATGTCGTCCTTGTGCCGAGCGGCACAGCGCGCGACGTCGAGTTGCGCCAGCCCGGGACGCTCGCGCACGAGGCCGTGCACACCTGGCAGTACTTCGGTCTCCTCGGCCTGCCGTTCCTGCCGCTGTACGCACTGGCCGCCGCCTGGTCGTGGCTACGCACCGGTGACCCCGCGTCTGCCAATTGGTTCGAGCGCAGCGCGGGACTGGCGCGGGGTGGTTACGTGGAGCATCCGGCCGACAACGCCGGCTTCCGTCGTCTGGGTCAGGCCGTGGGGCTCGGACGACGAGGCGTCGCGGCGCGCCAGCGGCGCGAGAACGATGAGTCTTGACGAGGCCGGCGTCAGACGACAACTGCCACGACGCGTCAGCGACGTGAAGGGCGGAGTCTTGACGAAGTCCGCGCCAGCGGGCTGAGGAACAGCCGGTCGAGGATCAGACGCGCAGGTTGACGCCCAGCCGGCGGGCCGTCCGTTCCTTCTGCCGCGTTGACCGCAGCCGCCGAAGTCGCTTGACCAGCAGGGGGTCGTGGGCGAGGGCAACCTCGGAGTCGATCAGGGCGTTGAGCAACTGGTAGTACCGGGTCGGCGAGATGTCGAAACGCTCGCGGATCTCCGATTCCTTCGACCCGGGCAGCGCCCACCACTGCTTCTCGAACTCGAGCAGCGAAGCCTGCTGTTCTGACAGGCCGGCGGTCGTGACAGCCATGGGGTCGGACATGGCTTCAGGATAGCCCTCGAACCACATCGATGTCATTCGGTGTCCGAGGGCATTCCTCACCTCGGATAGACTCGACTGCGGCCTGAGGCCCCCAGCTCCGGCAGTCAACAGATGAGGATCCTCGATGCAGCTGCTGCACGGCACGTTCCAGCACTATGCGTGGGGAACCACCGACGCCATCCCCGAATTGTTGGGCCGGCCGGCTGATGGTCGTCCCGTCGCCGAGTATTGGCTTGGCGCCCACCCGCTGACCCCTTCCGAGGTGGACGGGGTGCTGCTGGACGCGCTGGTGGCACGCAACCCGGAGGTGGTCGGTGAGGCCAGTCGGGCGGCCTTCGGCGACCGGCTCCCCTACCTGGTGAAGGTGCTCTCGGCCCGGCACGCCCTTTCGCTGCAGGCACATCCGTCCCGCGAACAGGCGGAGGAGGGCTTCGCCAAGGAGAACGCCGCCGGGCTCGCCGCGGACGCCCCAGAGCGCACCTACCGCGACGACTGGCCCAAGCCTGAGCTGCTGATCGCCCTCACCGAGTTCGACGGCCTGGCCGGCTTCCGTGATCCGAAGCGCACCGCTGCGCTGTTCGGCGGCCTCGGCGTGGCCGACGAGCTCGCCTCGGTGATCGGCCCGTTGACCGAACGCAAGGGTTCTGCCGCGCTGGCAGAGGTGTTCCTCGACGTGCTCAGCCTGAAGGGCGAGCGCGCCCGGCTGTCCGAACTGGTCTGCGCAGCAGCCATGCAGAAGAAGGACTTCCCCGGCGAGCTGGGCGAGTTCGCCCGCACCATCCTCGAGCTGGACGAGGTCTTCCCCACCGATCCCAGCATCATCGCCGCAGCGCTGATGAACCGCGTCACCCTGAAGCCCGGTGAGTCGCTGTACGTGCCGGCCGGGCAGATGCACGCCTACCTCTCCGGCACCGGAGTGGAGGTCATGGCCAACTCCGACAATGTCATCCGGGGTGGGCTCACCAGCAAGCACGTCGACGTCGGCGAGCTGGTACGGGTTGTCGACTTCGAACCGTCCGTACCGAAGGCGACCCACCCCGTCGCCGTCCGCGACGGCGTCGAGAAGTACCCGACGCCGTGCGAGGAGTTCGACGTGTGGCGCCTGACACCGGGCGCCGAGCAGGGCCCGATCAAGCTGCCGGGAGCGAAGTCGGCCCGCATCCTGCTGCTGACCGAGGGCGGGGCCGAGCTTGCCGTTGGGTCGGACCGACTGCAGCTGCGGCGTGGCGAGGCAGCCTTCCTGCCCGCAACGGACTCCGCTGGGACCATCAGCGGGGAGGCGGTCGCGTTCATGACCGCCTCCGGCCTGCGCTGAGGTGTCTCGGCCACCCGCCGTCCTTGCCGATTCCCTGCGGAGGCTCACCGAGTCCAGCGCGCGTCCCGTCGTCCTGATCGACGGTGGGGCGGGCTCCGGCAAGACCACGCTCGCCCGGCAGTTGGCGGACCACTGGCCCGCGCCGGGCGTCGTCCAGGTGGTCGGTCTCGACGAGCTCTACCCCGGCTGGGGTGGCCTGGCCGCCGCCTCGTTAGCCGTGCCCGACCTGATCCGCGGCACCGGCTTCCGCACCTGGGACTGGCGACGCAACGCCCCTGGTGACTGGCGTAGCCTCAACCCCGCTCAGCCCCTGGTCGTGGAGGGCTGCGGCGCGATCACCGCCGCGAGCCGGGCCCTCGCAGGATTGGCCGTCTGGCTCGAGGTGGACGAGGCTGCGCGGCGGCACCGTGCCCTGGCAAGGGACGGCGCCGAGTTCGCCGCCCACTGGGACGACTGGGCAGCCCAGGAGATCGTGCACTGGCTGTCCGACAAGCCCTGGGAGCTTGCGGACCTCACCATCGGCACGGAGTCTGAAACGTGGTGCCGGTGCTGGCACAATGTTCGCCGGGTCCTCGACCCACGCCGCGTTAGCTCAGTTGGTAGAGCTCCGATCTTGTAAATCGGTTGTCGGGAGTTCGATTCTCCCACGCGGCTCCGACGCACCACCCGTGCGATTTGCCCGCCCCGCGGCTTCGACCTACCTTCGAGCCATGACCCACCCAGCCGGCCAGTGGCAGCAGATGATCGCGCGCGACCCGGGACACTCGGCCCGCTACGTGGAGCGGTTCAGGATGCTCGCCGCCCAGGGCCAGGACCTGTACGGGGAGGCCCGGCTCATCGACGCCCTGGTCGGACGCGATGCCGCGATCCTGGACGCGGGCTGCGGCCCCGGTCGGCACGCGGGCTACCTGCACGCCGCCGGCCACCGCGTGGTGGGCGTTGATGTCGACCCGGTGCTGATCGCCGCAGCACAGGCCGATGCGCCCGGTCCCGACTACCTCGTCGGCAACCTGGCCGGCTTCGACCTGCCACCAGAGCTGCCGCAGCAGTTCGATGCGATCCTCTGCGCTGGGAACGTGATGACCTTCCTGCACCCGGGCACCCGGGTGCCTGCGCTGTCCGCCATGGCAGGCCGGCTCGCTGCGGGAGGGCGAGCTGTGATCGGCTTCGGGGCCGGGCGCGGCTACGGGTTCGACGAGTTCGTTGCCGACGCCACCAACGCAGGCCTCATCCTGCAGCAGCGGTTCGCCACCTGGGACCTGCGACCGTTCGCGCCGTCGTCCGACTTCCAGGTCGCCGTACTCGCCCGCTCCTGAGTCCCGGCCGGCTTCAGGGAGCCGGGGTCTCGGAACGCGCCTTGCGCTGCTTCCACCAGTACTGGCCGATCAGCGCAGCGAGGATCGCCAGCGACACCCAGGTGAGGTACTTGCCGTATGCATCCATCACCGCGACCGCCGGCTCTCCGATCCAGTAGCCCGCGGCCAGGCACAGGCCGTTGACCACGACGGAGGAAGCGATCGAGACGGTGAGGAACTTCGTCAGGCTGGTGCCGGCCTCCCCCAGCACGGCCACGATTACTGCGCGTCCGGGAACGCCGGGCACCAATGAGACGGCCAACGCGAGGACGTCGTACTTGCGTGCGAAGCGCTCGGCGCGCGCGTTGATTCGCCGCGTCCGCTCGGAGCGTCCCGACCAGACCTCGATGAGCTCGCGGCCCCAGAGGCGTCCGGCCCACCAGTAGAGCCAGTCGAACTTGATCAGCCCGAAGGTGCCGAGGAACCACACCAGCGGCCACCACGGGTCACCGACGGCAGCCCTTGCACCGATCAGGACCGACCCCGACCACGACCCGAGCGAGGCGAGGACATGCGGGCCGAACGCCAGCAGGGTGGGCCGCAGGAACAGCATGATCAGCCCGTACACGGCCGCAACCGTTAGCCAGGTGAAGCAGAGGATGTCGGCGTGGGTCGGCTTGTGCCTCCACGGCAGGGAAGGGTCGTCCCACCATTCGCGCTCGGCTGTCGGTTCGGCCCGCGGACCGTCTGGCTGGGCATCACTCACCCGCAGGAGCCTACCCTTCGGTCACCCCGTCCCATTTCGCCCGAAGCGGAAGTGCCTGTCAGGGCCTCCCGTGTCACCCGTATGGGGGATTGAGTCGAAGGCATGGCACATCGGGTCCGACACGTGCCAAGATGGGCTCAGGTCGCGCACGCGGCCGCTTCTCCACTACGGATCGTCGGGCACGTACCTGCCCGTGGAAAGGTGATGTTGGCATGGCCACAGTTACTTTCAGTGATGCGACCCGGGTCTATCCCGGCGCAGACCACCCCGCCGTCGACAAGTTGAATCTTGAGATCGGCGATGGCGAATTCATGGTCCTGGTCGGACCCTCCGGATGCGGCAAGTCCACGTCGCTCCGCATGCTCGCCGGCCTCGAAGAAGTGAACGCGGGCAAGATCATGATCGGTGACCGCGACGTCACCGACCTCCCGCCGAAGGACCGGGACATCGCGATGGTGTTCCAGAACTACGCGCTGTACCCGCACATGGCCGTCGCGGACAACATGGGCTTCGCGCTG
>JADGPA010000178.1 GCA_017882685.1 Propionibacteriaceae bacterium | reverse complement strand
GAGGAACTTGCCCCCGAGCGCCGTCTCGGGGTTGGCGTAGGCGATCGAGTGCACCACACCGTCGAGGTGGTCGAAGTGCTCACCAAGTCGATCGGCAAGGGTGGCCAGGTGGTCGTCGTCGGTCACGTCCAGCTCCAGCAGCGGCGGCGGCGGTTCTAGGCGCTTGAGAACCCGCTCGGTGAGGCTCATCGCCCTGCCGAAGTTCGACACGACGACGTTGGCGCCCTCCGCCTGCGCGAGTTCGACCACCCGGTAGCCGATCGAGGTGTTCATGGTGACGCCGGCGACTAGGATGTTCTTGCCTTCAAGGATTCCCATGTCGAGCCTCTCAGTGACCCATGCCGAGGCCACCGTCGACCGGGATGACAGCGCCGCTGATGAAACCGGCTTCTTCGGAAGCAAGGAAGGCCACCGCTGCGGCCACCTCCGACGGCTGGCCAAGCCGGTTGGCCGGGATGGACGCGAGGTACCGCGCGATGACGTCTTCGGGGAGGACGGCGGTCATGTCGGTCTCGATGAAGCCGGGGGCGACGACATTGGCTGTGACGCCGCGGGACCCCACCTCGCGGGTGAGCGAGCGGGCCACGCCGACAAGAGCAGCCTTGGACGCTGAGTAGTTCACCTGGCCAGGCGAGCCGTACAGACCGACGACCGAGCCTGTGAAGACGATGCGGCCCCAGCGTCCGCGGATCATGCTCTTGGTTGCCCGCTTCGCACAGCGGAAGGCGCCGGTCAGGTTCACGCTGATGACGGCGTCCCATTCGGCATCGCCCATGCGCAGGATGAGCGTGTCCTTCGTGATGCCGGCGTTGGCGACCAGGATCTCGACCGGGCCGTTGGCCTCCTCCGCGGCGGCGAAGGCCGCGTCCACCTGCTCGGCGTCGGTCACGTTGCAAGCGAAGCCGAGGGCGCCCTCCGGGGGCTCCCCGCCCATGTCGAGGCTGGCGACCTTGTGGCCGGCGGCGACGAAGCGTTCGACGATGGCCCGACCGATGCCCCGATTGCCACCGGTCACGATCACGCTACGGGGGCGTGGATTTGTTGAGAGTTCAGTCACGGCGCAACGCTAGCGGAAAGCTGCCCCCGAGTCTGCGACCTAGGCTGGGTGCCGTGAGTCCGGCGAGTGCACCCAAACCGACGCTGATCACCAGCGCCAGGAAGCGCCGCTCCCTCGATAACGATGAGCGCCGCACCCGCTATCTGTGGACGATGGCCGTCCGGGTGGCGTGTTTCCTCTCCGCGACTGTCACCCCGCTCCCCTGGAACCTGATCCTGCTGGTGGCTGCGGCCGTGCTGCCGACGATCGCCGTGATGCTGGCCAACGCGATCGACCTTCGTCGCCCCCCGGAGGTGGAGGCCCCGGAACCGGTCCACCGGCCGGCGCTACCGAGTGCGGAGATCATCGATGGCTCGGTGGTGGACGAGCCCCGATGAAGCTCCTCGACACCCCGATGGGCACGCCCCCCATCGGCCGCAGGCCCTGGCTGCGCTGGCTGGCACTCGCTGTCTTCGTGGTCGCCCTCACCATCGCCTTCGTCAACCTCGGACGCTGGCAGCTCGACCGGCTCGACCAACGGCGGGCGATGAACAGTTCCGTCGTTGCTCACGAGAACACCCCAGTGGCCGACTTCGCCGCGATCTACACCCGCACGATCGTCGAGGCCGACCAGTGGCAGCGGGTGACGGTGCGCGGCACCTTTGACCCCGACCACCAGTTCATGGTGCGCTACCGCTCCCTCGGGCCGGCCAGCGGCTACGAGGTCCTCACCCCACTGCACACCACGACGGGGGCCTGGGTGCTCGTCGACCGCGGCTTCGGCACCAAACCCAACGACCAGGACTACCCGGCGACGCTGCCGGCCCCGCCGGCCGGCGAGGTGGCCATCCTCGGCTACGTCCGCCGTGACGAGCAGGGCAGCCAGGCGGCGACGACTCCGGTCGCGCCCAGCAACACGGTCCGCCTTGTCAACTCAGCCGCAGTCGCAGGGACCCTGCCCTACCCGCTCGTGAACGGGTTCGTGTCGGTCATCGACATCACGCCGGCGCAATCCGGCGACCTCGCGCCGGTCACCCCGCCGGAGCTCACGGAAGGCAACCACTTCTCGTATGCGATTCAATGGTTCACGTTCGCAGGAATGGCGGGTCTCGGCCTGGTGCTGCTGATCCGCTCGGACGTGCGGGCGATGCGGCGCGCCGCCCAGGCGCCGGCAACCGGCCGCGAGGAGGCGACGTGAGGAAGCACTGGATCCTGACGGTTGGGCTGTTCGCCCTCCTGGCCGCCTGCAGTTCGCCGACCCCGACCGCGCCGGGGGCGAGCGCGCCGAAGCTGGACGGCACGTCATGGGTGGTCACTGCGATCGGCGGGACAGCCACACTGGCGGGGCACCAGCCCACCATTGCCTTCGCCGGGGACCGCGCGTCCGGAATGGCCAGCTGCAACCAGTTCGTTGCCGGCTTCTCCCAGACGGGGAGCACCGTGAAGTTGACCCCCGGCGCAATGACCGCCATGGCGTGTGCGCCCGAGGCAGTGATGACCCAGGAGCAGGCGTTCACCAGCGCGTTGGCTGCCAAGGTCGGCGTCCGTTCGGCCGGTACCGCCGCCGAGCTGCTCGACACCTCGGGGAAGGTCGTGCTGGCCTTGCAGCCGCAGCCGACCCCTGCGGAGACCCCGAAGCCGCTCACGGGGACCATCTGGCAACTCTCCGCGATCGTCGCGAAGGCCGCCACAGCCTCGCCCGTCGCCGGCAGTACGGTCACCCTGCAGGTGAGCGGAGACCAACTCAGTGGG
Organism: Propionibacteriaceae bacterium; assembly: GCA_017882685.1. Classification (GTDB taxonomy): domain Bacteria; phylum Actinomycetota; class Actinomycetes; order Propionibacteriales; family Propionibacteriaceae; genus Propionicimonas. Next base: position 45,516 of record JADGPA010000178.1, on the reverse strand, counting down.
AAGGCCTGCAACACCTTCCGCGGCCAGGTGAGGATCGACGGCAGCAGCTTCAAGGCCGGGCCCCTGATGAGCACGAAGGTGGCCTGCGCCAATCCGGACGAGAACGCGCAGGAGACTGCTGTCCTCACCGCACTCGAAGCTGCGACCAACTACGCCATCGTCGGCGACACCCTCACCCTGAAGGCTGCGGACGGCACCGGCCTGGAGTTCCGGGCGGCGTAATGGCCATCGACGTGGCCACCGACCTTCTGGCCTGCCCGGTCTGCCGGTCCGGCCTCGGCGTGGCCGACGGATCGCTGCACTGCGTGAACAGCCACAGCTTCGACCTCGCACGCCAGGGCTACCTGAACCTCCTCGGCGGCCCCGAGCCGGCCAATGCAGACACCGCTGCAATGCTGGCGGCCCGCGGCCGGGTGCACGCCGCTGGCGTCTTTGAGCCCGTCGCGGAGCAGGTGGCAGCCCAGGTCGCCGGCCGGATGTCGATACTCGAGGTGGGCTCGGGCACGGCGTACTACCTTGCCCGAGCACTCGGCGAAGACCCGGCGGCGATCGGGGTGGCGCTGGACGTTTCGAAGGCGGCAGCGAAGGTCGCCTCGCGTACCGACCCGCGCATCGCTGCGGTTGTCGCCGACGTGTGGAAGCCGCTGCCGGTGCGCGACCGCTGCCTCGACGCAGTCCTGTGCGTCTTCGCCCCCCGCAACCTGCCCGAGTTCGCCCGCGCGCTGCGTCCCGACGGCATGCTGGTCGTGGCAACCCCGCGCCCCGGGCACCTTGCCGGGTTGCGTGACCGGCACGGCCTGCTCGAAGTGCCGCCCGACAAGGCCGATCAGCTCGCCGCTGCGGCTTCGGAGTTCTTCGAACTGCACGACACCCGGCTGCTCCGGCGACAGGTCGAGGTGTCGGCCGGGCTCGCCGCCGACCTGATCGCGATGGGACCGAACGCCTTCCACCGGGTGCCGGAGGAGGTCGCCGGCGGCACGGTGACCATCGACATCACCGTCCAGACCTTCCGGCCGCTGTCCTCGTGACCACCACCGCTGGGAAGATGGGCTCATGGTGATCCCCTGGCCGGACCCGGCCGCGACCACACTGCTGGCAAAACTGGTGGAGCACCTCAACCAGGACCTGGTGCACGCCCGCGCACTGCGCAGGGAGCTGCACCGCCACCCCGACCTGAGCGGCGCGGAGCGGCCGACGGCCGAGCGCCTGCGCCACGCCTTGCCGAACCTCCGCGCCACCCGCGTCGCCGATACGGGGTTTCTCGTCCGGGTCGGCCCGCCCGGCCCTGCAGTGGCGATCCGCGCAGAACTGGACGCGCTGCCGCTGGTCGAACGCACAGGCCTGGAATGGGCATCGACGAACGGGGCCATGCACGCCTGCGGACACGATGTGCACCTCGCGGCGTTGTGGCTGCTGCTGCAGGCCGCGCGCCGTGTCGACAAGCTGCCGGTCGGACTCGTCGGGCTGTTCCAGCCGCGCGAGGAGACCCAGCCCTCCGGGGCGGAGGACGTCGTCACCTCTCAGCTGCTCGCCGAGCACCAGGTGTGCGCTGTCATCGGCGGCCACGTGCAGCCGCGGGTTCCCGGCGGCGTGATCAGCACCGGCGTGGGAGCTGTGAACGCCGCGGCCGACCAGTTCGACATCGTCGTGCACGGCGAGCCGGCCCACGGCGCCTACCCGCACGTCGCGATCGACCCGATCCCGATCCTTGCCAACATCGTGACCGGCCTCCAGGAGCTGGTGAGCCGGACCATCGACCCGATCCATGCTGCGGTGATCACGGTGGGTCGTATGGAGGCAGGCACTGCGCACAACATCATTCCGGAGAGCGGATCACTGCACGGCGTGATCCGCACCATGTACGAGTCGGACCGCACCCACCTGCACGCCGCAATCCGGCGACTCGCCGAGCACACCGCTGCCGCGCGTGGGGCGCGGGCCGAGGTGAACCTGATCGTCGGCGACCCGGTGCTGAACAACGACCGCCGCCTGGTGCAGTTGGTGGACCCGCTGCTGACCCATCTGGGTATGCCGGTTGCGCACGAACCGTTCCGTTCCTGTGGCGCGGACGACTTCTCGCACTACTCCCGGATTGCCCCGATCCTGATGATGTTCGTTGGCACGGGCGCCCCGTCCAGCGGCGCTCGGCACCGCGTGGGATTGCACCATCCGACGTTCCTGCCGGCGGAGGAATCGATCAGGCACCTGGCCCTCGGGCTGGCCGCCGGCTACGTTGGCGGCGTCCAGCTCGCACAGCGTAACTGAGTCAAGCGGTGGCTTCGGCCACCGACTCCGCGAGGATGTCGAGGGCCTCGGCAAGCAGGCTGAACTCGATCACGAGCGGCGGCAGCAGGCGGATCACGTTGCCATAGGTGCCGCAGCCGAGGGCGACAAGACCACGACGTGCGCAGCCGGCAAGGATTGCCTTGGTGAGGACGGCGTCAGGGGTCTTCGACCCGTCGGGACGCACCAGCTCCATCGCCATCATCGCCCCCCGTCCGCGGATGTCGCCGATCTGCGGGAACTGCGCCGACAGCTCGCGCAGGCGATGATCAATCTCCGTGCCGATGCGCCGGGCGCGGTCCACCAGGCCGCCTTGGGTCATGGTCTCGATCGCGGCGAGCGCAGCGGCACAGGACACCGGATTGCCGCCATAGGTGCCGCCGAGCCCGCCGACCACCGGCGCGTCCATGATCTCCGCCCTGCCGGTGACGGCAGCGATCGGCATCCCGCCGCCGAGCGCCTTCGCCGTCGTGATCACATCGGGCACGATGCCCTCCCGGTCACAGGCGAACCAGTCCCCGGTACGGCAGAAGCCGGTCTGGATCTCGTCAGCGATGAACACGATGCCGAAGTCGCGGCACCACTGCGCCACCCGGGCGAGGAAACCGGCGGCAGGGACGATGAAGCCGCCCTCGCCCTGGATCGGTTCCACCAGAACAGCTGCGACGTTCTCCTCCCCCACCTGGACGTGCACCCGCGAGGTGAACTCCGCGAACGCCTCGTCCGCGCAGTTCTCGGGCCCGGTCGGCCAGCGGTAGGGGTAGGCCATCGGCACCCGGTAGATCTCGGGGGCGAACGGGCCGAACCCTGCCTTGTAGGGCATCACCTTCGCCGTGAGCGCCATGGTGAGGTTGGTGCGGCCGTGGTAGGCGTGGTCGAAGGCGATCACAGCCGTGCGTCCGGTGTGGGCACGGGCGATCTTGACCGCGTTCTCCACGGCTTCCGCGCCGGAGTTGAACAGGGCGGAACGCTTCTCGTGGGTGCCCGGGGTGAGCTCCGCCAGCTTCTCGCACAGCTCCACATACCCCTGGTACGGGGTGACCATGAAGCAGGTGTGGGTGAACCGGGCCACCTGTTCGGTGACGGCTGCGACGACACGCGGGTCGGCGTGGCCGACAGAAGCCACGGCTATGCCCGAGCCGAGGTCGATCAGCTGGTTGCCGTCAACGTCGACGAGGATCGCTCCCTCCGCCCGGTCGATGTAGACCTCCATGCCGACGCTCACAGCGTGGGAGACCGCGGCCTTGCGGCGCAGAGCCAGCTCCCGCGACTTCGGCCCCGGGAGCTCCGTGACGAGGCGACGCGTCTGTTCGATCGTGCCGGCCGTCATCGGTCCTCCATGCCCCAGGCCGAGCCGAAGCCGGCCGGCTCAGCGCCGGCGAGCAGGTCGAGGAACGGGACGGCGTCGAACGACTCCGGCCCGCAGACGCCGGCGCCCGACCAGATGCCGGTCGCCAGCAGCTCAAGGGCCACCACCGGGTTGATCGCTGTCTGCCACACGACGCACTGCGCACCGAACTCCGCCATCGACCACTCGTTGTCGACCACGTGGTACAGGTAGGTCTTGCGCGGGTTGCCGTCCTTGCCGGTGCCGGTGACGTAGAGACCCGCGCAGGTCTTGCCGGTCATCCGTGGCCCGATCGTCGCCGGGTCGGGCAGGACGGCTGCCACCACGTCCCGCGGCGACACCTCGACACCCTTCACGCGCACCGGTTCGGTCTTGTCAAGGCCAAGGGCGTGCAGCGTCTTGAGCACCCCGATGAACTCGTCGCCGAGTCCGTACTTGAAGGTGACGCGCTTCGCGTCCACCCAGCGCGGCATCAGCAGCACTTCCTCGTGCTCGACGTTCACGCACTCGACCGGCCCGATGCCGTCAGGGAAGTCGAACACCTCCGGCTCGCTGAATGGCGGCGTGGTGTACCAGCCCCGGTCCGCCGCATAGATCACCGGCGGGTTGAGGCACTCCTCGATGGTGGTCCAGATCGAGAAGCTGGGCGCGAAGATCTCCTCACCATTCTCGTCCCGCACCACGAGGTTGGCGCCGTCCCGTGTGCCGAGCTCGTCGATCTGGCTGAACAGGTGGTCGGCGGCGTACCGCGCGAACACGTCCGACAGGCCCGGCTCGACGCCGATCCCGACCAGTGCCAGCCGTCCGGCCTGCTCCCAGGCCTGTGCCTGGGCGAACTGGTCGTCGCCGAGCTTCACCCCGACCTCGGTGTAGGGGTTGTCCGGGTGCGGGTGGGAGAGGCTCATCGCCATGTCCAGGTAGTCGGCGCCGGCGGCGAACGCACCGGTGAAGACGCTCATCACGAACCGCGGGTCGACAGCGTTCAGTACGTGGGTGATCCCGTGTTCCTGCACGAGTGCACTGACCGAGTCCGCGTCGGAGGCGTCCACCCTCGCGGCGATGAAGCGTCCACCACCACCGGAGGCCTCCGCGGCTGCCACCGCCTTCTCGGCACGGGCGAGGTCGTAGTCGGCCATAACCATCGTCTCGAAGAACCCCCGCCGGGCGGCGATCCGGGCGACCGCATCGCCCACACCGCCGGAACCAACCACGAGTACGCGCATCACAGCGCTTCCTTTCTCCTTGATCCGATTCGGAGCCGCGCCCCGATCAGCTGGCCGAAGCCGACGATGGCGAGGGCCCCGAAGAACATGACGGTGCCGACAACGTTGATCTGCACCGGGGTCCCCCGTTGCGCGGCGCCCCAGACGAACATCGGGAAGGTGACGGTGGTCGCCCCCGCGTTGAAGTTGGTGACGATGTAGTCGTCGAAGCTGAGCGCGAAGGCAAGCAGCGCACCGGCCGCGATGCCGGGTGCGACCAGCGGGAACGTCACCTTCCAGAACGCCTGGGACGGCGTCGCGTACAGGTCGGCAGCAGCCTGCTCCAGCGCCGGGTCAAGGGACGCGACGCGCGCTTTCACCGTCGTGACCACGAACGAGACCGTGAAGAGGATGTGCGCGATCAGGATGGTCACCTGCCCGGACGGGATGCCCATGGCGATGAAGAGGGTGAGCAGGGAGGACCCCATCACCACCTCTGGCGTCGCCATGGGGAAGAACACCAGTAGGTTCGTCGCCGCGCGTCCACGGAAGCGGTACCTGCCAAGGGCGAAGGCAGCCATGGTGCCCATCACGGTGGACACGAGCGCTGCGACAACGGCCACCCAGAGGCTCAGCCCGAGGGACTCGCACAACCCGGCGCTGGCGCACGGGTTGAGCCATGCGTCGAGGGAGAACTGGGTCCACTCGTAGTTGTAGCGGCCGTTCGGCTTGTTGAACGAGAACATCGTGACCACGAGGTTCGGCATCAGGATGTAGGCCATGACGAGAAGGCCGACGATGACGACGAGGTTGCGTCGGAGCCACGCCATCACACCAGCTCCTCCGTGCCGGCAGCGCGGACGTAACCGGCCACGAGGACGATGATCGCCGCCATCAGGATGAACGACAGCGCTGCGGCGATCGGGTAGTCGAGGACTCGCAGGAACTGCGCGTCGATGACCTGCCCGATCATGACCGTCTGGGTGTTGCCCAACAGCCGGGAGTTGATGTAGTCGCCCGCGGCGGGGATGAACGTCAACAGCGTGCCGGAGACAACACCGGGAAGCGACAGTGGCCAGATCACCCTCCAGAACGTCTGCCAGCCGTTGGCGTACAGGTCACCGGCCGCGTCCAGCAGCCGGACGTCAAGACGCTCGAGGATCGTGTAAAGCGGCAGCACCATGAACGGCAGGAAGTTGTACACCAGGCCGCAGATCACGGCGAACTGGGAGCCCAACAGCGAGTCGTTGTCCGTCAGCCCCATGGCCTGGAGCACGGCGGTGAGCCCGGTCGCCCGGAAGAAGCCGGTCACCGGGCCGTTGTCGGTGAGGATGATCTGCCAGGCCAGCGTGCGGATCAGGAAGTTCGTGAAGAAGGGTGCAACCACCAGCACCAGCAGCACGTTCTTCCATCGTCCCGAGCGGTGGGCGATGAACCAGGCGAGCGGGTAGCCGAGGACGAGGGTCCCAAGGGTCGCGGATGCGGCATAGACCATCGAGCGAAGGAACTGCGGCCAGTAGCGTGCCATCGCTTCGGCGTAGACCGCGAAGTTCCAGGTCAGCGTGAAGCCGTTGTCGATGTCGCCGGTCTGCAGCGACTGGGACGCAAGCGAGATGGTCGGCACGACGAAGAAGACCACCAGCCACAACAGGGCCGGGGCAAGCAGCACCAGCGGCACCAGTCCACCGCGCCGGCGGGGACGCGAAACCGGAGCCTCCGCACCCACAGCTGCCTGCGTGAGGGCGGCCATCAGTCTGCCTCTGCCAGGACGAAGGCCTGGTTGGGGTCCCAGCCCAGCGTCACCTCGTCACCCCTGTGCGCCCGCGGCGAGCCGTCATTGGGCCGGGTGACGGTCAGTTCCTGGCCCCACGGCATCGAGACCAGGTAGGTGGTCGCCACCCCGTTGAAGGAGGCATCGGTGACCAGGCCGCCCAGCCGGTTGGCACTCGGCGGGTCGTTGGGGCCGAGGATCCGCAGCTTCTCCGGACGGATGCCCAGGTGCACTGCGGAGTCGACGGCGGCCACTTGCGTCGTGACCACCATCCCGGCCGGCAACTGCGCGCGCTCCACCACCAGCCCGATGCCGTGGGCATGGGCGGTCACGAACTCGCCGCCAGGATCGCTGAACCCTTCCAGGGGTAGCAGGTTCGACTGGCCGAGGAAGTTGGCGACGAACGTCGTCGCCGGATGGTCGTAGAGGTCGGCGGGAGCGCCGACCTGCTCGAGGCGCCCTGCCCGCATCACCGCGACGGTGTCGGCCATGGTCATGGCCTCCTCCTGGTCGTGGGTGACATGGATGAAGGTGATCCCGACCTCCTGCTGGATGCGCTTGAGCTCGATCTGCATCTCCCGACGCAGCTTGAGGTCGAGTGCGCCCAGCGGCTCATCGAGCAGCAGGACGTCGGGTTCGTTGACGATCGCGCGGGCCAGCGCGACCCGCTGCTGCATCCCGCCGGACAGCTGGCGGGGACGCTGCTTCGCGCGGTCGGCAAGCTTGACCAGCTCGAGCGCCTCCATCGCGCGCCGACGCCAGTCGCCCATCTTCCGCTGCCGCAGGCCGAAGCCTACGTTGTCGAGCACGCTGAGGTGCGGGAACAGGGCGTAGCTCTGGAAGACCGTGTTCACCTTGCGCTGGTAGGCGCGCGTACCGGTGATGTCATCTGCACCGAGCAGGATCTGGCCCGACGTCGGTTCCTCCAGGCCGGCCACCATGCGCAGGGTCGTCGTCTTGCCACAGCCGGACGGCCCGAGCAGAGCGAAGAACGAACCGCCCGGCACCACCAGGTCGATGCCGGCAACGGCAACGAAGTCTTCGAAATTCCGCGTCAGCTGGACAAGCTTGAGGTCGCCGGGAGTAGCCCTGGTCGTCGCCATGGTCAGCCCGTCACCACGGCCTGGAACTGGCGGTTGAACGAGGTTTCCTCTTCCGCTGTCAGTGCCCGGAACGTCTGGGTCTTCGCCAGTACCTCCTGGCTGGGGAAGATGAGCTCGTTGCTCGCAACCTGGGGGTCCTTCTTCACCAGCTCATCCTTCGCGCCGGCGACCGGGGAGATGTAGTTGACGTAGTCCGTCACCTCGGCCATCACCTTCGGGTCGTAGTAGTAGTTGATGAGCTTCTCCGCGTTCAGCTTGTGCTTGGCAAAGTTGGGGATCACGAAGTTGTCGGAGAACATCGGGATGCCCTTCTCCCCCAGCGTGTAGCCCAGCTGGGGATTGTCGGCCCGCAGCTGCACCACGTCGCCGGTCCATGCGACACAGGCCGCCGTGTCCCCGGAGGCAAGCGGCTTGGTGTACTCGTTGCCGGTGAACCCCTTGAGCTGGCCGGCGTCCTTGGCCGCCTGCACGACGGCCAGTGCTGCGGTGAAGTCGTCTGCGGTCACGTTGGCAAGGTTCTTGCCCTGCTCGATCAGGACAAGCCCGACGGTGTCGCGCATCTCGGTGAGCATCGTCACCTTGCCCTTCAGCGCCGGGTCGTGCAGCAGTTGGTCGACGGAGGTGACCTTGCGCCCTCCGGTCGCCTTCGGGTTGTAGGCGATGCCGACGAAGCCGATCTGCCACGGGAGCGAGTAAACGCGGCCCGGGTCGAAGGGGACGTCCTTGAGCGAGGGCTCAAGGTTGGTGAGGTTCGGAATGTTGCCGTAGTCGAGCTTCTGCACGTAGCCGAGGCGGATCAGCCGCGCCACCATCCAGTCGGTGCTCACCCACGTGTCGCGTCCGGTGTCCTGACCCGCGTCCAGCAGGGGACGGACCTTGGCGAAGAACTCGTCGTTGTCGTTGTAGTCCTCGTTGTAGTTGACCTTGATGCCGGTCGCCTTCGTGAAGCCGTCGATGCTGGGGTGCTTGCCCTTGGCGTCGACGTCGATGTACTCGGGCCAGTTCGACCAGTTGACCAGCTTGTCCGCTTCAGAGAGGTCGGTGGCCGCGGCCTTGGGTGCCTGACTGGCAGAACCGGAGGCGGACGCGTTGCGTCCGGGCGAGCCGCAGGCGGCCAGGAGCCCGGTGGCTGCCAGCCCAGCGAGGCCGGTGAGCGCCGTCCGACGGGTGAGTGCCCCGCGGACGATGGCCGTGGTGAATGGACTCGGCTCTGGTGGCTGCCGATCGGACATACCGCCTCCTTGGTGTTGGTCGGGCTCAGGAGTTGATGTTTGCCATGACGTGCTTGATGCGGGTGTAGTCCTCGAAGCCGTACATGGACAGGTCCTTGCCGTAGCCGCTTCGCTTGAAGCCGCCGTGCGGCATCTCGGCGACCAGCGGGATGTGGGTGTTGATCCACACGCAGCCGAAGTCGAGTTCCTTGCTCACACGCATCGCCCGGCCGAAGTCCTTCGTCCAGACGCTGGAGGCCAGGCCGAAGTCGACCCCGTTGGCCCAGGTGAGTGCCTGCTGCTCGTCGCTGAAGGACTGGATGGTGATCACGGGACCGAAGATCTCGGACTGGATCGCCTCGTCGTCCTGCTTCAGGCCGGAGACAACGGTGGGCGCGTAGAAGTAGCCCTCCCCAAGGCGCGCGAGCCTTTGCCCGCCCGCGGCCAGGGTTGCGTGATCGGGCAGCCGGTCAATGAAGCCGGCGACACGACTGAGCTGGCCTGCGTTGTTCACCGGGCCGAACAGGGCATCGGCGTCCGACGGCGGGCCGACGACCGTCCTCGAGGCGAACTCCGCGAGCGCAGCGACGAAGTCGTCGTGGATGCGCTCGTGCACCAGCAACCGGGTGGCGGCGGTGCAATCCTGGCCGGCGTTGAAGAACCCGGCGATGCCGAGGCCCTCGACGGCTGCCTCGATATCGGCGTCGTCGAAGACGATGCAGGGGGCCTTGCCCCCGAGCTCAAGGTGCACCCGCTTCACCGACGGGGCTGCGCTCGCTGCGACTTCAGCCCCGGCGCGCACAGACCCGGTGATGGCGACCAGCGCCGGAGTGCGGTGCTCGACGACCAGCCGGCCGGTCTCGCGATCGCCGGTGACGACGTTCAGCGTGCCGGGCGGCAGGAACTCCGCGGCAACCTCGGCGAGGAGGAGGGTGGTCAGCGGGGTGGTCTCCGCCGGCTTGAGGACGACGGTGTTGCCGGCGGCGAGGGCGGGCGCGATCTTCCACGCAGCCATCATCAGCGGGTAGTTCCAGGGCGTCACCTGGCCGACGACGCCGATCGGCTCGCGCCGGATCCAGGACGTGTGGCCGGTCATGTACTCGGCGGCTGCCCGTCCCTCGAGCACGCGCGCCGCTCCGGCGAAGAAGCGGAGCTGGTCGATCATCGGCGGCAGTTCCTCGGACGCGGTGAGCGCGAGCGGCTTACCGGTCTGCTGCGCCTCAAGGGCGACGAACTCGCCAGCCCGCGCCTCGATGGCGTCGGCCATCTTCAGCAATGCCAGTTGGCGCTCGGCAGGAGTCGTGCGGCCCCACGTGGTGCGGAAGGCGCTGTCTGCCGCCGCGTACGCTGCGTCCACGTCTGCCGCAGCGGAAATCGGGGCGCGGGCGATCACCCGTGCCGTCGCAGGGTCGACCACCTCACCGAACGCTGCGGTGGACGGCTCTGCGTAATCGCCTCCCACGAAATTCCGCAGGCTGGGCACCTCGGTCATCCGAACCCCTCCCTCGTCGGATCATCCGCTCGTGGAGCGAAGATAGCTGCCGCTGCCAAAGCACCATAATCCGTACTTGTTACACGCCCATTACACGAATACCGCAGAACTTCCGTTTGCCAACTGCGACAATCGTAGGGCAGGATCGTGACATGGCACAACAGCGCGGCAACCCTGCCGCGGAACCAACGGCCGCGGCGAACAGCCGTCCTGCGCTGACGGATGCTGTCGGGAAGCGGATCATCGAACTGCTCCAGCAGGACGGGCGCAGGCCCTTCGTCAGCATCGCTGCAGAAGTGGGCCTGTCGGAGGGCGCTGTGCGGCAGCGGGTGCAACGGCTCATCGACACCGGCGTGATGCAGATCGTCGCGGTCACAGACCCGCTGGTGGTGGGTTTCACCCGTCAGGCCATGATCGGGATCAAGACCCAGGGCGACGTCAGCCCGGTCGCCGACCGGCTCTGCGAGATCCCACAGATCGACTACGTGGTCACCACCGCCGGCAGCTTCGACCTTCTGGTGGAGGTGGTCTGCGAGGGCGACGCGGAACTCCTCGACGTGTTGATGACCCAGATCCGGACGATCCCCGAGGTCACCCACACCGAGACCTTCGTCTATCTGAAACTCAACAAACAGCACTACGACTGGGGCACCAGATGAGCATCGACACCGCCACGACCGCGACCACCCGCACCGGCACCCCGCTGGCACAGGCCGCCCGCGACCACCTCTGGGGTCACTTCACCCGACACTCCGTGTACGAGTCGACCGGTGCCGGCGGCCTGGGTGCTGACGTGCCGATCATCGTCCGCGGCGAGGGCCACCGGATCTGGGACGACAAGGGTCGCTCCTATTTCGACGGCCTTTCCGGGCTGTTCACCGTTCAGGTGGGGCACGGTCGCGTCGAACTGGCGCAGGCCGCAGCAGAACAGGCGGCGAAGCTGGCCTACTTCCCGCTGTGGAGCTACGCGCACCCCGCTGCCATCGAGCTCGCGGAGCGCCTGGCGGGCTACGCGCCGGGCGACCTGAATCGCGTGTTCTTCACCACCGGGGGCGGCGAAGCCGTCGAGTCCGCGTGGAAACTGGCCAAGCAGTACTACAAGCTCACCGGACGTCCTACGAAGACGAAGGTGATCTCCCGCGCCATCGCCTACCACGGCACGCCGCATGGCGCCCTCTCGATCACCGGCATCCCTTCGGCCAAGGCGCCGTTCGAGCCGCTGGTACCGGGCGCCGTGAAGGTGCCGCACACCGGGTTCTACCGCGCACCGGAGTACCTGCGGGCCGACGAGTACGCCTTCGGCCAGTGGGCGGCCAACCGCATCGCCGAGGCAATCGAGTTCGAGGGCGCCGACACCGTCGCGGCCGTCTTCCTCGAGCCCGTGCAGAACTCCGGGGGTTGCTTCCCGCCACCTCCCGGCTACTTCGAGCGCGTCCGCGAGATCTGTGACTCCTACGACGTGCTCCTAGTCTCTGACGAGACCATCTGCGCCTTCGGCCGCATCGGTTCCATGTTCGCCTGTGATGACTTCGACTACGTGCCCGACATCATCACCTGCGCCAAGGGGATGAGCAGCGGCTACGCCCCGATCGGGGCGATGATCGCCTCCGACCGTCTCTTCGAACCGTTCCGGCACGGCACGACGTCCTTCGCCCACGGCTTCACCTTCGGCGGGCATCCGGTCTCCGCGGCCGTCGCGATGGCCAACCTCGACCTCATCGAGGGCGAGGGCCTGAACCAGCGAGTGGCCAACCTGGCGCCTGCTTTCCGGGCCGAACTGGACGGCCTGCGCGACCTGCCGATCGTCGGCGACGTCCGTGGCGCCGGCTACTTCTACGGCATTGAGCTGGTCAAGGACAAGGCGACGCGGGAGAGCTTCAACGACGCCGAGTCGGAGCGACTGCTGCGCGGCTTCCTCTCCAAGGCCCTGTTCGAGGCCGGCCTCTACTGCCGCGCTGACGACCGGGGCGACCCCGTGATCCAGCTCGCTCCCCCGCTGACCATCGGCGAGCCGGAGTTCGCGGAGATCGCCGGCATGCTGCGCGACGTGCTGACCAGGGCGTCCGAACTGATGTAGTCCTCGCGCTCAGGCGAGGCTGATCAGGTCGGCATAGTCGGGGTTCCACAGGTCCTCGTCCCCGTCGGGCAGCAGGAGCACCCGGTCAGGTTCGAGGGCATGCACCGCCCCCTCGTCGTGAGTGACAAGGACGACGGCACCCGCGTAGTCGCGGAGCGCGTTCAGCACCTCGCCGCGGGAAGCCGGGTCCAGGTTGTTGGTCGGCTCGTCGAGCAGCAGCACGTTGGCTGCAGAGACCACCAGCATCGCCAGGGCCAGCCGGGTCTTCTCGCCACCGGACAGCACCCGCGCAGGCTTTTCCACATCGTCGCCGCTGAACAGGAACGAGCCCAGGATCCTGCGGACCTCGGTCTCGTTGAGCTCTGGCGAAGCGGTCACCATGTTCTCCAGCACGCTGCGGGACACGTCCAGGGTCTCGTGTTCCTGGGCGTAGTAGCCCAGCCGCAGGCCGTGGCCGGGGAGCACCTTGCCGGTGTCGGAGGACTCGATGCCGGCGAGGATGCGCAGCAGCGTTGTCTTGCCGGCACCGTTCAGGCCGAGGACAACGACCTTTGACCCGCGGTCGATTGCGAGGTCGACGTCGGTGAAGACCTCCAGCGATCCATACGACTTGCTCAGCTCCTTGGCTGTCAACGGAGTCTTGCCGCTGGGTGCGGGCTTGGGCAGGCGGATCCGCGCCACCTTGTCCACAGCCCGTGTCTCCTCCAGGCCTGACAGCAGCCTCTCCGCACGCTTCGCCATGTTCTGCGCTGCGACGGCCTTGGTTGCCTTCGCGCGCATCTTGTCGGCCTGCGCCATCAGCGTCTCGGCCTTGCGCTCGGCGTTGGCACGCTCACGCTTGCGCCGCTTCTCGTCGGTCTCGCGCTGCAGCAGGTACCGCTTCCAGTCCATCGAATAGACGTCGAGCTCCGCGCGGTTCGCGTCGAGGTGGAAGACCTTGTTGACGGTGGCCTCGAGCAGCCCGACGTCGTGGGAGATCACCATCAGCCCGCCCGAGTAGGCAGCGAGGAAGCTGCGCAGCCAGACGATCGAGTCGGCGTCCAGGTGGTTGGTGGGCTCGTCCAGCAGCAGGTTGTCTGCACCGGAGAACAGGATGCGGGCGAGCTCGACGCGGCGACGCTGGCCGCCGGAAAGGGTGCCGATCTGCTGGCCGAGCACCCGGTCGGGCAGACCGAGGTTGGCAGCGATCCGGGCAGCTTCCGAGTCGGCGGCGTAGCCGCCGGCAGCGGCGAGTTCCTCCTCGGCGCGCGAGTAGGAGGCCATCGCCGACTCCAGCTCCTCACCGACCGATTCCGACATCGACATGGTGTGGGCGTTCAGTCGCCGCAGGATCTGGTCGAGGCCGCGGGCGGAGAGGATGCGGTCCTTCGCCAGCTGGGTGACGTCGCCGGTGCGCGGGTCCTGCGGCAGGTAGCCGATCTGCCCGGTACGGGTCACGATGCCCGCTGCGGGGAGTGACTCCCCCGCAAGGATGCGGGTGAGGGTGGTCTTGCCGGCGCCGTTGCGTCCGACCAGGCCGATCTTGTCACCGGCCGCCACCTGGAACGACGCCGCGGACAGCAGCAGCCGGGCTCCCGCCCGGACCTCGACTTCCCTTGCCACCAACATCGCCCCGCAAGGCTACCCTGTCGCGGTGGCCAGGATTCCCGCAGCAGAGGTGCACATCGACGCCGCCCTGGTCTCGCGTCTGCTCGCCGAGCAGTGCCCGCACCACGCCGACCCCCATGTGGAGGCCTTCGAGCACGGCTGGGACAACGAGTTGTTCGCGCTCGGTCCCGACCTGCTGGTGCGGCTCCCCCGGCGCCAGGCAGCGGCTGCCCTGATCGAGCACGAGATCACCTTTCTGCCCCGGCTCTCCCCGCGGCTCCCCTTCCCCGTTCCGGTGCCGGTCTTCGCCGGCCGTCCTGCCCGGGGTTACCCGTGGCGCTGGACGGTGGTGCCGCGGCTGCCGGGCCACAGCGCCGCCGACGTGCCGGTGCCGGGACGGGCGGCGGCAGCCCCTGGGCTGGCCGCGTTCCTCACCGCCCTGCACGTGCCCGCTGATGCGGACGCCCCGATGAACCCGTTCCGCGGCGTCCCCCTTGCCGCTCGTGCCCACGGCTGGCTCCCGAGGATCCGCGCGGTCGCCGGCCAGGCAGCCGTGGCCGACTGGCAGCGTGCTGCCGCCGTCCCGGCCTGGTCAGGCGCTCCGTTGTGGCTGCACGGCGACCCACACCCCATGAATCTCCTGCTCGGCGCGGACGGCGAGTTGACCGGGGTGCTGGACTTCGGCGACCTCTGCGCGGGCGACCCCGCCAGTGACCTGGCCGTCGCCTGGCTGGCGTTCGACTCCCCGGCCCGGGCCCGGTTCCGGGCGCTGTGCAGCCTGTCGGGCACCTACGACGCAGCCACCTGGACGAGGGCGTGGGCCTGGGCGCTCGGCCTCGCAGCGGTGTTCGCACAGTCCAGCGACAACATGCCGGCCCTCGCCGGGATCGCCCGGCACGGGCTCGCCGAGACCCTCGCAGACGCGGAGTTCACCAGAGCGCGGTGAGCGTGCTCTGATCATCGAGTTCGAAGTCGCCGACGACAGCCGTCACCTCGAGGGCATTGAGTTCGACGTAGTCCCCGAAGCTGGAGAGGAAGGCGGTATCGGCAGCGTCTCGTCCGGTGGCGACCCGCACCAGGCTCTGGCGCGGGGCCAGCCGGGTGGCGTCCACGGCCCACCACTGGTCGTCGACAAGGGCTTCTGCCACGGCGTGGAACTCCATCGGGCTGAGGCCGGGGGCGTACACAGCGGCCAGCCGGGCTGGCACGCCGAGGGCGCGGAGCAGCGCGATGACCAGGTGGGCGAAGTCACGGCAGACCCCGCGGCGGGCAAGCAGGGTGTCCAGGGCACTGT
Source organism: Propionibacteriaceae bacterium (assembly GCA_017882685.1). Taxonomy (GTDB): domain Bacteria; phylum Actinomycetota; class Actinomycetes; order Propionibacteriales; family Propionibacteriaceae; genus Propionicimonas. The sequence continues at coordinate 30,148 of JADGPA010000178.1, read as the reverse complement.
CGGTGCCTGTGCTGGAGCCGGAGACGTAGGCGACGCGCTGGTTCACCCACTCGGCCACCGACACCAGCAACGCCGGCCCGGTGAGGCCTGCGAACTCGGCGGCAGCGGTGGGGGCAAGGGAATCGGCCTCGCAGTAGCGGCTCTGCCGAAGGTAGCGCAGCCGGTCGACCTCGGTCACCTCAGCGGGCGCCGCAACGCCATCGATGGTCGCGGTGTAGTCGAGCACAAGTGGGCCGGCGTCAGCGCGCACAAGGTGCAGTCGGGTGCCGTGGTCGTCCAGAACCTCCTTCGGCGTGACCAGCTGGCCTGCAGCGCTCACGACAAGGAATTCCGTGGACAGCGGCAGCCCGCGGGCAGCGCTCACGGAGAAGACGAGCTCCGACGGGCCGGACAGGGTCAGTTCGAGGTGGCAGCCGATGTTTCTGATCACGGGCCCATCCTGCCCTGCCCTGCCCCTTGTCAAACCCTAAGCTTGCGTCGGATGAGGAGGCCGCGGTGAACTTCCGGAACGTGCAGGCGCCAACGGCGGTGGTGATGGTGCGCCCGCACCGGTTCGCCGTGAACCCGCAGACGCTGGCCGACAACGCCTTCCAGGCGCCGCCGCGGCAGTCGACGAGCGATGCTGTGGCCAGCGCTGCCCGGCACGAGTTCGACGACTGCGTTGACGCCCTGGCTGCGGCCGGCGTGCGGGTGCACGTCTTCGACGACTTCGGGCAGCTGGACACACCCGACTCGGTGTTCCCGAACAACTGGTTCTCCACCCACCACGGCGGCAGGATCGCGATCTACCCGATGTACGCGCCCAACCGGCGCCGGGAGCGCCGCAGCGACGTGATCGACCTGCTGAAGAGCAACTACCGGGTGCAGGAGGTCATCGACTACTCGGGGCTGGAGTACGACGACCTGTTCCTCGAGGGCACCGGAGCGATGGTGTTCGATCACCTCGAGCGGATCGCCTACGTTGCCAGCTCGCACCGGGCCGACCCGGTGATCCTCGAGCGTTTCTGCACGGCCTTCGGCTACGAGCCGATGGCCTTCCCCACCGCCGGCGCAGATGGTCGGCCGATCTACCACACCAACGTGCTGCTCACGATCGCCACCGAGTACGCCCTTGCCTGCCTCGCCGCAATCAGCGACCCCGACCGCCGCGCGGAGGTGGCGGGACGGCTCGAGGAGAGTGGACGGACGGTGCTCGACCTGAGCTTCGCCCAGGTGGCCGACTTCGCAGGCAATGCGATGGAGCTCACCGGGAGAGACGGACACCTGCTGGCACTGTCGTCCCGGGCCGCTGCCGCGCTGACGACTGGCCAGCGGGCCGTGATCGAGCGATCGGCCCGGCTGCTTCCGCTCTCGATACCCACCATCGAGCTGGCCGGCGGCTCCGTCCGCTGCATGCTTGCCGGCGTGAACCTCACGCCCCGCTAGGACGTCGTCGGGCGGCCCCGTTTCGGAAGCGGGCCCGCGTCCTTCGGTGCGCGCCCGGTCTTCGCGAGGGACTGGCGCAGCAGCATCTCGATGTGGGCGTTGAGCGATCGCAGGTCGTCGGCAGCCCAGCGGGCGAGCGCCTCATGGACCGCGGGGTCGAGCCGCAGCAGGATTGGCTTTCGCTCCACCCGCTGCGGGCCCGGCCCGGTCGGCTCGGCCATGCTCAGGTGTACAGCGATCCGGTGTTGATCACGGGCGTGGCCTGGGACGAACTGCACAGCACGACCAGCAGGTTGGAGACCATGGCCGCCTTGCGCTCGTCGTCCATCGTCACGACGTCGTTGGCCTCGAGCTGGCGCAACGCGCCCTGCACCATGCTGACCGCACCTTCGACGATCTTCTCCCTTGCTGCGATCACCGCTGTGGCCTGCTGCCGCTGCAGCATGGCGTGGGCGATCTCAGGGGCGTAGGCGAGGCTGGAGATCCGGGCTTCCACCACCTCGAGTCCGGCGATGGCGATCCGGTCCGCCACTTCCGCTGCGAGTTCCGCAGCGACCAGATCCGTGGACCCGCGCAGCGACTCCTCCCCCGGTCCGGCGTTGTCGTAGGGATGGCTGGTCGCCACGTGACGCAGGGCCGATTCGGCCTGCACCTCGACGAAGCCGGTGTAGTTCTCAACGGCGAACACCGCCCTAGCTGTGTCGGCGACCTGCCAGACGATGATCGCCGCGATGTTCACCGGGTTACCGTCTGCGTCGTTCACCTTGAGTTCATGGGTCTCGAAGTTGCGCACCTTCACCGAGACCTTGCGGCCCTTGGAGGCCGGGACCACCATGGTCAGCCCGGGGCGGCGGACGGTTCCGATGTAGCGGCCGAAGAACTGCAACACCCGGGTGTCGCCGGGAGAGACGACCGTGATCGAGGCTGCCAGGAGCCCCGTCAGGACGACCAGCAGTGCGGCGAACCATCCCCACGGTCCGGCGTCCAGTCCGGCATCGCCACGCTCGGCCAGGTAGATGAAGCTCCTGAGCGCGCCGATGAAGCAAACGATCGACAAGACGAGCGGGACGAAACCGTTGGCCGTCCAGGCCGCTCGCTCCTCCACGCCCACCCTGGCTCCTGCGTGACCCACCGGCACTCCGGCCGGCTCACCACCGGTGGCCGCCTGGTCATCGAATCCGGTTTCCTCAGACATCGAACCTCACTCCTTCACAGAAAAACTGATATCTAAGTGATATCACTTTTCCCGTATGAAGCAAAGCCCGTCGGCCACAGGATCAAGCTGTGGCTTGTTCGGAGCGCGGAGGTGGTTACAGGTTGTAGCCGATCGAGCGGAGCTGCTCCCGGCCGTCGTCGGTGATCATCTCCAGGCTCCACGGCGGCAGCCACACCCAGTTCAGGGTCACCGAGTTGACCAGGCCCTCGAGTGCCAACTGGGTGTCGTACTCCAGCCGGTCGGTCAGGGGGCAGGTCGGCGAGGTGAGCGTCATGTCGATGGTGGCGTTGTTGTCGTCGTCGATCGTGATGCCGTAGACCAGGCCGAGGTCGACCACGTTGACCATCAGTTCGGGGTCGACGACGTCCTTCATCGCCTCCAGCACGTCATCTTCGGTCGGGCGGGCGCCGCCGATCTGGTCGGGGAATGTGTCCTGCACGAGGTCGGACGGACGGATGTTCTGGGTCATTGCTGTTCCTTCCCGGCGCCGGTGGCTGCCAGCGCCTGCGCGGCCGCGTCCTTGAACGCCGACCAGCCCAGCAGGGCGCACTTCACCCTGGCCGGGAATTGGGCCACGCCGACGAACGCGACGGCGTCCTCCAGCCGGTCCTCATCGGGCTCGGCCGAGCCCATCGAATGCATCATTTCTGTGAACTCGGCATGAAGGGCCAGCGCCTCTTCCACCGTCTTGCCGATCACCAGGTCGCTCATCACAGAGGTGGACGCCTGGGAGATCGAGCACCCGACCCCCTCGTAGGAGACGTCGGTCACCCGGTCACCGTCGAGCGCCACCCGCAGCAGCACCTCGTCGCCGCAGGTGGGGTTCACGTGCGCCACCTGCGCCTGGTACGGCTCCCGCAACCCGCTGTGATGCTTGGCCTTGTAGTGGTCCAGGATGATGTCGGCGTACATCGCCTCAACACTCATCGCTTTCCTCCGAAGAAGTCGCGGACGTAGGAAAGGCCGTCGGCCAGGGCGTCGATCTCGGCCAGGGTGGTGTACAGGTACCCCGAAGCCCGGCTGGACGCACCGATGCCCAACCGGTCGTGCAGCGGACGCGCGCAGTGGTGCCCGCCGCGAACGGCGATGCCGTGGGAGTCGAGCAGCTGCATCACGTCGTGAGGGTGCACCTCGAGGCCGTCGGCTGTTGCCAGCGTGAACGAGATCGCGCCGCCCCGGTCCACCGCTTTCGTCGGACCGAGGATCCCGACGCCGTCGATGGCGGACAGCCGAGAAAGGGCGTACGCGGTGATCCTCTGCTCGTGGGCGGCGACGTTGGCCATGCCCACACCGTCCAGGTAGTCGATGGCAGCGCCCAGCCCGACAGCCTGGGCGATCGGCGGCGTCCCGGCCTCGAACCGTCGCGGCGGTGGGGCGAATGTCGACCCCGACAGCCGGACGACCTCGATCATCTCCCCTCCGCCCAGGAACGGCGGCAGCGTGTCGAGCAGCTCGTAGCGGCCCCAGAGGACTCCGATGCCCGTGGGGCCCAGCATCTTGTGGCCGGTGAAGGCCATCAGGTCAGCGCCGAGAGCTGCCACATCGGTGGGCAACTGAGGCACACCCTGCGATCCGTCCACGACGACATGCGCACCCACCCGGTGCGCCATGGCGGCGATCTCCGAGATGGGGTTGACCGTGCCCAGCACGTTGGACACCCAGGCGACCGAGACGATCCGGGTGCGCTCGTTGATCAGGTGGTGGGCGGCGGCAGCCTCCAGGTCGAGCCGTCCGTCCGGGGTGATGTCGAACCACCGCAGGACGGCGCCGGTGCGCTGCGCCAGCAGTTGCCACGGCACGATGTTGGAGTGGTGCTCCAGCACGGAGATGACGATCTCGTCTCCTGCGGAAAGCCGGCCGCCGAGACTGTGCGCGACCAGGTTGAGGGCCTCGGTCGCATTCTTGGTGAACACGATCTCCTGCGGACCGGCAGCCCCGATGAAGTCGGCCACCTTCGTCCTGCCGCCTTCGAAGGCCTCTGTGGCTTCCGCACCGAGGGTGTGCATCGCCCGCGCGACGTTGGCGTTGTGCTCCAGGTAGTGCTCTTCGAGCGCCTTCACCACCTGCACCGGCTTCTGCGAGGTGTTGGCCGAGTCGAGGTAGACCAGGGGCCAATCCCCGACCCGGCGCTGCAGGATCGGGAAGTCCCGGCGGATCCGTTCAACGTCATAGCCGACCGTGACCGGGGCCAAGGGGGGCTCGGTCAGGTCGAGGGCCATCAGCGGCTCAGGCATCGACCTTGGCGGCCTTCACGAACCGGTCGTAACCATCGACCTCAAGGCGGTCGGCCAGTTCGGCGCCACCCTCGGCCACGATGTGGCCGTCGACGAAGACGTGCACGAAGTCGGGCTTGATGTAGTTCAGGATCCGCGTGTAGTGCGTGATCAGCAGCAGCCCGCGGTCACCCTGGGCCATGTAGCGGTTGACCCCCTCGGAGACGATCCGCAGCGCATCGATGTCCAAGCCGGAGTCGGTCTCGTCAAGGATCGCGAACTTCGGGTTCAGAAGCTCCAGCTGCGCGATCTCGTTGCGCTTCTTCTCCCCGCCGGAGAAGCCCTCGTTCACTGAACGCGCGGCGAAGGTTCCGTCCAGCCCGATCCGTTCGAGGGCCGCATTGACCTCCTTCACCCAAGTGCGCACCTTGGGCGCCTCACCGGAGAGGGCGGTCTTGGCCGTCCGCAGGAAGTTGGCCACCGAGACACCGGGCACCTCGATCGGGTACTGCATCGCAAGGAACAGCCCGGCCTTGGCGCGCGCGTCGACCTTCAGGTGGGTGAGCTCGACGCCGTCGAGGGTCACCGAGCCGGAAGTGATCACGTACTTCGGGTGGCCGGCGATCGAGTAGGCCAGGGTCGACTTGCCGGACCCGTTCGGACCCATGATCGCGTGGACCTCGCCGCTGCCGACCCTCAGGTTGACCCCCTTGAGGATCTCCTTCGGCCCGCTCTCGGTCAAGACGTCGACATGCAGGTCGCTGATGCGGAGTTCTGACATTTGGCTACTGCTCCTGGGAATCGATTGGGTTTTCTGGGTCTACGAATACGTGGTCACCATCCACCCGGACCGGGTAGACGGGGACGGGGCGGGTGGCCGGCAGCTCCAACGGGAAGCCGGTGCGCAGGTCGAACCTGGAACCGTGCATGTAGCACTCGAGAGTGGCGCCATCGACGTCACCGTCGCTGAGTGGCACCTCGGCGTGTGAGCACACGTCCCGGATCGCGAAGAAGCCGACCTCCGTGTTGACAAGGGCGATGTCGGCGTCGCCGCCGAGGTCGATGCCAACCGCGGTCCCCAGCGGCACCTCGGCGACCGAGCAGGCACGAACGAAGCTCACTTGGCGACCTCCAGCGGGATGCCGACGAGGATCTCGAGCTCCTTGTCGACCGCGGCCAGCAGGCGGCTCTCCACATCAGGGACGCCGATCCGGCGGATGATGTCGGCGAAGAAGCCGTGCACGACCAGCCGCCGGGCCTCGTCCTCGGGGATGCCGCGGGAGCGCAGGTAGAACAGCTGCTCATCGTCGAACCGCCCGGTCGTCGAGGAGTGTCCGGCACCCTCGATCTCGCCGGTCTCGATCTCGAGGTTTGGCACCGAATCGGCGCGGCAACCGTCGGTCAGCACCAGGTTCTTGTTGGTCTCGTAGGTGTTGATGCCTTCGGCGACCTTGCGGATCAGCACGTCACCGACCCAGACCGAGTGCGCACCCTCGCCCTGGAGGGCGCCGCGGTAGTCGACCCGGCTGCGGGTGTGCGGCTGGTTGTGGTCGATGAACAGGCGGTGCTCGATGTGCTGGCCCGCGTTCACGAAGTACAGCCCGAACTGCTCCAGCACCCCGCCGGGTCCGTCGTACTCGGAGGTCTCCACCAGCCGCACCAGGTCGCCGCCAAGGCTCGCGGTCACGGTGCGCACCCGCGCGTCCCGGCCGATCCGGATCCCGACATGGCCGAGGTGGACGGCGTCGTCGGCCCAGTCCTGCAGCCCGACGAAGTTGAGGTGCGCGCCTTCGCCGACCAGCACCGAGACGCTGGAGTTGAAGCGCGCCGAACCTGTGTGCCGGAGCACGATGGTGGCTCCGGCGTGGGCGCCGATCTTGAAGACCAGGTGCCCGTAGACGGTTTGCTCAAGCCCGTTGCCGCTGAGCTCGACCACCATCGGCTCGGCCAGTTGGCTGCCGGGCGCGATCTCGTAGACCACCGCCCCACCGGACTCAGCCACCGCGAGCGCAGAGGGCCGGTCAACCGGGGCGGGCAGGCCGAGCGCGATCGCGTCGGCTGTGGACACCTCGGTGCGGGTCACCCCGGCCGGCAGGTTCGCATGCCAGCCCAGGCGGGCATCGCTCGGGGCGCCGTCCATCAGGCCGCGCAGGCGGCGCAGCGGGGTGAACCGCCACACCTCCTCGCGTCCGTTCGGCACCGGATGATCGGCAAGGTCGAAGGAGGCAACCGGATGCAGGTTGGAGGCGACACTCGTCTCCACGGCTTCGGCCAGATTGGGCACAGCAGTCGTCACAGTCATCTTTTCTTCTCGATCGCTGAGCCGGGGCCTCAGCCCACGGCCCCTTCCATCTGCAGTTCGATCAGCCGGTTGAGTTCGAGCGCGTACTCCATCGGCAGTTCCCGGGCGATCGGCTCGACGAAGCCGCGCACGATCATCGCCATCGCTTCGTCCTCGCCCATCCCCCGGCTCATCAGGTAGAACAACTGGTCGTCGCTCACCTTCGAGACCGTCGCCTCGTGGGCCATCGAGACCTCGTCCTCGCGGACGTCGACGTAGGGGTAGGTATCCGATCGGGAGATGGTGTCGACCAGCAGGGCATCGCACTTCACCGAGGAGGCGGAGTGGTGGGCACCCTCCTGCACCTGCACCAGACCGCGGTAGGACGCGCGTCCGCCGGACCGGGCAACCGACTTCGAGATGATCGAGCTCGAGGTGTGCGGGGCGGCGTGCACCATCTTGGAGCCGGCGTCCTGGTGCTGGCCCTCGCCGGCGAACGCAATCGAGAGTGTCTCGCCACGCGAATGCTCGCCGAGCAGGTAGACCGCCGGGTACTTCATGGTGACCTTGGAACCGATGTTGCCGTCGATCCATTCCATGGTCGCACCCTCGTCACAGGTGGCCCGCTTGGTGACCAGGTTGTACACGTTCGTCGACCAGTTCTGGATGGTCGTGTAGCGCACCCGGGCGTTCTTCCTCACGATGATCTCGACCACGGCAGAGTGCAGCGAGTCCGAAGAGTAGATCGGCGCAGTGCAGCCCTCCACGTAGTGCACGTAGGAGCCCTCGTCGGCGATGATCAGCGTGCGCTCGAACTGGCCCATGTTCTCGGTGTTGATCCGGAAGTAGGCCTGCAGCGGGATGGCGACATGCACGCCCTTGGGGACGTAGATGAAGGAACCACCCGACCACACAGCGCTGTTCAGCGAGGCGAACTTGTTGTCCCCGACCGGGATCACCGAGCCGAAGTACTCCTCGAAGATCTCCGGGTGCTCGCGCAGGCCGGTGTCGGTGTCCAGGAAGATGACTCCCTGGCGCTCCAGCTCCTCGTTGATCTTGTGGTAGACCACCTCGGACTCGTACTGGGCGGCCACGCCTGAGACCAGCCGCATCTTCTCGGCCTCGGGGATGCCGAGGCGGTCGTAGGTGCGCTTGATGTCCTCGGGCAGGTCCTCCCAGGTGTTGGCCTGCTTCTCCGTGGAGCGCACGAAGTACTTGATGTTGTCGAAGTCGATCCCGCTGAGGTCTGCACCCCAGGCCGGCATCGGCTTGCGCTGGTAGAGCTTGAGCGCCTTGAGCCGCAGCTTCAGCATCCACTCGGGCTCGTTCTTCAGGGCCGAGATGTTCGCAACGACATCCTCGTCGACGCCCCTTCGGGCGAGGGCGCCGGCAGCGTCGGAATCCCGCCAGCCGTACTGGTAGGCGCCGAGTGCCTCCAGGTGTTCTTCCTGGGTGGAACCCAGACCGGGGGCCACAGGAACTGTTGATGTCATCTATCGGCCTTTCGGAGGATGTTGCGGATGCATCGTGGCTACCACCGGACGCGGTACGTGGGTGGTACACACCCCGTCACCGTGCGCGATCGTCGCCAGGCGCTGCACATGGGATCCCAGCAGTTCCGCGAAGGCCTTGGTTTCGGCTTCACACAGTTGCGGGAACTCGGCCGCCACGTGGGCGACCGGGCAGTGGTACTGGCACAGCTGGACGCCGGAGGCCACCGGTTGGAGTGACGCAACGAAGCCTTCTGCGGTCAATGCCTCCACCAACGCCTCAGCAGAACTCGGATATTCCGCCTCGAGTTCATGGAAGCGTTCCGTGACCGACTCTGTGACCTTCGCAGCGAACGCCTCTACCGCGTCCTCGCCGGCTACCCGTTGCAGGTAGCCAAGGGCGCTGATCGCCAGCTGGTCGTAGGCTTGGTAGAACTCGCCGCGGCCGGTGTCGGTGAGGGTGAAGGCCTTGGCCGGACGACCCCGTCCGCGGTGGCCGTAGACGCGCTGCTCGCGACTGGTCACCTGACCGATGCTGTCGAGCACCGTGAGGTGACGGCGGACCGCCGCAGGCGTGAGGCCCAGCCTCTTCGCGAGTTCGTTGGCTGTGGACGGGCCGTGCTGGAGGATCGAACGCGCGACACGGCTACGGGTGGAAGCATCCGCTGCCCGCTGTTCGGCCTCGGTCACCGCCTCGTCCCGCTCCGACTCCACGCTTTTCACAACACCATTCTTACCTAATTCGTCGTAAGGCTCAACCTGGTGCCCAGCCAGTGGCACATCTTCGGATACGAGATGGCCCCATCCACGAAGTGGCGGGTTGCGAGCACTACGACACGTAGTCGTAGAGTGCTGGCGGTGACTTTGTCTTGTCAAAGGTGACAGGTCATCAATGAACATTCAGTTACCTTCCAAAAGGACGCATCGTGACGACTCCCTCGCTCGATAGGCAACCATCAACGGGACGGCGGCACAGTCTTGTGCGCGCCGGACTGTTCGTGGTGTTCGGGCTCCTCGCTCTCTCTCTGGCCGCCTGCTCGGGTGGCGCCAAAGCTGCGCCCGGTGAGGGCGCGCACAAGTCGGAATTCGACCTTCCGCTCCCTGACCTCCACGCGGTCACCTTCTTCAACGGCAGCGTCAGCGGTTGGTGGCTGCTGCTCTTCGGCATGCTGATCTGTGTCGCCGGGTTCGTCTTCGGCATCCTCAGCTACATGAAGCTGAAGAACCTTCCGGTCCACCAGTCCATGCGCGATGTGTCCGAGCTGATCTACGAGACCTGCAAGGCCTACCTCCTCCAGCAGGGCAAGTTGCTCGTGGTGCTGTTCGCCTTCATCGGCAGCGTCATCTTCATCTACTTCGGCTTCCTGAACACCACCGGCGGCTGGGGCAGGGTCGTGATCGTGCTGCTGTTCGCGATCATCGGCATGGCCGGCTCCTACAGCATCGCCTGGTACGGTATCCGGCTGAACACCTTCGCCAACTCCCGCACCTCTTTCGCTGCGCTCGAGGGCAAGCCGTTCAAGGTCTACGACATCCCGATGCGTTCGGGCATGAGCGTCGGCATGGTGCTGATCTCGACCGAGCTGATCATGATGCTCGCAATCTTGATGTTCGTGCCCAAGGAGATCGCTACCGCCTGCTTCCTCGGCTTCGCGATCGGCGAGTCGCTCGGCGCTTCCGCACTCCGCATCGCCGGCGGCATCTTCACCAAGATCGCCGACATCGGCTCCGACCTGATGAAGATCGTCTTCAAGATCGACGAGGACGACCCGCGCAACCCCGGCACCATCGCCGACTGCACCGGTGACAACGCCGGCGACTCGGTCGGCCCGTCGGCTGACGGCTTTGAGACCTATGGCGTCACCGGCGTTGCCCTGATCACCTTCATCCTTCTGGGTGTCCAGGCCGACCTGCAGGCGCACTTCCTGGTCTGGATCTTCTTCATCCGCGCCATCATGCTGGTGGCCTCGGGCCTGTCCTACTTCGGCAACAGCCTTTGGGCCAAGGCCAAGTACGAGGACGCCGACGACATGGAGTTCGAGACCCCGCTGACCTCGCTGGTGTGGATCACCTCGATCGTCTCGATCGTGCTGACCTTCGCCATGTCGGCCCTGCTGATCGCCGACATTCCCGGACAGCCGAACCTCTGGTGGCAGCTGTCGCTGATCATCAGCTTCGGCACCCTGGCCGGCGCGATCATCCCCGAACTGGTCAAGGTGTTCACCAGCGTCAAGGCGAAGCACGTCGAGGAGGTCGTGAAATCCGCCAAGGAAGGCGGGGCGTCGCTCGACATCCTTTCCGGCCTGGTGGCCGGTAACTTCTCGGCCTACTGGCTTGGCATCGCGATCGTCGCCCTGATGAGCGGCGCGTACGGCGTGTCCACGATGATCCCACCCGGATCGATGGTCGACGGCGTGATCACGGGCGGCATCATGCTGGTCCCGGGCGTGTTCGCCCTCGGCCTGGTCGCCTTCGGGTTCCTCGGCATGGGCCCGGTCACGATCGCGGTCGACTCCTACGGTCCGGTCACCGACAACGCCCAGAGCGTCTACGAGCTGTCCCAGATCGAGTCACTCCCCGGCATCCGTGAGGAACTCGAGCGCGACTACGGCGTCAAGCCCAACTTCGAGCGGGCCAAGTACCTGCTGGAGGCCAACGACGGCGCGGGCAACACGTTCAAGGCAACCGCCAAGCCGGTGCTGATCGGTACCGCGGCCGTGGGCGCCACCACCATGATCTTCTCGATCATCATGGGCCTCACCAGCGGCCTGACGACCAACGTCGAGAACCTCTCGCTGCTGCACGTGCCGTTCCTGCTCGGCCTGCTCACCGGTGGCGCGATCATCTACTGGTTCACCGGTGCCTCCATGCAGGCCGTCACGACCGGCGCTTTCCGGGCGGTGCAGTTCATCAAGGAGAACATCGACCTCGAGGGCACAACCAAGGCCACGGTGGAGACCTCCCGCAAGGTCGTGGAGATCTGCACCCAGTACGCCCAGAAGGGGATGTTCAACATCTTCCTCGGCATCTTCTTCGCCACGCTGGCTTTCGCTTTCGTCGAGCCGTACTTCTTCATCGGCTACCTGATCTCGATCGCCATCTTCGGGCTCTACCAGGCCATCTTCATGGCCAATGCCGGTGGCGCCTGGGACAACGCGAAGAAGATCGTCGAAGTCGACCTGCAAGCCAAGGGCACCGGGTTGCACGACGCCTCGATCGTCGGCGACACCGTCGGCGACCCGTTCAAGGACACCTCCTCGGTGGCCCTGAACCCGGTCATCAAGTTCACCACCCTGTTCGGAATGCTGGCGATCGAGCTCTCGCTCATCATCGGCAACCCGGTGATCAACGCCACCCTTGCCGTCGTTTTCGGCCTGGCCAGCGCCTACATGGTGTGGCGTTCCTTCTACGGCATGCGGATCGACCAGCCCATGCTGACCTCCGCCGACTTCGCATACCTCAAGGAGGGCACGAAGGCCACGAAGGCCGAGGCCGCAGAGAAGGCGACCGTCGAGGCCTGATCGACCTCAAACCTGGAGCCCCGGACCGCCCTGTCGGTCCGGGGCTCCGGCGTTTCCACCTATGGCCAGCCCTAGACTGATCCGGTGCCCGCTGCCCTCACCCTCGCCGACGTCCGGCTGAGCCTCGGGGGCCGCGTCGTGCTCGATTCGCTGAGCCTGAGCGCTGCCGCAGGAGCGGTCACCGCCGTCCTCGGCCCGAACGGCGCTGGCAAGACCACGATGATCCGTTGCTGCACGGGCATCCTCGTCCCCCACGGCGGACGGATCGAGGTGCTCGGAGCACCGGCCGGCTCAGCGGCCGCCAACGATCGGGTGGGACTGATGCCGCAGGCAACCGGCGCATGGTCGGGCGTGCGTCCCCGCGAACTGCTCGACTACCTCGCCGGCCTTTACGCCACTCCGCTGCCGCCCCAAGAGGTGGCCGCCGCGCTCGGCATCGACGCGTTCTCCGGCACCCCGTACCGCCGCCTCTCCGGTGGGCAGCAGCAACTCGTGAACCTCGCAGGGGCGATCATCGGACGTCCCGAACTGGTTTTCCTCGACGAGCCAACGGCAGGGCTCGACCCGCATGTCCGACGACAGGTGTGGACGCTGATCCGCGACCTCCGCGCTGCCGGCGTCGCTATCGTCCTGACCACCCATGCCATGGACGAGGCCGAGCAGCTCGCCGACCACGTGGTGCTGCTCGACCACGGGCGTGCGGTTGCCGCGGGGACGGTGGCGGAACTGGCAGCCGGCCGCAGCCTCGAACAGGTCTTCCTCGACCTCACCGCGCCCGAGGGTGCGGCATGAGCGGGCTCGACCTGACCCCGGCAGCCGCCCCGGCCCCACGGGCAGCCCGCATCCGGCGCCACGCCCTGATCGAGACCCGGCTGGTGGTCCGAAACGGTGAACAGCTGCTGCTTGCGCTGGTGATCCCGCTGGGCCTGATCATCGCCAACGCGGCCGTCGGTGCACGGATCGGAATCGCCCGCGAACCCTTCATCGCCTCAGTGATCGCGCTGGGCCTCTGGTCGAGCGGGTTCACCTCGCCGGCCATCACGACTGCCTTCGAACGTCGCTACGGTGTGCTGGAGCGCCTGGTCGCCACTCCCTTGCGGCGTGCCGACCTGCTCCTGGGCAAGGCTGCGATGGTCGCCATCGTCGCCCTCGGCCAGGCCGTGGTGCTGGCGGTGGCGGGACTCCTCGCCGGCTGGTCGCCGCAACCCGGCCTGGGCAGCAGCCTTGTGGCCGTGGCCACCGCCCTGCTCGGGCTGGTGGCGTTCGCGGGTCTTGCGCTCATCCTCGCCGGGACGGCGTCTGCTGAGCTCACCCTCGGCCTTGCCAACCTGGTGTACCTGCTGGGCGCAGCCGGCGGCCTGCTGGTGCCGCTGGCAGCCTTCCCTGCCTGGAGCCAGCCGCTGCTTGCCCTGCTCCCGACCACAGCCGTCGCCGAAGCCCTGCGGGCCTGGTCCGGCGACGGGGCAGCAGGACCCTTCCCGGGCTGGACCATCGTGGTCACCCTCGCCTGGGCTGTCGTGGTCGTCGTCATTGCCAGGAAGGTGTTCAGATGGACCTCGTAGGCTCCGCTGCCGCGCTGCGGCGCTGGGCCGTCGCGTCCCTGGTTTCCAACGTGGCGATCGTCGTCACCGGCGGTCTGGTGCGCGTGACCTCCTCCGGCCTCGGGTGCTCGACCTGGCCGCAGTGCGAGCCGGGCTCCTACGTGCCCCACCCGGACGCCGGCATCCACGCCTACATCGAGTTCGGCAACCGCCTGCTCACGTTCGTGCTGGTCATCGTCGCGATCGGCACCCTGCTGGCAGCCCTGCGAGCAAGGGACGCCGCCGGCTCGCCGCGTCCGCTGGTGCGCGGGCTCGCGATCGGCGTGATCGTCGGCATCGTCGCCCAGGCCGTCATCGGCGGTATCTCCGTGCTCGTCCAGCTGAACCCGTGGGTGGTCGGCGCCCACCTGGTCCCCTCGATCGCCCTGATCGTCGCCTGCGTCCTGCTGGTGCACGAGGCGTACTACCGTCGGCCGGTTCCGGTGGGCCGGTCGGTGCGACGGGTGGTGCGGGCCCTGGTCTTGTTCGGGATGGTCGCGATGCTGCTCGGCGTCGTCGTGACCGGGGCCGGGCCCAACTCGGGTGCCGGCGCCGCGTCCCGCAACGGCCTCGACCTGCTGGCCGCCGCCCGGGTGCATTCGCTCACGGTGTGGGTGGTGGTCGCGCTGACCATCGGCCTGGCCCTGGCGAGCCGTGCCAACCCCGCCGCACGTCGCGCGGTGATGCTTCTGCTGGGCGTCGAGCTGGTTCAGGCTGCGGTCGGCTACGCCCAGTACTTCCTCGCCCTGCCGCCCTGGCTGGTGACGCTGCACATGACTGGCACGGCCCTCTTCACCGCAGCGCTGGCCCACTTGTGGTGGCTCACCCGCACCCCACCCTCCGACTTGTCAGAAACTCACGGCGCTATGGCGCAGCGAGATTCTGACAAGTCGGTGGGCTAGAAGAGAAGCGGGTCGATCGCAGCAGCGATGAACACGATCGCGAGGTAGCTGTTCGACAGGTGAAACAGCCGCATCGGCTTCAGCTCTGCGTCGAGGCGGCCACCACGCGCACGCAGCAAAAGTGCAACCGCCTCTGCGAGCATGGCGAGGCCGGCGACGAGCGCAACAACCGGGTACAGCCAACCGGTGTTGGCCACCGGCCACAGCAGCAGGCTGACGGCCACCGTCAGGACGCTGTAGGCGAGGATGCGCCAGGCCACGGCCACCGGCGGGGCGACGACGGGCAGCATCGGGATATGGGCGTTCTGGTAGTCCTCCCGGTACCGCAGGGCCAGCGCCCAAGTGTGCGGCGGGGTCCAGGCGAAGACGATTGCGAACAGCACGAGCGGCGCCCACGCCACCTGGCCGGTCACAGCCGTCCAGCCGATCAACGGGGGGAAGCATCCGGCGATCCCGCCCCAGACGATGTTCTGCGACGTCCTGCGCTTCAGCGCCATCGTGTAGACGAACACGTAGTAGAGGTTGGCCACCAGGGCAAGGGCCGCAGACAACCAGTTGGCGCCGAGGCCGAGGACGAGCGTTGCCAGCACCCCGAGGATGACACCAAAGGCGATCGCCTTCGTGGGGCTGACCAGGTCACGGGCCATGGGGCGCCGACGCGTGCGGCGCATCCGGGCATCGATATCGGCGTCCAGCACCGAGTTGAACACGTTGGCGCTGCCAGCGGCCGCCGTACCACCCACCAGCGTCCACACCACCAGCTGCCATTCCGGGAACCCGCCGGCGGCGAGGAACATCGCAGGGATGGTGGTCACCAACAGCAATTCGATGATGCGCGGCTTGGCGAGGGCGAGGTACGCAAGCCCGGTGGCGCGCCAGTCTGCGAGCGCGACAGCGTCGAGCGGCACGGCCTCCCCCGCTGGTCTCATCCCACCCCTTCTCGCAAGGTCTGTGCAGTCTAAGCCCCGCCGCGGCCGACCGCGACGACGTGCTTGTACAGTCTTCAACGTGAATCCGCTCCGTGACCAGCGCGACCCGCGGCTGCCTCGCATGGCCGGACCGTCCGCCCTCGTGCTCTTCGGCGTGACCGGCGACCTGGCCCGCAAGAAGCTGCTGCCCGCCGTCTATGACCTCGCCAACCGCGGCCTGCTGCCCCCCGGCTTCGGGCTGGTCGGATTCGCCCGCCGCGACTGGGCGGCCGAACACTTCGCGGAACTGGTGGAAGACGCCGTCAAGGAGCACGCCCGGACGGAGTTCCGCGAAGACGTGTGGAAGCAGCTGCTGGAGGGCATCCGCTTCGTGCCCGGCGACCTCGCAGACAATGAGGCCTTCGAGCGGTTGAAGGCCACCCTGACCGACCTCGACGAGAGCCAGGGCACCGGCGGCAACCACGCGTTCTACCTCTCGGTGCCGCCCGGCGCCTTCGATGTCGCCGTCGCCCAGCTGCGCCGCCACGGCCTCGCCAACCGCCCCAAGGGCTCCTGGCGGCGCGTAGTGATCGAGAAGCCGTTCGGCCACGACCTCGCCAGCGCACGCCAGCTGGAGCGCAAGCTCGGCCGGGCGTTCGAGCCGTCCAGCATCTTCCGGATCGACCACTACCTGGGCAAGGAGACCGTCCAGAACCTGCTGGCCTTCCGGTTCGCCAACACCATGTTCGAGCCGATCTGGAACCGCACCTATATCGACCACGTGCAGATCACCATGGCGGAGGACATCGGCATCGAGGGCCGCGCCGGCTACTACGACGGCATCGGCGCGGCGCGCGACGTCATCCAGAACCACCTCGTACAACTCCTCGCCCTGACCGCGATGGAGGAGCCCACCTCCTTCGGCGCGGACAACCTGAGCGCGGAGAAGCGAAAGGTGCTCGCCGCTGCGCGTACGCCGTCCGACCTGGACGCGCACACCGTCCACGGCCAGTACGGCGCGGGCTGGGCCGGTGGCAGGGAGGTCCCGGGCTACCTCGAGGAGCAGGGCATCCCCGCCGACTCGCGCACCGACACTTTCGCTGCGATCAGGGTGGACATCGACAACCGCCGCTGGGCCGGCGTGCCGTTCTACCTGCGTACAGGCAAGCGGCTCCCCCGCCGCGTCACGGAGGTGGCCCTGAACCTGCGCAGGGCCCCGCACCTGCCGTTCAACGGCACCGACGTGCGCTCACTCGGCAGCAATGCCCTCGTTCTGCGGATCCAGCCGGACGAGGGCATCACCCTTCGGTTCGGGGCGAAGGTGCCGGCAACGCCGATGGAACTGCGCGACGTCAACATGGATTTCGGCTACGACTCCTCCTTCGCGGAGTCCAGCCCCGAGGCCTACGAGCGCCTGCTCCTTGACGTGCTGCTGGGCTCGGAGCCACTGTTCCCGCAGCCCGAGGAAGTGGAGCTGTCCTGGAAGCTGCTCGACCCGGTGCTCGAACGCTGGGCCAACCTCGGCACCGCCCCCGATCACTACGTCTCCGGCACGTGGGGCCCACAATCCGCTGCCGACATGCTGGCCAGGGACGGCTTCAGCTGGCGACGGCCATAGACGACGACTCTTCCCGGCGCGGGAGCGACGGGAAGCGGAGGAGTCTTGACGAGACCGGCGAGAGCCGGTCAAGGAACACAGAGGAGCACCGATGATCATCAACCTCAAAGACACTGGCACCGGGGCGGTGCAGCAGGCCATGAGCAAGTCCCGGCGCAACGTGGGCGGCGGGCTGGTCTTCACGCTCGTTGTGGTGGCAGAACTCAGCGAGTACGACCGGGCGCTGGCTGCCTGTCTCGAGGCAGGACGCGAGCACCCGTCCCGCATCCTGCTGGTGACCAATGGCCGGGCGCGCGCCGACCGGCTGGACGCAACCGTCCGCGCCGGCGAGGACGCCCCCGGCGAGATCGTCTCGCTCAAGTTCCATGGTGCACTGCAACAGCATCGCGACAGCGTCGTGCTGCCGCTGCTGCTCCCCGACCTGCCGGTGATCGTGTGGTGGCCGGGCCGCTCCCCGAAGGCTCCCGGCCAGGATCCGGTGGGACGCCTCGGCAATCGCCGCATCACCGACGCGATGGGCGACCCCAATCCGCTGGGGGCACTGGAGGTGCGGGCACGCAACTACTGTGACGGCGACACCGACCTCACCTGGACCCGCCTCACCCGCTGGCGAGGGCTGCTCGCCGCAGCGCTCGACGCCTACCCGATGGACGTGACGACGGCTTCGGTCTCCGCAGCCCCTGAAAACGCAGCCGGCACCCTGCTCGCAGCGTGGCTCGGCGACCGTCTCGACATCCCGGTGACGCTGGACCGCCAGCAGCCGGGAATCGGGATCACCGGGGTCTCCCTCGGCTCCGGTGACGACACCATCACCGTTGTTCGGACCGACGGCAACCTTGCCAAGTTCTCCGCTCCCGGACTGCCGCAGCGGCTGGTCGCCCTGCCCCGACGCGACCTGAACACGCTTCTTGCCGAAGAACTCCGGCGGCTGAGTGACGATCCCATCTACGCTGAAGCCATGTCAGCACTTGTGCGTCGCCTCGACCGTGCAGCCGAACGAACGCAGGGGCGTAACGCATGAGTTCTGGTCAACCCCAGGTCGTCCAGCATCGCGACGCCGACGACCTCGCCGACCGCGGCGCCGTCCGCCTGCTGGCGAAGCTGATCGAGCTGCAGGGCGACGGCCGCGTGGCCCAGTTGTGCCTCACCGGCGGCCGGATCGCGTCGTCGTTGTACGCCCGCCTCGGGGAGCTGGTTGCGGGCTCCGAGCTGGACCCGACCCGCCTCGAGCTGTGGTGGGGGGACGAGCGGTTCGTGCCCACCGACGACCCCGAGCGCAACGCGGGCCCCACGCTGGCGCTGCTGGCACGCCACTTCACGCTCGACTCCGGGCGGACCCACCCGATGCCAAGCGCCGATGGTGTGGTGGATGCTGGCGCCTCCGCGGCGACCTACGCCAAGGAACTCGGCGAGACCCGCTTCGACCTGTGCCTGCTCGGCATGGGGCCGGACGGTCACGTGGCCTCGATCTTCCCCAACCATGTCTCTGGTGAGGCGACCACCCAGTCGGTGATCGGTGTGAGCGACGCACCCAAGCCGCCGGCCGAGCGGATCAGCCTCACCATCCAGACGCTGAACAACTCCGAGGAGGTGTGGTTCCTTGTGAGTGGTAGCGAGAAGGCGTCCGCGCTGGCCCGCGCGCTCGCCGGCGACACGGACCTTCCCGCAGGCCGGGTGGCCGGACAGGGACGCACGCTGTGGCTGGTCGACCGGGACTCTGCGGCCGAACTGCCCTACTTCGACTGCTCAATGTGAGCCAGGCTCAGTAGATGACCTCGCCGGCAGCCCTGCGGGCGCGCAACGAGTCGAGCGCTTCCTTCAGGATCGCGACAGCCTCGGCGTCCGAGCGGCGCTCCTTCACGTAGGCCAGGTGGGTCTTGTACGGCTGGATCTTCGGCGGAGGCGGCGGGTTCTCCGAGTCCAGGTTCGCAGGCAGCCCGCATCGCGGGCAATCCCACGACTCCGGGACGACCGCGTCGGCGGCAAAGGCCGGACGGGTCTCGTGGCCATTGGCGCAGAAGTAGGACACGTACAACCGCGGCGCGGCATCGCCCCGCTCGGCCTCACCCATCGGCCCGGCGCCTACCCGGCTACCCCTAATCGCACTGCCACCAACCACGCGGATCCACTCCTAGCTGCAAAGAAAGAACGGGCCTCAGCCCATGGCCCCGATCTCGGGGAAGAACCGGTAGAGCACCAGCAGGCCGATGATGCTGCAAAGCCACACCAGACCGACCGTGACAGTCAGCCTGTCGAGGTTGCGCTCGGCCACAGAGGACCCGCCCATCCCCGTGGACATGCCACCGCCGAAGAGGTCGGACATGCCACCGCCACGGCTCTTGTGCAGAAGGATGAAAAGGGCCAGAACGATGCTGGTGAGGATCAACACCACGGAAAGGGTAATGATCGGCCAGGTCATCGCGAGGGGCAACAAAGTCACGCCGAGCATCTTAACTCACCAGTCCCCGGACCAACGAAACGCCGCCCGGGTTGGTCCCGGACGGCGTTCGTCAAAGGAGTCTCGACCGTGTTCGGCGTCAGCCGTTCACGGAATAGACGAAGCCCCCTTCAGCGGCGCGAGCCGGTGAAAGGGGCCGAGTCCTGACGAGGGCAGCCTCAGCTGGCCGAGGAGTAGAACATGATGATCTTGGCGAACTCATCGGCGTTCAGGCTCGCGCCGCCGACGAGGGCACCGTCGACGTCCGGCTTGGCCATGATCTCTACGATGTTGCTGGCCTTCACCGAGCCGCCGTACTGGATGCGGACGGCAGCGCCGGCATCGGCACCGAAAGTCTCGTTGACGTAGCCGCGGATTGCTCCACAGACCTCCTGCGCGTCCTCCGGGGTGGCGACTTCACCGGTGCCGATCGCCCAGACCGGCTCGTAGGCGATCACCATGGCAGCTACCTGCTCGGGGGTCAGCCCCTCGAGGCACTCCTTCACCTGGTCGAGAACGAACGCGACGTGGGTGCCCGCCTTGCGGATGTCGAGCACCTCGCCACAACAGACGATCGGCGTCATGCCGGCCTCGAAGACCACCTTGGCCTTCTCGCCGATCATCGCGTCGGACTCGCCGTGGTACTCGCGGCGCTCGGAGTGACCAACCACGACGTAGGCGCAGTTCAGCTTGGCCAGCATCTCGGCGGAAACCTCGCCGGTGTAGGCGCCGGAGGCGTGCATGGAGACGTCCTGGGCGCCGAACTTCAGCGGAAGACGGTCACCCTCGACCAGCGTCTGCACCGTGCGGATGTCGGTGAATGGCACGATCACCGCAGCCTCCGACTTCTCAGCGTCGTACTTGGCGTCGACCAGAGTCCACGCCAGCTTCTGCACCAGGCCGGTGGCCTCGATGTGGTTGAGGTTCATCTTCCAGTTGCCAGCCATCAGTGGCTTGCGTGACATCAGTTCTCTCCTTCAAGGACAGCCAGACCCGGGAGCACTTTGCCCTCCAGGTATTCCAGCGATGCGCCGCCGCCGGTCGAGATGTGACCGAACGCCTCATCGGCAAAGCCGAGGTTGCGGACGGCAGCTGCGGAGTCGCCGCCGCCGACCACGGAGAAGCCGTCGGAGGCAGCGAGCGCCCTGGCGACCGCATCGGTGCCCTCTGCGAGGCTCGGGATCTCGGCGACGCCCATAGGGCCGTTCCAGAAGATCGTCGCAGCACCCAGGATGGCGTCCGCGAACAGCGCCTCGGACTTGGGGCCGATATCGACGCCCTGCTGGTCGGCAGGGATGGCGTCGGCGTCCACGATAGTCACCTCGGTCGCGGTACGGGCACCGATGTTGAAGTCCTCGACGACCCGGACATCCACCGGCAGCAGGATCTGCTTGCCGGCGGCGGTCGCCTGCTCCAGGTACCCGGCGCAGGCGTCGATCTTCCCCGCGTCCAGCATGGACGCGCCGATCTCGTAGCCCTTGCCCTTGAGGAACGTGTACGCCATTCCACCGCCGATGATCAGGGTGTCTGCGACCTTCAGCAGGTTGTCGATGACGGCCAGCTTGTCGGCCACCTTCGCACCACCGAGGACGACGACGTAGGGGCTGACGGCGTGCTCGGTGAGCTTCTTCAGGACGTTGACCTCCTTCGCGACCAGCGATCCGGCAGCGCTCGGCAACAGCTTGGCCACGTCGTAGACGGACGCCTGCTTGCGGTGCACGACGCCGAAGCCGTCGGAGACGAACACGTCCCCGAGGGCCGCATACTTCGCGGCCAGCTCCTCGCGCTCTGCGTCCACCTTGGACTCCTCGGCGGGCTCGTAGCGCACGTTCTCCAGCAGGGCGATCTCGCCTTCGAGCAGGCCAGCAACCGTTGCGGTGGCGCTTGCGCCGACGACGTCACCGGCAAGCTTGATCTCGGTGCCGAGCAGCTCGCCAAGGCGGGCGGCGACGGGCGCAAGGGAGAACTCCGGCTTCACGGTGCCCTTGGGGCGTCCGAGGTGGGCCATCACGACCACCTTGGCGCCGGCGTCCTTGAGTTGGGTGAGGGTCGGCAGTGCCGCGCGGATGCGGCCATCGTCGGTGATGGTGGTGCCATCCAGCGGCACATTGAAATCGCAGCGGATCAGAACCCGCAAGCCCTGGAGGTTACCAAGGTCGGATACGGACTTCACGTCTTGCCTTTCTTCTTTGCTGGGTGCGTTCGTGCAACGGGCCGACCCGCGCCATAAGACGCGAGCCGGCCCAAATGCGGAGTGTTGATCAGATCAGAGCTTGGAGCCGACCAGCGCGGTCAGGTCGACCAGCCGGTTGGAGTAGCCCCACTCGTTGTCGTACCACGCAACGACCTTCACCTGGTTGCCGAGGACCTTGGTCAGCGGCGCATCGAAGATGCTGGACAGCGGGTAGCCCTCGATGTCCTTGCTCACGATCGGGTCGGTGCTGTACTCGAGGATCCCCTTCAGCGGGCCCTCTGCTGCAGCCTTGACGATCGCATTGATCTCATCGACGGTGGTATCGCGGGAAGCCTCGAAGGTGAGGTCGGTCACGGAGCCCGTGGGCACCGGGACGCGCAGCGCGTAGCCGTCGAGCTTGCCCTTGAGCTCCGGAAGCACCAGTGCGACGGCCTTGGCCGCGCCGGTGGTGGTCGGGACGATGTTCAGGGCGGCGGCGCGGGCGCGACGCGGGTCGGAGTGCGGCGCGTCCTGCAGGTTCTGGTCCTGGGTGTAGGCGTGGATGGTGGTCATCAGGCCCTTGACGATGCCGATGCCGTCATTCAGCGCCTTGGCCAGGGGGGCCAGGCAGTTCGTGGTGCAGGAGGCGTTGGAGATGATGTGGTGCTTCTCCGGGTCGTACAGGCCGTCGTTGACGCCCATGACGATGGTGATGTCCTCGTTCTTCGCCGGGGCGGAGATCAGGACCTTCTTGGCGCCGGCGTCGATGTGGGCCTTGGCCTTGACAGCGTCGGTGAAGAAGCCGGTGGACTCGATCACGATGTCGACGCCCAGCTCGCCCCACGGCAGGTTGGCGGGGTCGCGCTCAGCGAACGCCTTGATCTCCTTGCCATTGACGTAGAGGGCGGTCTCATCTGAGGTCACGGTGCCGGGGAAACGACCCAGGATCGAGTCGAACTTCAGCAGCTGCGCGAGGCTCTTGTTGTCGGTGAGGTCGTTGACCGCGACCACGTCGAGATCGGCGCCCGAAGCCACCAGAGCGCGGAAGTAGTTACGGCCGATCCTGCCGAAGCCGTTGATGCCAACCTTGACGGTCATGTGTGAGGGTCTCCTTTTTCCAAACGGTGTACCGCGGCGGGATTCAGCCCAGCCGTGTGTTCAAGACCACCCTAGCGGTTCAGGATGCGGGCGGTGAGCCGGGCATCCGGATGCGGACGATCGTGCAGATCAATCACGATCGTCGAGCATCTCGGGGCTCAGGCCGGCCTCAGTATTGGGGATCCCGAGCTCGGAGGCGCGCTTGTCGGCCGTGGCCAGCAGCCGGCGGATCCGGCCGGCGACGGCATCCTTCGTCAGCGGCGGCAGGTGCAGCTGACCAAGCTCCTCAAGACTCGCCTGCTTGTGCTCAAGGCGCAGCCTTCCGGCCTCCAACAGGTGGTCGGGGATGTCCTCGCCGAGGATCTCGAGTGCCCGCCTGACCCGTGCCCCCGCTGCGACGGCTGCCCGCGCAGAGCGGCGCAGGTTGGCGTCGTCGAAGTTGGCCAGACGATTGGCGGAAGCGCGCACCTCGCGGCGCATCCTGCGGTCTTCCCAGGCAAGGACGGTCTCGTGGGCGCCGAGCCGGGTGAGCATCGCCGAGATGGCGTCGCCGTCGCGGATCACGACCCTGTCGATACCGCGCACCTCGCGGGCCTTCGCCGAAATGCCCAAGCGACGGGCTGCACCGACCAGGGCGAGCGCCGCTTCGGAGCCAGGGCAGGTGACCTCGAGGGCCATCGACCGTCCGGGCTCGGTGAGCGAGCCGTGTGCGAGGAAGGCGCCACGCCACGCCGCGACAGAGACGTCGACCCCACCGCTGACCACCTGGATCGGCAGGCCGCGGACGGGGCGACCGCGCGGGTCGATCAGGCCGGTCTGGCGGGCCAGCGACTCCCCGTCGCGGATGAGGCGGACGACGTATCGGGTGCCCCTGCGCAGACCGCTGCCAGTGATCACGACGAACTCGCACGTGAACCCGAACAGCTCGGCGATCGCCGTCCGCAGCCTGCGGGCGGCTGCGCCGGTGTCGAGTTCTGCCTCGACGACGATGCGACCGCCGGCGATATGCAGCCCGTTGGCGAACCGGAGCAGGGCGGCCACCTCGGCCTTGCGGAGCTCAGGCTTCGCCACCTCCAGGGTGGCCAGCTCGGACTTCACCTGCTGGGTCATTGCCATCTTCTGCGGTACTGCCTTTCGGAACTGCGGGCGCGCGGGTGGGGTAAGACTACAGACCCATGATCCCGGCATACACCGACGCCAGCAGGTGGGGGTCGTGCCGGGGCGTCCCGTCCCGCATGCGGACGGGGGCGACGATGAGCTTCGCCCCCAGTGAGGCCACATATGCGGCCAGATGCTGGTCGCCGGCGGCGAAGGACGGATCGGCGACAACAGCGTCCAGCCGGAGGGCGGGGGCGTGCTGTGCGATCACCTCGAGGTGGCGGGCAGCAGTATAGGCGGGGGTCTCGTCCGCTGTCGGGGCGAGGTTGAGGGTGAGGATGCGCTTGCCGCGCGCTGCGCAGATGGCCCGCGCCAGTTCGGGCACCAGCAGGTGCGGGATCACCGAGGAGTACCAGGATCCCGGCCCGAGAACCAGGTAATCGGCGTCCCGGACGGCCTGCAGGGCCGCAGGCACGGCCGGCGGGTCGGCGGGGTCGAGCCGGATGTCCCTGATATCGCCGCTGGTGAGCGCGACGGCCTCCTGGCCGACGACCGTCCGGACCTCGTCGGGTGAGCCCGGGTCGCCCCCGATCAGGTCTGCCTCGATCACCAGGGGAACCGCCGCCATCGGCAGGACGCGGCCCTCCACGTGCAGCATTGCGCCCACCATGTCCAGCCCGGCCACCGGATCGGACAACTGCTGCCACAGCCCTGCGATCAGCAGGTTGCCGATGCTGTGGCCGCCAAGCGGGCCGTCGCCGGGGAACCGGGACTGCATCACCTCCGCCCACGCCCGTCCCACCTGGTCATCGCCGCAGAGTGCCGCCAGCGCCATCCGGAGGTCGCCGGGCGGCAGGATCGGGAACTCGGCGCGGAGGCGGCCCGAGGAACCGCCGTCGTCGGCGACGGTCACCACGGCGGTGAGCCGGTGCGTGAGTTGGCGCAGCGCGCTGAGGCTGGCCGCTAGGCCGTGTCCGCCGCCGAACGCAACGACGGACGGCGGCTGGGCGAAAGCGCTCACTCCTTCCCCAGATCCCGATGCACAACGTCCGTGGTCACTCCGCGCTCCCGCAGGCGCCGGGCCAGCTCCTCGACGATCGCTGTGGAACGGTGCTTGCCGCCTGTGCAGCCGATCGCGATCGTTGCGTTGCGCTTGCCCTCACGGATGTAGCCGGGCGTGATCAGTTCCACCAGCGAGAGCGCGTGCTGAAGGAACGGCTCGGCGTCGGCCTGGCCGAGCACGTAGGCAGCGACCGGCTGGGCCAGGCCACTCTGCGGGCGCAGCGCCGGTACCCAGTGCGGGTTGGGCAGGAAGCGCATGTCGAACACCATGTCTGCGTCCATCGGGATGCCGTTCTTGAAGCCGAACGACATCAGGGTGAGCTGGAGTACGAGGTCGTCGCCACCGCCGTAGGTCTGCGTCACGCGAGCGGCCAGCTCGTGCACGTTGATGGACGAGGTGTCGATCACTAGGTCGGCGCTGGCGCGGATGCCGGCCAGCATCTGGCGTTCCTTCTGGATGCCGTCCAGCAGGCCGCCGGAGCCCTGCAGCGGCAGCGGACGGCGCACCGACTCCTGCCGGCGCACGATCGCCTCGTCACTGGCGTCAAGGAACAGGATCTGCGGCACCACGCCGGCCTGGCCGAGGTCGGCGAACGCCGTGGGGATCTGCGCGAACTCGGAGCGCGTCCGGACGTCCAGCACGACCGCCACCCGGTTGAATTGCCGCTGCCGGCTGGTCTCGATCAGCTCTGGCAGCAGGCTCGGCGGCAGATTGTCGACCACGAACCAGCCGAGGTCCTCCAGCGTGTGGCCGGCTGTCCGTCGGCCCGCGCCGGACAACCCGGTGATGACCAGGAGCCGGACCGGCACAGGCTTGTCGCTCATGGGCCCCATTATTCGCCCTCCGGCGGCTCAGTCCTCGAGAACCTCGCCGGTGGTCAGGTTGACCGATACCGGCGCCTCCTGCCCGGCGAGTGCTTCCTTGACCGCAAGCGCAGTGCGTGGACCGATACCGGGAACCTCCGCGATCTGCTCGACGGTGGCCGCCCGCAGCTTGCGCAGCGAGCCGAAGTACTTCAGCAGCGCCTTGCGGCGGATCTCGCCCAGACCGGGCACATCGTCGAGCAGCGACTCGACCATGGAAGCGCTGCGCCGACTGCGGTGATGGGTGATCGCGAACCGGTGGGCCTCGTCCCGCACCCGCTGCAGCAGGTAGAGGCCCTCGCTGGTACGCGGCAGGATCAGCGGGAACTCCTCTCCCGGCAGCCACACCTCCTCCAGGCGCTTCGCAAGGCCGCACAGGGCGATGTCCACAACTCCCAGGTCGGCGAGCGCAAGCTCCGCGGCCGCGACCTGGGGGGCGCCGCCGTCCACGACGACCAGCGAGGGGGTGTACGCGAACTTGCGCGGCACGCCGGTGGTCGGGTCGACCAGCAGGGGTCCCTCCCCCGCGGACTCGGCCTGCAGCCGCTCCTCCAGGAGGCGGGTGAAGCGCCGGGTGATCACCTCACGCATGGCCCCGACGTCGTTGCTACCCTCGATGGTCCTGATGATGAACCGGCGGTACTCGCTCTTGCGCGGCAAGCCGTCCTCGAACACCACCATCGAGGCCACCACCTCCGTGCCCATGGTGTGGGAGATGTCGTAGCACTCAATCCGCAATGGGGCCGTGGGCAAGTCGAGCGCCTGCTGCAGTTCCTCAAGGGCGAGGTTGCGGGTGGAGAGGTCGCTGGCCCGCCGCACCTTGTGCATGGCAAGGGAGTCGGCGGCGTTCCGGGCGGCGGTTTGCAGCAGCGAGGCCTTATCGCCGCGCTGGGGCACCCGCAACCGGACCCGGGAACCACGCCGCTCGGTGAGCAACTGCCCGAGCAGTTCGGCCGTGGCCGGGAGCGCCGGCAGCAGAACCTCTGGCGGGATTGCCTGTTCGTCCTCCGCATAGAGCTGCAGCAGGAACTGCTCCAGCAGCTGGCCGGTGTCGCCATCGTCGCTGCGTTCGGCCACCCAGCCCCGCTCACCGCGGATCCGTCCGTTGCGCACGTGGAAGACCTGGACAGCGACCTCCAGCGGGTCCTCCGCCAGCGCGACCACGTCGGCGTCGGTGCCGTCGCCCAGCACGATGGCGTTGCGCTCCGTCGCCTGGCGCAGGGCCGACAGCTGGTCGCGCACCACGGCTGCCCGTTCGTACTCCTGGTTGGTGGAGGCCTGCGACATCTGGCTCTCGAGGCGGCGGACGAGGGCGCCGGTGCGCCCGGCAAGGAAGTCGCACACGTCCTGAACCAGCTCACGGTGGGGCCCAGGGTCGATCCGGCCGACGCAGGGTGCTGAGCACTTGCCGATGTAGCCCATCAGGCAGGGGCGGCCGGAGGCGCGAGCGCTGTTGAAGACACCCTTGGTGCAGGAGCGCATCGGGAACACGCGCAGCAACGAGTCGATCGTGTCGCGGATTGCCCAAGCTTGGGCGTAGGGGCCGAAGTAGCGGTTGCCCCTGCGCTTGCTGCCGCGACCGACGAAGACGCGCGGGAACTCCTCCTCCCATGTGATCGCCACCCATGGGTAGGACTTGTCGTCGCGGTACTTGACGTTGAAGCGCGGGTCGTACTGCTTGATCCAGGTGTACTCGAGCTGGAGGGCCTCCAGCTCGTTGCGGACGAGGGTCCACTCCACCTTGGCTGCGGTGCGCACCATCGTCTGGGTGCGGAAGTGCAGGGCTGCCGGGTCGGCGAAGTAGGAGTTGAGCCGCTGACGCAGGTTGATCGCCTTGCCGACGTAGATCACACCGCCCTCGCGGTCGCTGAACCGGTAGACGCCGGGGCCCGTCGGGATGGTGCCCGTGGCTGGCCGATAGCTCGCCGGGTCAGCCATGGCCGCGTCCTCTCCTCACCCGAGCCAGCATAGGCATCGCTGCCGACGGTGCCCGCCGGTTCCCCCTCCCCGAAGCGTTCCCGTCACCGTCCGAGTGCAGACGCGGCCGCGTCCCCGCCGTCCGACCGTGTGTCAGGAACGGCCAGCAGGGGCAGCAGGGTGGAGCGGTTGGCGTTCCAGCACGTGACCTGCTGCCGGACGCACTCCGCCTCGCCGCCGCACACGCCGCCGGTGCCGACATCGGCGGCAGTCGCATCCCGGTCGGCCGCGAAGTAGAACGTGCCATGGGCGTCAAGGGCGCTTCCTGCGTCCACCAGCACCTGGCCGGCCGCGACCGCCGGACCGGCAGCGTCCTGGACCACAGACAACCGCAGCAGGTAGACGAACGAGCCGATGGAGCCGGACTGGGTGCCGGCGTGGCCGGAAGGTGCCCTCAATGCGATCGTGAACCGGTCGACGCCGCCCGCCTCGACCTGCTGGTGCAGTGTCACCCGCACCACCGTCCCGGGCAACGGATTGTCCGGGAGGCTCGCCTGGTAGGTGCCGCTGACCTCGAGACTGCTGCCGAAGATGCAGGCTGGCAGGAACCCGAAGTCGTCGATGGTGAGGTCGACTCCGGTGAGCACGGCGACCCGGTCACCGTCGTTGCGGACGGTCACATCGAGGGTCGCCAGCGAGCCCGTGCCGTCGGGTGCGACAACTCCCACCTGGCTGAGGGTAAGTTGCGGCCCGGGCGTCGGCGTGGGTGCAGGCTGCGGCGGCACCGGCTCGGGGGCGAGGGTGAGGATCGCCATTGAGGCCACCACCAGCACAATGGCAGCGGACGTGGTCACCCGGCGGTACCTGCTGACCACGATCGCCGCGATCCCGGTTGCCGCGGCGAGCAGCATCAGCGCAACCGCCCACCCGCGGAAAACGGGTTCCTTGTTCATGCCGAGCACCGAAAGCGCGATCGCCAGCACCGAGCCGCCTGCGCCAAGCCAGTCCTTGCGCTCCAGGGCCGGAGGTTCGGACGCCGGCGGTGCCGGTGGCTGCTGCTCCTCGGCCATCACTCCCCCTGCTCGGACCTGTGGCGGCATGTTAGCCCCGCAGGCGGACCCGGCGGCAGTGGCCGTGTCACCTGCCCGGATTCACAGCGCAAACACAGCCGCGGACTGATTGATGGTTCTACCATTCGAGCACCAACCATGGAGGCCCGATGACTGCTCATCCCGTTCCGTCCCGCCGCGTCGTGCTCAACTCGGCCGGCCTTGCCGCGGTCACGCTCTGTCTCGGCGGGTGCGCAGCCGCTCCCGGCTCAGCCTCCACGGCGGCTTCCGGCGCCACCACCATCAAGGCGTCCGAGGTTCCCGTGGGCAGCGGCAAGATCGTCGGCCAGTTCGTCGTCACGCAGCCGAAGGCGGGTACCTACGAGGCCTTCGGCTACCTCTGTACCCACCAGAACCTGCCGGTGCAGCAGGTGACCGACGCAGCCATCGTCTGCGGACGGCACGGCAGCACCTACTCCCTCGCCGACGGCTCAGTGCTCACCGGACCGGCACAGAAGGCCCTCACCAAGGCAACCGTGAAGGTCGAGGGAGACACCCTCACGATCAGCTGAGCGGAAGCTCAGCCCACCTCGGCCAGAAGGGTCGGCTCCTCGCCTGCCACCGGCACCCGGCGGCCCGCGAGGATCGGCTTGAGGAAGGCCCCGGTGTAGGAGGCGGCATTGTCCGCGACCGCCTCAGGCGTGCCCTCCGCGATCACCAGCCCGCCGCGTGACCCACCCTCGGGACCGAGGTCGATCACCCAGTCCGACGCCTTGATCACGTCGAGGTTGTGTTCGATCACGATCACGGTGTTGCCCTTCTCCACCAGGGACTGCAACACCCCGAGCAGCTTGCGGATGTCCTCGAAGTGCAGCCCGGTGGTGGGCTCGTCCAGCACGTAGATGGTGCGCCCGGTGGACCGCTTCTGCAGTTCCGAGGCCAGCTTCACCCGCTGGGCCTCGCCACCCGACAGGGTGGTCGCCGGCTGCCCCAGCCGCACGTAGCCGAGGCCAACCTCGACGAGCGTCCGCATGTGCCGCGCGATCGAGGGGATCGCTGCGAAGAACTCAGCGGCCTCCTCGATCGGCATGTTCAGCACCTCGGCGATCGTCTTGGCCTTGTAGTGCACCTCGAGCGTCTCCCGGTTGTACCGGGCGCCGTGGCAGACCTCGCAGGGGACGTAGACGTCGGGCAGGAAGTTCATCTCGATCTTGATGGTGCCGTCGCCCGCGCAGTTCTCACAGCGCCCACCCTTGATGTTGAAGGAGAACCGGCCGGGCTGGTAGCCACGAACCT
>JADGPA010000177.1 GCA_017882685.1 Propionibacteriaceae bacterium | reverse complement strand
TGGTCGAGATGGACGGCTGCGACGTGCGCGACGGCGGTGTGCTGATCGCAGCAACCAACCGTCCCGACGTGCTCGACCCGGCGCTTCTCCGTCCGGGCCGGTTCGACCGCCAGATCCCGGTCGAGGCCCCCGACATGAAGGGCCGGCTGCAGATCCTCCGCGTCCACGGCGCGAACAAGCCGATCGCCCCCGACGTCGACCTGGGCACCGTCGCCAAGCGGACGCCCGGTTTCACCGGTGCCGACCTGGCCAACGTGCTGAACGAGGCGGCGCTGCTGACCGCGCGCATGAACCTGCGCTTCATCGGCAAGCCGCAGCTCGAGGAGGCGATCGACCGCGTCATCGGCGGCCCGCAGAAGCGCAGCCGCGTGATGAACGAGCGCGAGCTCCTGATCACCGCCTACCACGAGGGCGGCCACGCGCTCGTCGCCGCAGCGATGCCCGGCACTGACCCGGTACAGAAGGTGACGATCCTGCCGCGCGGCCGGGCCCTTGGCTACACGATGGTGATGCCGGACGACGACAAGTACTCCCAGACCCGTGGTGAACTGCTCGACCAGCTGGCCTACATGATGGGCGGCCGGGCAGCGGAGGAGATGGTCTTCCACGATCCGACAACCGGTGCAGGCAACGACATCGAGAAGGCCACCAAGCTGGCGCGTGCCATGGTCACCGAGTTCGGCATGAGTGAGCTCATCGGGGCCGTGCAGCTGGGCTCCGGCGACCATGAGCCGTTCGTCGGCATGAGCTACGGCGGCAACCAGGCCCGCACGTATTCGGAGGCGGTCGCAGCGATGGTGGACGCCGAGGTGTCCCAGCTGCTTGCCACCGCACACCAGGAGGCGTTCGACGTCCTGGAGAAGAACCGGGACGTGCTCGACGAGCTGGTGCGTCAGCTGTTCGAGAAGGAGACCCTGGACAAGGAGCAGGTGGCCCGCATCTTCGAGCCGCTGCAGCGCTGGCCGAAGCGTCCGGCCTGGACCGGCTCGGACAACCGCAAGCCCAGCGACCGGCCGCCGGTTGACCCGCCGGAGCGCGCGCTCCCGTCGGAGGCTCCCGTGCCGGCGCTGGCGGGTGGACCTGAACAGGTGCCGCCCTACGGGCAGGGCTTCCCGCCCTTCGGTGCCCAGCCGCCCTACAACCAGGGCTACCCCGACCAGCCGTACAACGGCCAGCCGCCGTACAACGGCCAGCCCCCGTACAACGGGCAGCCGTACCCGCAGCAGGGCTACCCGCCGCAGCAGCCCCCCTACGGTCCGCACTTCGTGCCGCCCGCGCAGCCGCCGGCCCAGCCGGGGCAGAATCCTGGCGACCCCGGAAACCCGGGGGCCTGACATGGCCGTCGACATCCCGCGGGCGGCTGCAGCCGTCCGCGAGATCCTGATCGCCCTCGGCGAGGACCCGGACCGGGACGGCCTGAAAGAAACGCCCGAACGGGTCGCCCGCGCCTACCAGGAGATGTTCACCGGGCTCGAGATCGATCCGGCAGAAGTGCTGGCCAAGACGTTCGAGATCGACCACGACGAGATGGTCCTGGTGCGCGACATCGAGGTGTGGAGCACCTGCGAACACCACCTGCTGCCGTTCACCGGTGTGGCGCACGTCGCCTACATCCCGGCGAAGGGGCGGATCACCGGCCTGTCCAAGCTGGCCCGGCTGGTTGACGCTTTCGCAAAGCGCCCCCAGGTGCAGGAGCGGCTCACCACCCAGGTGGCCGATGCCCTCGTCGAGCACCTGCACCCGCAGGGCGTGATGGTCGTGATCGAGTGTGAGCACCTGTGCATGACCATGCGCGGCGTCCGCAAGCCCGGAGCCAAGACCGTCACGTCGGCAGTCCGTGGCGTGATGAACAACCCGGCCACCCGGGCAGAAGCGATGAGCCTGATCATCGGCTGAGGCTGTCTCCTCCGTCCACAGGCCGGGCCACGGGATGCCGGGCTGTCCACAGATTGCACCTGGCCTCTGGAGCTGCATACCGGCCCGCGGCAGCATTGCTCTGTGCGCACACCGAGGCCCTGGATCCTGCCGGATCAGCCGGCCACGCGCGCGAGCCTCATTGCGCAGGGCGCAACCTCGGCCATGCTGCGCACCCAACTCGACGCCGGGCGACTGGTCCGAGTCCGCAGCGGGGTGTACATCGGTTCTGACGGCTGGCCCGAGGAGCGCTCGGGTCAGCACCTGATTCGGGCTTACGCGGAGCAGGCAGTGAACCCAGTTGCGGTGCTCAGCCATCAGACCGCGGCTCTCGTCTGGGGCCTGCCGCATCCCGGGTTCGGCGCCTGGTCGGACAGTCCTGTCACTGTGACGGTTCCCTCCGGGACTGGGCACAAGTCGCGGAGTGGGCTGATCGTGCAGCACCTCTTGCCGCTGCCCGCCTCGCACGTGACGAGGGACTCGCGTGGTTATCACCTCACCACGATTCCCAGGACCGCAGTCGACCTGGCGGCAGGGCAACCCCTGCCGGAGGCGTTGGTCCTCTTCGACGCGGCCGCCCGCATGCTGTGCCAGGCGCTGGTTGTCGGTGCCCGGCGAAGGGACTTCGCGAACCCACGGCTGGTGAAGGCCAGCCGCGACATGCTGCTCGACGCGGCGGGCGTCCGACGGATTGCTTTACTGATCCCGGCGATCAATCTTTGCGACCCGGGCCGGGAATCACCGGCGGAGTCACTGTCTGCCGGATGGTTCGCGCTTTCAGGCTTGCCGATGCCGCTGTTCCAGCCGGCTGTCGAGACCCCCTTCGGCACCCTGTATCCCGACTGCCTCTGGCCCGAGGCTCGGCTCGCGGGGGAGTGCGACGGCGCGGTCAAGTATTCCGACGCCACTGGGTACGTCCGTGAGAAGGAAAGGGAGCAGGTGCTGCGGGACCTCGGCTACCGGATCGTCCGCTGGTTGGCGAAGGAGATCATGACTGACCCCCAGCGAGTGGTCGAGAGGGTGGCGAGGAAGCTGCAGCAGTGAGCGACCCGCCCCGCGGTGGTTATCAGGCTAGGGGAGAGCCAGTCGAGCAGGGCTGACCCTGACGGTTGTGGTTATCCCGGAAGATCCGGGCGCTGTAACCACCACGCGGCGGGTCAGCACCAATTCGGGGCCGTTTGCAGGCGGCATAACCGCCACAGCCCGGCGATGTCGGGATGCTACGACAACCCGGACAAGCCGATGCGGAGGTCTACGAGCACGTCGGCAACGACCGGCGGCTGGCCGCGCTCACCCGAAGTGGCCGCGCAGGCCGGCGCCACCCGCGGACAGGTGGTGCTGGCCGGTGGCCAAGGGCATCCGTCCGATCCTCGGCGCCAGCTTGCTCTACCAGCTGGACGAGGCCATCGACGGTGCGGCCCTCCTGTTGTCACCGGAACAGCTCGCGCGACTGGACGCCTCCGCCTGACCCCCGTGATCGGCGGCGAACGCGGGGAGGGGGAGGGGTGTCGATAGGCTCGTTGGCGTGACCAGACTGCCCACGCCAGGACGCACCGTGGTGATGGGCATCCTCAACGTCACGCCCGATTCCTTCAGCGACGGCGGCGAGTTCCTCGACGTCGACGTCGCTGTCGCGCATGGCCTTGCCCTGTTCGGCGAGGGTGCCGACCTGGTGGACGTCGGTGGGGAGTCCACCCGTCCCGGCGCGCAGCGGGCATCGGTCGACACCGAGCTGGCCCGGGTGGTGCCGGTGATCCGACGCCTTTCTGCGGCCGGCATGTCGATCTCCGTCGACACCATGCGCGCAGAGGTGGCTGTTGCGGCCGTCGCCGCAGGAGCAGTGCTGGTGAACGACGTCTCCGGCGGGCTCGCCGACCCCGGCATGCTGCCGGCAGTTGCCGACCTTGGCGTCGACTACGTCGCGATGCACTGGCGCGGGCACTCCGACCATATGGCCGACCTGGCCGCATACCAGGACGTGGTCGCGGAAGTCACGACAGAGCTCGCCGCACGGCTCTCCGCAGCCGTCGATGCCGGGGTCGACGCGAACCGGGTGATCCTGGACCCCGGGCTGGGGTTCGCAAAGAACGCAGAACACAACTGGGCGCTGCTACGCGGGCTCGAACGGCTCGCCGCGCTCGGCAGACCCCTGCTGGTGGGCGCCTCGCGCAAGCGATTCCTCGGCGAGCTGCTTGCCGGTCCCGACGGGCCGCGCCCGGTGCGCGAACGGGATGACGCCGGCATGGCGATCACAGCCCTGCTGGCCGCGTCCGGCGTCTGGGGGGTGCGCACCCACACCGTCCGCCCGCAACTGGATGCGATAGCCGTTGCTGCCCGGATGTCGACTCAGGCGACGTGGGCCGGCCCGGCCGACCGGTAGGGTCGAGAAGACGAGGAGGTGGCTGATGGAGGTTCCCGACCGGATCCGGTTGACCGGTATCCAGGTGACCGCGCGGCACGGCGTCTACGAAGAGGAAAAGGTCACGCCGCAACTCTTCATCATCGACGTCACCTGCAGCCTTCGCCCCCGTCCCGATGAGGACGACCTGGCGACGACGGTGGACTACTCCGACCTCGCCAAGAGCATCTCCCGGGTGGCTCGCACCGGCTCGGTCGACCTGATCGAAACCCTGGCCGAGCGTGTCAGCGGAACCGTCCTTGCCAACCAGCGGATCGCAGAGGTCGAGGTGACAGTACACAAGCCGCAGGCCCCCCTCGCCGTGCCGTTCGCCGACGTCTCGGTCACCATCACCAGGAGGAACCCTTCATGACCGGCACCTACGTGGACGTGGACACGCTCTCGGGCATGGCACCACTGCGGGTAGCGGTGTTCTCCCTCGGCTCCAACCTCGGTGAGCGTTTCGACTACCTGCAGGGCGCGACCAACGCCCTGCGTGCGACACCAGGGCTGAAGGTCACCGACATCTCCTCGGTCTACGAGACCACGCCGGTCGGCCTCGCCGACCAGCCGGACTTCCTGAACATCCTCGTGCTCACCGAGTCGACCTTGCCGTCCTTGGTCATGCTCGAGCGCGCCCTCGCCATCGAGGACGCGTACGCGCGCGTCCGGGCGGTGCCCGGCGGACCGCGCACCGTGGATGTCGACCTCATCGCTGTCGGTGACCGGCAGATCGCCACCGATGTGCTGACTTTGCCGCACCCGCGCGCCCACGAGCGTGCTTTCGTCCTCGTGCCCTGGTACGAGCTCGACCCGGACGCGACCATCGTGGGGCACGGCCGCGTGGCCGACCTTCTCTCCGGGCTGGACGATACCGGGGTGAAGCGGCGCGACGACCTCCGGGTGGAGTGATGGCAGCAGCTCCGCCGACGGGCAGCGTCGCTCCCACAGGCTGGCAGGCCATCGGTGTCGCGCTGGTCGCCGGCGCAGGTCTGGGCTGGTCGCTGTTCACCGCGCTGGACGCGTTCGGCGCACCCCTGCCGCAGCTGCCCATCGCCGTCACTCTTCTGATCGCCGTCCTCGCAGCCCTCGTCGGGGGCCAGGCCGCGGTCACCCACCGCGCCATCCAGGTGCGCCGCGAACTCATCGCCCCGCGCCGGGCCGTCGCATTGCTGGTCCTGGGGAAGGCCGCGCTGCTCACGGGGGCAGGGCTGGCCGGCGCCTACATCGCGATCGCCGCCTATTCCTGGAGCAGGCAGGACGCTGCGCTGCCGCGCGAACGGGTGATCAGTTCGGGCGTGGCGGTGGTTGCGAGCATCGCTCTTGCCACAGCGGGCGCCTTCCTTGAACGTTCCTGCCGGATTCCTGGTCCCCCGAACGAGGACGCCACGCCGCCCACCATTCACCGAAGTACGGATAACGCTGGGTAGACTCCGCCTCGTGAATACCGCAGTCACTCCGAGAAAAGCGAATCCTTCCCCGCTGCGCCGTTACGCGTGGCTCTCGTTGCTCGGGTCGA
>JADGPA010000176.1 GCA_017882685.1 Propionibacteriaceae bacterium | reverse complement strand
CCGACGCGATGACCTCGCAGCTTCCGAGTCGGTGTTCGGCTGACGGCATCCCTCCCTTGGGTTCCCCGGCGGCTCCTCCGCCGGGGTTGGCAGGGCCTGGGACGGGACGAGGGTGGGCCGTCCAGGGTGGCCGCAGGCCATCGTGCAGCGACGCCGTAGGCGCCCTTGACGGCTCGGGGTCCCCGGCCCGTCAGGCTCGGCGAACCCCGGCCCCCACCTCAGCCACCGCGCGGCAGCGCCGGGCCGACGGCCCGGCGGATGTCCCCAACTCGCCGCGGCGGGACCGCGCGGTCGGCGGTGCTCACTACGGTCGCCGGGGTGGAGGGCGGCCGAGAGCTCACGCCGGAGGAACTGGGTGGCCAGCCCCGCTGGCGGGACCTGCCGCGGATCGGTGTTGCTGGCCTGGTCAGCACGATCTCGGCGCTGCCGGCCTCGGTGCAGGGACGCTGCGGGCCGCCGCTGGTGGCGCTGGAGACGGTGCTGGTGGGCGGCGGCGCCACGTTCTGGGCCGGGCCGGGAGTCGGGCTGACGGCGGCCGCGGGCTTCCTGGCCGCCCTCGCCGTGCTGGCCGTCGTCGCCGAGGCGGTGATCCTGGTGGTGGCGCGCGCCTCGCCTCGACGTCGGCTGCTGGCCGACGTCACGCCGGCCTACGTCGCGTCGCTGACGCTGCGGCCCTACCAGTTCGACGGCCGGCCGGCTTGGTACGCCGCCAACTACACCGCCTGGCCGCGCGGGCACGGCTGCGGCGCCCCACTGCGGGACCGGGTGTCCCGGCTGGCTGCCGCCGAAGACCGGCCGGTCGTCAATCACGCTGGCGAACCCGACCCTGACCGCGAAGCTCTACCCGGGCTTAACCCCGCTGCCCGGCGAGGGGTCGGCCCGCCGGCCACAGCTGGTGTGGCGACCCCCAGGTATAGGGCCGAATGACTTAGGAGGGACATACGCGATTCCCAACGTCACATCAACGCCGCTCGCCCTAGCACCCGGCCCGACTCCCTCGGCCAGAAGGCCAGGTTGTTGTGTGTGGCGAGCGTGGCCGGGGCGTCCTTCCGAGCACCCGTGTCCGGCCGGCGCAGGCCCAGGCGGCGTTACGTCGCCCACCAGTCGCCCACCGACCTCGACTACACCCGCCTCACCCGGCTGCTGTGCGCAGAGAGGTCCCGATGCGCCTGGCTGATGTCGCAGCGATCAGCGTGCACAAGGGCTGGATCTGCAGTGAGGCGGGAGCCGTGGTCAGCCGTCTGTCAGCGTTAGTCACGGCTGGCACAGTGAGAAGCGATAAGCAACATCCCGGCAAGGAGAACGCGTGACCCTCAGCCCTGACCTCGGCAAGCAAATGACGCAGGGGCGATTGCAGAGGCTGCTGTGGGCGGCGGCTAACGCGCTGCGTGGTCCGGTCGACCCTGGTGACTTCAAGGCGTACGTCTTCCCAGTCATGTTCTTCAAGTGGGTCAGCGACAACTGGGACTACCAGCACGCGCAGGCACTGGCGGGCTGGGACGACGAGCTCACCGACGAAATCGAGAACGCCGACTACCAGCCGTTTGTCCTCCCGAGGGGCTGCCACTGGTCCGACGTGCACAACACGGCCGTCAACGTGGGTTCGAAGCTGAACGCGACGTTGCAGCGAATAGAGCAGGCAAACCCGGACCTTGCCGGCGTGTTCGGTGACGTGAACTGGGGCAACAAAGACCGCCTGCCGGAGTCGGCACTCGTCGCACTGCTGGACGCGTTCCACGGCGTCACCCTCGACCCGGAGCACGTGCAGGGCGACATGCTGGGAGCCGCGTACGAGTATCTACTGCGGGAGTTCGCCGAGGCGTCCGGCAAGAAGGCCGGCGAGTTCTTCACACCCCGTCCGGTGGTGCACCTGCTCGTGAAAATCCTCGACCCGCGCTCCGGCGACACCATCGTGGACCCGGCGTGTGGCTCTGGCGGGATGCTCGTCGAGGCTGCCAACGCCGTGCGCGAATCTGGCGGCGACCCGCGAACGCTGAGGTTGCACGGTCAGGAGGTGAACTTGACCACGAGCGCTATCTCCAAGATGAACCTGTACCTGCACGGTCTGGAGGACTTCGAAATCAGGCGCGGCGACACGTTCCGAGAGCCGCGCTTCCTCGACCGCGGAGAACTGGCGAAGTTCGACGTGGTGATCGCTAATCCGCCCTTTTCGCTGCAGAACTGGGGCGCGACCGCGTGGGCCAAAGACCCCTACGGCCGAGTTATCTGCGCGGTGCCGCCGACGAGGAACGGGGACTACGCCTGGGTGCAGCACATGGTCGCCTCGATGAGGGAGGACACCGGCCGGGTCGGGGTGGTCATGCCGCATGGCGTGCTCTTCCGCGGCGGCAAGGAGGGTGAGATCCGCCGATGCCTGCTAGAGAAAGACCTGCTGGAAGCGGTCATCGGGCTGCCCAACAACCTTTTCTTCTCGACGTCGATCCCGGTCTGCCTGCTCATTTGGCGCAAAACCAAGGCCCCCGGGCGTCGGGGCAAGGTTCTGTTCGTCGACGCCTCAATGAGGTTCAGCCCCGGTAAGAACCGGAACACGATGTCCGCCGACGACATCGAGACGATCCACACCGCTTACGCCAAAGGCCAGGACCTCGATGGCGAGGACGGGCTACACCTACGCCTGGTCGACATGACTGAGATCGAAGCGAACGGGTTCGACCTGAACATGGGCCGCTACATCGAAACCGAGGCTGCCGCCGAAGTCGACGTCGAAGCCGCCTTGGCGGCCTACCACGCCGCTCGCGACGACCTGCGCGCCGCTGAGCGGGTGCTCGATGAGAAGCTGAAGGCGGCGGGGTTTGATGCGTGAGGGCTGGTTCGACGTCGCGCTTGGTGATATCTGCACGCTGACCAAAGGGTCCACACCGACTCAAAAAAGGGTGCCAGGTGAGTACCCGCTGATCGTCACTGCCGCTGAGCCGCTGACGTCGAAGGACTACCAGTTCGAGGGTCATGCTGTGTGCGTCCCTATGGTGTCGTCGACCGGGCACGGCCATGCATCCCTGAAACGAGTCCACTACGCCAGCGGCAGATTCGCCGTAGCAAACATCATCATCGCTCTCCAAGCCCGGCCTGGCTCAGACTTCGACATGAAGTACCTCTGGCTAACGCTTGACCACGGTCGCGATGAACTGATCGTCCCGCTCATGAAGGGGACCGCGAACGTGTCACTTTCACAGCAAGCTCTCGCTGATGCCAGGGTTGTCCTTCCGCCGCTTCTTGAGCAGCGGCGCATCATCGACCTGATCGGGGCGCTGGACGACACCATTGCGGCGGCGCAAAAGCTCATTGGCGAACTGGACAGGACCCGAAACGCACTGACCTCGGTCATGTCTCAGGTCGGAGAACCTGTCTCGCTCAGCAGCCTCGGAAGACTGGTCACAGGATCAACGCCGTCGACCAAAGTCGAGTCCCTCTGGGAGCACCCCGAGGTCCCCTTCGTGACTCCGGGTGACCTTCCGTGGACGGGATCCTGCATCCAATCCGTCGAAAGGTTCGTCGACCAGCGAGCCTGTGACGCTTCGACGCGTCTGTTGGAGGGCGCTGGCGTCTTGCAGGTCTGCATTGGGGCGACGGTCGGGAAGGTGGGCGTGGTTCAAGGTCCTGCATTGTTCAACCAGCAGATCAACGCCGTGTTCGGCCTAGCGACATCCGACGCGCTGGTGCTTGGCGCGGCGATATCTTCGCCAGCGTTTCAAGCAATGCTCCAGCGCACGGCAGGAAGCTCAACCATGCCGCTGCTCTCCAAGAGTTCCTGGGGTCAACTCGAAGTCGCATGGCCACCCGACGCTGTTCGACCAGCCTGGGCCGCCCTGTTTCGATCGCTCGCCGCGGCACAAGGACAGCAACAGGTGATAGTGCGATACCTGCGCACCCTCCGATGTAACCTACTCGATGCCCTACTTTCCGGTGAGCACCAGATCCCTGAGTCTTACGACGAGCTGACAGGGGCATGACGTGGCCGGCATGGGCGAGATCTTGAGCGTGCAGACGCCGCTTGTA
The DNA here is from genome assembly GCA_017882685.1 of Propionibacteriaceae bacterium. GTDB lineage: Bacteria > Actinomycetota > Actinomycetes > Propionibacteriales > Propionibacteriaceae > Propionicimonas. The sequence goes on along the minus strand of JADGPA010000176.1, from coordinate 59 downwards.
GAGGCCCTGGCATCTGTGGGCTGGACGCATGTGCCGGGTGACGAGCTCGACCGGGCCAT
>JADGPA010000023.1 GCA_017882685.1 Propionibacteriaceae bacterium | reverse complement strand
TAAAGGAGGTGATCATGCATGAACAACCAATTAACAAGAACCACGAAGCGGAGCCGGCGAAGCTCCAACCACGGATCTACGTCGCCAGTTTGGCCGACTACAACGCCGGCCGACTGCACGGCGCTTGGCTGGACGCCGCCCGCTCGGCGGGTGAACTGCAGGACGACATCGACCAACTGCTGGCCGCTTCGCCGGTGCCCGGCGCCGAGGAGTGGGCGATTCACGACGCCGACGAATTCGGCGGGCTGCAGATCGCCGAGTCGACCGATCTGGCGACCGTCTCTCGACTGGCCAACGGCGTTGCCAGGTACGGCGCGGCCTTCGCGGTCTACGCGGAGGTGGTCGGGCCGGAAGCCGTTGACCAGGCCAGCTTCGAGCAGGCCTACCGCGGCACCTGGGACAGCACCACCGCCTACGCCGAGCAACTGCTCGATGACGTCGGTGCCGAGGCGTACCTGCGGGACGTCCCGGACTGGCTCCGGCCCTACGTCCAGATTGACAGCGAGGCTTTTGCCCGCGACCTGGAGCTGGGAGGTGACATCTACGCCGCCCGAGTCACAGACGGCGTCGCCGTCTTCGACGCCCACGCCTAGTGCCTTGCCACCTCGTCGGTGGCCTGCGGCTTTCTGAAGGAGATCACCACCAGAGGGATCGCCGGCCGCACCACACCGAGGAGGTCGTGACCATGCGTCACACCGACCCAGTCCTTCCGGAGGGGACGCCATGAAAACCATGGCCATCCGCCTGGAGGACGAGCTGCACGCCCAGCTGGCGCTCGTCGCCCAGCTCGAAGGCACGACGGTGACGGACCTGATCCGTTCCGCCGTCGCCGGCTACATCGAGCAGCGCAAAGCCGAGCTGAGCGGTCGCGCCGAAGCTGCCCTCGCCGAAATTGAGCGCGAGGCAGCCACCCGCCGACAGGCCATCACGGCCTTGTTTGGCGGTGGCGCAGCCAGTCCTACTCCCGAGACACCGGTCGAGGTCGGCAGCCAGCCGACCACCCGGACGTCCCGGAGCCCACGTGGAAGTGGAGGCAGCGCCTAGTAACTCAGGCGACCATCTCCTTCCCAACCCGGCAGGGGGCTTTCTTGTAGTCGCCATCCGCGACTCGAAAGCCCCCTGCCACACAACCCTCTGAACGGCTGTACCGATACAAATTGCGAATACGCAGGATGGTAATAGAAGACGGAAGTGTTGTCAATTTCACCGTGTACTTTGGTTTCCAGTTTCAGTACAATTTTTGTAAGAACCAAGAAAGGAGGTAACCATATGAAATCACCAACCCGCGGTCAGCAACTCGGGGATGCCATCCGCCGGGCCAGGCAGGCGCGTGGCCTATCCATTCGCAGGCTCGCCGAGATGGCGGGCGTGACGCACAGCTTCATCGCCAAGCTGGAAGCCGGCCGATTCCAGACGGTCTCCCCGGACAACCTGACCGCCCTGGCCCACGCCCTGAGCGTCGCCCCCGAGGACTTGTTTGCGCTCTCCGGCTACGCCGTCCCGGAGCGCCTGCCAACCTTCGGTCCCTATCTGCGTGCCCGCTATGGCGAGCTGCCCGAGTCGGCCATTGACCAGCTCAACCAGTACTTCGAGCTGCTGCGCGACAAGTACGGCGAACGGGAAACGACCGACGACGACAGCGACGACGCCGCTTCGGCCCGTGGAGGTCGCCGATGACCCGGCCGGCGCTGACAGTGCTGCGCGACCTGGTGCCGATCCGGCCGCTCAGCCAGCTTGAGGCCCTCCGCATTGCCGAATTGCAAGCTGACCAGCTGCTCAACCTGTCGGGGATCAAGGCCCCTGCCGTGCCGGACAGCCTGATCGAGAGCCAGCCGAAGATCGAGGTCCGGCGGATGCGACCCTGGCCGGTGTCCGGCGCCACCGACTGGGCTAAGTCGACCTGGGTCATCGTGCTGAATGCGGGGGAACCGTACGTCCGGCAGCGCTTCAGCCTGGCGCACGAGTTCAAGCACATTGTGGACCACCGCGTCGTCAGCGTTATCTACCCCGACCTACCCCGGCTCAGCAGCCAGCAACGGGCGGAGATCATCTGTGACTACTTTGCCGGCTGCTTACTGGTTCCGAAGAAGTGGCTGCGAGAGGCCTGGACGTCCGGCATGCAGAATGAGCCGGACCTGGCGCGGCTGTTCAACGTCAGCCGGGAAGCCATCCGCACCCGGCTGTCGCAGACCGGACTCACCACCCAGACACCGCGTTGCCGTGGGTTGCCCGGGCGGTACCAACGCCTGGGCGCGGCCACGCCGTCTCAGCTCATACTGGAGATCGCCGTATGACCAGTGCCATAGACACGCTGTCGCTCCCCGAGCGGGCGGTGATCTATCTGCGGGTCAGCTCGGTCGGTCAAGTCAACACCGACTACGACCCGGAGGGCATCTCCATCCCGGCGCAGCGCGAAGCCTGCCGCCGCAAGGCTGCCCAGCTTGGCGTCGAGATACCGGCCGACGGCGAGTACGTCGAGCCCGGCCGCTCGGGCACCAACATGGAGCAGCGGCCGGCCTTTCAGGCGATGCTGGAACGACTGAGGACCGAGCGTGACGTCAAGTACGTCATCGTCTACAAGCTGTCGCGGATGAACCGCAACCGGGTTGACGACGCCCTGGTCCTGATGAGATTGCGGCGCTACCACGTCACCCTGATCTCAGCGACCGAGAGCATCGATGAGACGCCGGTCGGCCAGCTCATGCACGGCATCCTCGCCGCCTTCAACGAATACCGCTCCGCCGAGGACGGCGCCGACATCCGTTACAAGATGCGTGAGAAGGCCAAGCGCGGCGGCACGCTCGGCCGGGCCCCAATTGGCTACGTCAACGTCCGGGAACGCTTCGAGGGCCGCGAGGTACGGACGGTCGTCATTGACGACAGCCGGGGTCCGCTGGTTCAGCAGGCCTTCGAGCTCTACGCCACCGGCGAGTACACCCTGGACCGGCTGCAGCAGACCATGGCCGATCAAGGCCTCTCGACGCGGCCGACCGCCAAGTGGCCAGAGCAGCCGGTGTCGCTGAACACGCTGCACGTCATGCTGCGTGATCCCTACTACATCGGGGTTGTCGAATACGACGGCGAGACCTATCCCGGCCGCCACGAGCCGCTGATCCCGCTGCCGCTCTGGGAACGGGTCCAGGAGGTCCTCGACGTCCGCAGCCAGCGCGGCTCCCGGGACCGGGTGAACCAGCACTACCTGAAGGGCCTGCTGTTCTGCGGCCGCTGCCACGCCGCCGGACGCCAGCATCGCCTGATCTACACCATTGCCAAGGGCCGGCGCGGTGAGTCCTACGCTTACTTCCTCTGCCGGGGACGGCAAGAGCACGTCTGCCAGCTGCCATACCTCAGCGCCCAGCGTGTCGAGGACGAGGTCGGCCGCGAGTTTGCCCGGCTGCAACTGCCGAGCGGCTTCGCCGACACGGTTCTAGAGAAGATCACCGAGGTGCTTGCCGACGAGCAGCAAACCACCCGGACGCTCCGCCGGAACTTGACCCAGGAACTGGCCCGGCTCGACGTGCGAGAGGAGCGGCTGCTCGACCTCGCCGCTGAGGGCACGCTCTCGCAAGTCAAGATCCGGATCCGTCTCACCCAGCTCACGCAGGACCGGGCACGGATCACTGACGAACTCGGCAAGGTCGACATCCAGCTCTCCGACGGCGCGGAGCTACTCCGACTCGCTATCCAGTTGCTGGTCGATCCCGGCCGGCTCTACCAGCGGGCCGATGATCCAAACCGGCGACGACTCACCCAGACCTTCTTCGAGCGGCTCTATGTGGACGACGAAGGCGTCAGCAGTGCCGTTCTCCGGCCACCGTTCGACGACCTTGCTGAGGCATCCACCGCCTACCTGCGGGCCGCCAAGACACCGGCTGATCTGCTGGTCATACACAACAGGCGCCCCAGCGAGGCTGGGACGCCTGTTGACGGAACCAAGATCGGCTTACTCGCCCATGCCGTTTGCGGCGTGGGTTCGAGTAAGACGGTCATGGTGGAGGTGGCG
>JADGPA010000175.1 GCA_017882685.1 Propionibacteriaceae bacterium | reverse complement strand
GAATCGATCAGTTCGCCGACCGTTGGCAGGTCCAGCTGTCCGACCCGATCACCGGCCTCGACATCGAATGCCGTTATGACGTCCGACGGCTGCCGGAACTGGTCATCCACTGACGGGCACGACTCAAGTCTTCTTGACTCGAACACGGCTTCCTCGAGGATTACCAGTGTTCGATCGTCAAACACCCGTGATCTTCTCCGGAGACCATCGTGCACCCGCTTGTGTTCGACGACGTCGGAGGCGCTCGTCAGGCAGCGTTGGGCGGTGGCCGGCACGAGTTCCCCAGGTCCCACTTCGTCCACGGGTCGCTCGACGGGGTCCCCACGCCGTGCGTTTCCGTGGCAGCTCAGTGCCGATTTCACACCGGTACCATTGCGCGAGGTCGACCTGCTCGACCTCGCGCAACTCGATGCCCTGGAGCTCGCTCGAGGAGCGGCGGCACCAGTGTCGTCCAGCTCTGATACCTGCTCGGCCGGAGCTGGACCCTAATCGCGGAAGCGAATCAGACGCTTGACCCCGGCACGGATGGCGTGATCCGCCGCCGTCACCGGGAGACGCTCGAGGTAGTACTCCTCATACGAGAACGCCTCGCCACCCAGCCGCCGCTTGAAATCCGAGATGCCGGTCGACGTCCCGGATTCGCCCTGGTGGAAGTAGCGGCAACCAGCCTGACAGGCGGCCTCAATCGCGCACTTCATCATCAGGTCAGCTGCCCCGGTTCGCCCTATTCGTTCCCGGTCGAGCACGACCCGAGCCGCATTGACGTTCTGGTACTGAAGAACGAGACAGGCAGCAACCGGCAACCCGTCGATGAATGCGACATAGTATCTGCACGCATCCCCCATCGCCTGCGCGATCATCCGGAACTTCCGCTCCGGATCACGGTGATGCCCGCGAAGCCGAGCCAGCGGAAGCGGTTCATGCTGCTGGCGGGCCCACCGTTCGGTGGCCCGATGGAACAACTCGTAGTACGCCGGTATCAATCGCCCACCATGATCGCACTCGACCACCACGCCGGCCGCCTGCGCCTTCTTCACGTACTTTCGCGTCGAAGCCGAGAACCGCCGTCGCCACACCTCGTCGAAGCCCCCCGACAGATCGATGACGTGAGCTCGCCGGGCAACGCGCGGAACGACGTCCGGCACAGCCTGCCGCCAGACGGCACCCGAACGCGGATTCGGCCGGACGCTCATCCGGAGATAGCCACAGCCGGTCAACTCGTGGACGACGGCTCGAACATGGTCGGCACCCACTGGTTGCGCACTCACCAGCCCGCCCATGCCCCAACCCCAAGGCATCGACCCGCTGAGACTCAAAGACCGTGGGACCCACTTGTGTTCGACCACCGGAAGAAGCATTTCGGTGCCGTCACCGAACGAGTAGAGCCGACTCGAATCCTTGTGGTTGCCCACCCGGCACATCGCATCTACCCAGGCGGGCGATTGGTACGGCACCGCTTCAGGATCCTCCCTGAACAGGGACTCCCACCTGTCTCGAGGCGCCGGGCTCACGACGTTGCAGAGCGAAATTGCCGTGCCGATCGCCGGCTCTTCGCGCACCGACGGCTCTCGGTCAACGCTCGGTTCACTCAATCCGAACCCACGTTCGACCATGTGAGATCTCCCATCGCGCCCCCGCGCCCGACCACAAACCCCCGCAAAGCCGACCGCTCACCATCCCGACTATAGCCAAGACGTTGACCGTCCGTTTGCCTTTCGGCCAAGCCGGGTCTTATCACCGGAAATCAGCCGTCAGTCGCCGATGGTGACCGTGAGTGGGCGATCAGCGCCGTGAGCCGGTCAGGGGTACCAGGTCCGGTAGCGGATGCTGCCACGCAGGCGGCCGAGATGGATGCCCAGCAGGGTCGCGAGCCGGACGCCGCCGCCGCGCCGGGGCAGGGAGGCCATGGCGGCAGCCAACTGGGCATATCCGGCCGCGGTCTGGGACAGGCTACGTCGGCGCATTCCTGCTCGGCGGTGCGTGCGGAACAGCGCGACCTCACCTTCGCCGTAGCCGAACTCCTGGTCGAACACCGCACGGACGCCGCTGCGGTACCGGTAGTGCAGCACGGCCTCCTTCACGAACGTCGCTGGGTAGCCCGCGGCGGCCAGCCGCCAGGAGATGTCCAGGTCGTGCTGGGTGGGCAGGTTCTCGTCGAATCCCCCGACCTGCATCAGCGGCTGACGCTGGGCCGCCATGGCCGCTCCGACCACGGCGGGGAGATAGCCGCAGAAGCTGTCGATCCGTTCCTGCTGCACGGGAGCACGCCGGCGGCGCAACTCCGGTGGATTGAGCAGTTCGATGTCCAGCGCCGCACCGACGAACGGCCAGCTGATCAGGGCGCGGGCCAGCAGCAGCAGATAGTCGGGTCCGATCAGGTCGTCGCTGTCCAGGAAGATGATGCTGTCGCCCTTGGCGTGCTGGAGGCCGTGGTTGAGGCCTCGCGGCTGATAGCCGGGATCAGGCACCTGAAGCAGGGAGAAGTGCTCGAACCGGTCCGCGTATCCGGCAGCGATCCGCGACGTGGCATCCGTGGAACCGTTGTCGACAACGATGAGCTCCCACCAGCCCGGGTAGTCCTGTCCCGCGACGGATTCAAGGGTCTCGCCGAGCGTGGACTCGCTGTTCCGGCATGAGATGATCACGCTGAGGGTGGGTAGGTCGTGACTCATCCGCCCGCTCCGTTCCTGATCGATATGCCGTGCAGCGAAGTGGGTCACTCCCCGAAGAACGAGCGGAGCCCGGTCACCACGCGTTCAATCGTGCCGTCGTCCATGTAGGGGTGCAGCGGCAGGGTCAGCACCTGCTCGGTCACCGCAGTGGTGACCGGCAACGGGCCACGCCGCGAGCCGGCATAGAAGGTGAACTCGTGGGCGCCCAGGAAATGGATCCCGGTGGCGATCCCACGCTCGTCCAGGTACCGGATCAACGCCTGCCGACGCTGCGGGTCGCGGACCCGAACGACGTAGATGTACGGGGCCACACCTTTCCAGTCCGTATCGAACAGTCGGAGTCCCTCGACACCGGTCAGGCCCGCGTCGTATTGACGGCAGTAGTCCTGCCGGTTGGCGATGAACTGATCCACCAGGTCCAGCTGAGCCAACCCCATCGCCGACGGAACCGAGCCGAGGTGGCAGCGGTACCCCTGCCGGACGACGTCGAACTCCCAGTTGCGTTGGTTTCGGTAGCGAGCGTCGGTGTCCGAATCGATGCCGAGATGACGCAGTTCGTGCAGCACCTGCACGTCTGCGGGGTTCGGGGTGACCACTGCGCCACCCTCAAGCGTCGTGATCATCTTCACCGGCCCGAAGCTGAAGCAGGTCAGGTCACCGAACGAGCCCACGGGCCGGTCCAGGCTGCGCGACCCGAACGCGTGCGCGGCGTCTTCGATCACCCGCAGGCCGCGCCTACGAGCGATCTCCATGACCGCGTCCAACTGGCAGGGCAGGCCGAGGTAGTCCACCGCCATGATGGCCTTCGTCCGGT
>JADGPA010000022.1 GCA_017882685.1 Propionibacteriaceae bacterium | reverse complement strand
GGACCTCGCGGGTCGCCTCGTAGGCCAGCAGCGTCACCAGCTCATCGGCCAGGCGGCGGAAGGTGGGCGAGTCGGTCGCCACGTCGCGCAGCAGCGTGACCTTGTGATCGATCAGGGGATGGTTGGGTGCGACAAGTTCCACAGCCAGAACCTTTGCACACCGCCATCGCCCACACCACCAGCGTCCAAGGCCGCCCGGGTCGACGCAGCGAGGCCGGTCAGCTGATCGCGTCCAGGTCGACGCCCAGGTCGACGCCGAGCACCTCGGCGATCGCAGCTGCTGCCATCGCAGCCCTGTGCAAGCACGAGGTCACCGACTGTGCGCGTGCAGCCTCCTCCGCAGCTTGCGCGAGGGCAGCGAAGTACGGGTTGCGGATGTCAGGGACGATGAGGCCGATCAGGTCGGAACGGCCGGTGATCAGGCCCATTGCCGCGGCGTTCGGGTGGTAGCCGAGCTTCTCGATGGCTTCCAGGACGCGCCGCCGGGTGGCTTCCGCGACGGGACGCGGGCCGTTGTTCACCACGTCGCTGACAACGGCAGAACTCACTCCGGCAAGTCTCGCGACGTCATCCCGAGTGACGTCGCGGGTAGGACGGGTCGCACTGCTGACCACGTCCCTCCTCGCTCCGCGAAGCTTCGCGAAAGCCTAGGCCACAGCAGTGTCAGTCGATGGCGTCCACGAGGTAGATCACGGTGTGGTCGGGGTTGATGGGGGCATCGGTGAGGCCGGTCGACACCAGCACCGAGCCGGGCAGCTCCACCCCTGCCTGGTCGGCAACGACCCGGAACCTCGGCCGCTGGCCTGCGGCGAGGTCGGCGAGTTCACCGGTGTAGTCGCGTTCCAGCCCCCACCACAGCGGCGGACGCAGGCCCGACGGCGGCCGTCCGACCATCGCCGGGGCCACGCGGTACCGGCGCGACGGGTCGAGGCCGGGGAAACGGAGCCGACCGAGCAGGACGGCGTCGTACGCGTCCATGGCAGTGAAGGAGTAGATCGCCCGGGACTTGTCTGGGGCGACGACGCCGAAGGCGTTGAGGGCTGCGTCGGGGTAGTCGAGCCGCACCAGGTCGCCGCGCAGGAGAAGGTTGCGGTTGGCCTTGTAGAACCCGATCCACTGGCCCAGTTCCTCGAGCTCCGCTGCGGTCGCCTTGCGCAGGTCCCACTCGATGCCGAGGTGTCCGAAGACGGCGGTGGCGGCGCGGAAGTTGAGCTCGTGGGTGCGTCCGGTGGTGTGGCTGGTGCCCGAGGCGATGTGGGAGCCCATCAGTTCGGGTGGGATCAATTGCTGGGTCCACCGCATCATCTGCTGGCGTTCGTGGGGGTCGATGCAGTCGGACACCCACACCCGGTCGGTGCGCTGCAGGATGCCGAGGTCGACGCGCGCGCCGCCGGAAGAGCAGGACTCGATCTCCAGGCCGGGGTGGGCGGCCCTGATCTCGTCCATCAGCCGGTAGACGGCCTCGGTCTGGGCGTGCACGCCGGGGCGTCCGGCGGGGGTGGTGCCGGCGTCGATCAGGTCGCGGTTGTGGTCCCACTTGATGTAGCCGACGTCGTATTCTGCGAGGATCGCGAGAATCGCGTCGCGGATGTAGGCGTAGCAGTCAGGGATGCCGAGGTTGATCACCTGCTGGTGCCGCGACGGCACCGGGCTGCGTTCCCCGGTGGCCATGACCCATTCGGGGTGGGCGCGGGCGACGTCGGAGGCAAGGTTGATCATCTCGGGTTCGAACCACAGCCCGAACTGCATGCCGAGCCCGGTCACGTGGTCGACCAGGGGGTGCAGCCCGTCCGGCCAGACCTCCGTCGACACAGTCCAGTCGCCGAGGCCGGAGTAGTCGTCGCGGCGGGAACCGAACCAGCCGTCGTCCAGCACGTACCGCTCCACGCCGATCCCCGCCGCCGCATCTGCCAGATCGAGCAGGGGCTGCAGTTGGTGGTTGAAGTAGACCGCCTCCCACACGTTGATGGTCGTCGGCCGCTCCGCGGAAGGATGTTGCGGGCGCGAGCGGAGCCAGCGGTGGAACCGGCGCGCCACCTCGTCGAGACCGTCTCCGAAGGAGCCGTACAGCCATGGGCTGGTGTAGCTCTCACCGGAGCCAAGGACGATCTCGCCGGGCAGGAGGAGTTCGCCGCCACCGAGCAACTGCTCGCCAGTGAACGTCCGTTCGGCGTAGTGGGTGTGGTTGCCGCTCCAGCCGACGTGGACGCCCCACGCTTCGCCGCTCCCGAAGCCGAAGCCCGGCACGCCCGCGTGCAGAACGGTCGCCGCGTCAGCCCCGGTGCGCCCCTTGCGGCCCTCCCGCAGGTGTACGCCGGTGGTGAACGCCCGGCGCTGCGGCACTCTCTCGCGGCCCCAGTGGCCGGCGAGGTCGAGCAGTTCGCGGGCCACCGGCGGCACCGGGTAGGCCAGCACAAGGTCGTCCAGCTGGTAGCCGTCCTCGCCGGCGTTGGTCAGCGTCGCCTGCGACCGGAGCAGGCCACCGGCGGTCAATTCGATCCTGAGCAGCAGTCCCAGGCCGGCCACCTCGTCAGCGGCGGAGATCTCCAGGCTGCTGGTCCCGAGGGTGAGCAGAGAGGGCTGCTCCGCACCCGCCCCCACTGCGACCCCGTCGACCCGCAGGCCAGTGGTGGTGAACTTCGGCGACCAACCCTGCCCGCCCCGTGAGCCGCTGATGCCGGGCCGGCCGACCCAGCCGGTGTGGTGCTCGGGCAGCATGCCCACCCGCACCGGTTCGTCCACGATGTTGGCGGCAATGGGGTGCACCCCTGCGCGTGCCAGGGTCGCCACGTCTGCGCCGGTCAGCTCGCCCAGGTCCGCCCCCCAATGGACGATCGCCGGCAGCCGTCCGTCGCTCAGGTCCAGCACCGCGGAAAGGCCGTCTGCACGCAGGTGGACGTAGGTGTTCAGGGGTTCGGACACGATTCTCCCTTAGGTATGGCGCGGGTTTCGGGTCACCACGTCGACCCTGGGGTGCTCGATGCTGCCGGCTGTGCAGCCGCAGGATTCCCGGAGGACGAGGTCGGCCTCGAGCTGGACGTGGGTGCCGCTGGCGAGGTCGGGGGTGTCCATCAGGGCGATCGCCGCTGCGGCGAGCTCGGGAAGGCGTTGCCGGGCGACGGTGAGGGGCGGCCAGCAGAACTCCGACTCCTTGGTGCCGTCGAAGGTGACAACGGCCACGTCCTCGGGGATCCGAACCCCCCGCTCGTGCAGCGCACGCACCAGGCCCACGCCCTGCAGGTCGCTGCTGGCGAACACCGCGTCGAGCCCGGGATCCTGCTGTAGCAGCGCATGCCCGCCGGCGTAGCCACCCTCGCGGCTGAACGGAACCCTGATGATCGGGCCGTCGGCCAGACCGGCGGAGCGCAGCGCGCGGCGCCAGCCACGCTCGCGCGGGTCGGGATTGCCGAAGCCCTTGTCGCCAACGATGAGTCCGATCCGCCGACGGCCGTGCTCAAGCAGGTGGTTGACCAAGCCTTCGGCCGCGCCGCCGGCGTTGGTGCCGACCGTCCGGCGTCCCGGAACCGGGCCGGGGCAGTCGATCAGTACCGTCGGGATGCCCGCCGCCTGCAGCGTGCGGCTTCGTTCGAAGCGTGCGAAGGAGCTGGCGAACAGCAGCCCGTCCACCTGCCTTGCCACGAACTCCTCCACGATCTCCGCCTCGTCGGCCTCGTTCCCGCGTGAGTCGGCGATCAGCAGGCGCCACCCTCTCGCGTCGGCGGCCTTGACCAGCTCCGAGGTGTACTCGGAGAAGAATGGGTTGAGCGCGTCGGCCATGACGAGGCCGAGGGTGTGCGTCCTTCCGAGGCGGAGCGCCCGTGCGCTGGCGTTGGGGCGGTAGCCCAGCAGCTCCATCGCTTCCTTGACGCGAACGGCGGTCGCCGCAGCCACCGGGCGTGGGCCGTCGTTGACGACGTAGCTGACCACAGCTGTGCTGACCCCGGCCATGCGGGCGACATCGGCTCGGGTGATCGGAGCCCTTCGATGCTCAGGACGCAGCCTCTCGGCGGGCTGTGCCTCGCCTTTGGATCCCTGGCCGGTCACGTCACTCCTTCGTCGTCGATGGCGCGAATCTACACCAATAGATACGTCGTGCACAGCGCCGTTCGTAGGCGTTCCAAGCGTGCGAGGAGTGACCTTTTCGTTATCAGGGGCCCCCTTGCCATCTTGGATCTACACGTGTAGCTTCTTGCCCATCAGTGCTGGCATCTCCGTCAGAGCTGGCCGGCAGTCCCAACGAAGGGAACCGTGATGAGTGCGAGCACGATCGACAAGTCGCCCGCCCTGCGGCGCAAGTCGAGGTCCGAGTCGTCCCGAACCGGCGGACGGAGCGAGTGGAAGACGGCCGTCGTGTTCATCGCGCCGGCCCTGGTCGGGTTCCTCGTCTTCTTCGTGTACCCGACCCTCCGTGGCTTCTACTTCAGCCTCACCCAGTACAACCTGCTGGGCACGCCGAAGTGGATCGGCTTCGACAACTTCGTCAAGATCGGCAAGGACCCGCTGTTCTGGAACGCCCTCTGGGTGACCATTGAGTACGTCCTGTTGAACATCGGCTTCCAGACTGTCATCGCGCTGTTGCTGGCGTCCCTGATGCAGCGGCTCACGCAGTCCACCTTGCTACGCGGCGCGCTGCTGCTGCCCTGGCTGATCTCGAACGTGATCGCGGCCATGTTGTGGTTCTGGCTGCTGGACTACCAGATCGGCCTGGTCAATGTGGCCATGGAGTGGCTCGGGTTGCCGAAGATCGCCTTCTTCGCCAATGAGTTCTGGGCCATCCCGACGATGGCGTTCGTGAACGTGTGGCGACACATGGGCTACACCGCGCTGCTGATCTACGCGGGGATGCAGACCATCCCGAAGTACGTGTATGAGGCGGCGTCAATCGACGGCAGCTCTGAGTGGAACTCGTTCTGGCGGATGACGATGCCGCTGCTGCGTCCGGTGCTGGCGATGATCCTGGTGATCACGGTGACCGGTTCGTTCCAGATCTTCGACACCGTCGCCGTCACCACCCGCGGCGGTCCCGTCAACGTCACCCGGGTGATGCAGTACTACATCTACCAGAAGGCCTTCGGGGAAGGGCAGTTCGGCTACGGCAGCGCCCTCTCGGTGATCCTCTTCGTCATCCTGGCCATCCTGGCCGCCGTCCAGCTCCGCCTGCTTCGTGCCGGCGAATCCGATCTCGCGTAAGGAGCCCGGAAATGGCAACAATTGAAGCCCTTGCACTTGCGAACGCCGAACAACGGCGCCGTGGCCGCAATCTCACGCCGGGTCGAATCGGGGCGTGGGTGGTGATGATTCTCTTCCTCCTGCTGACCATCGTCCCGTTCCTTTGGATGATCCGCACCGCCTTCTCCACCACTCGTTCGCTGCCGTCGGACCCGACGTCCCTGCTGCCGGTGGACTTCACCTGGGGCGCCTTCCAACGCGTCCTTGGGCTGGGCACCCAGGAACAGGCGATCGCAGAAGGCGGGTCCGGGGCCTCGGTGAGCTTCTGGCTGTACCTGCGCAACTCGGTGATCTATGCCGGGGCGGTGACGCTCGGCCAGGTGTTCTTCTGCTCGATGGCCGCCTATGCCTTTGCCCGTCTCCGCTGGCCGGGACGCGAGGTCGTGTTCGGCCTCTTCCTCGGCGCTCTGCTCGTGCCGCCGATCTTCACCAGCCTGCCCAACTTCATCCTGATCAAGAACCTGGGCCTGCTGAACACCCTGCCCGGCATGATCCTGCCCTCGTTCTTGATGACCCCGTTCGCGATCTTCTTCCTGCGGCAGTTCTTCCTGGGAATCAACCGCGAGATCGAGGAATCGGCCTCCCTCGACGGCGCCGGGCCGTGGCGGACGTTCTTCAGGATCATCCTGCCGATAAGCACGGCTCCCATCACCACCCTTGCGATCCTCACCTTCATCGGCACCTGGAACGACTACTTCTGGCCACTGCTGGTCGGCAACACCGACAGCACCAAGGTGCTCACCGTGGCCCTGGGCGTGTTCCGATCCCAGACCCCGGCGGGATCGCCCGACTGGGCAGGTCTGATGGCCGCCACCCTCGTGACCGCACTCCCGGTCCTGATCCTCTTCTTCGCCTTCGCCAGAAAGATCATCGACTCGATCGGCTACTCCGGGAGCAAGTAGCCCGCATCCACCGGAACAACCGTGGGAGCCGGTACTCAGCCCACGGAGAACGGCAGTATCCGTCGCCCAGCCTTCGGGCGTCGGCCGGACCCATCGAAGTCCAACCTCAATGCCCTACCGGAAGGAACCGTCAACCATGTCAGGATTCACCAGGAAGAAGGCCGGCGCAGCTATTGCCGCGTTCGCGGCCATCGCCCTGTCGCTCACCGCCTGCAGCGGTGCAGCAACGCCGAGCACCTCCGGCAGCGCTGCTGGTGGCGACACCGGCAAGGCGACCGGCGAGATCAGCTACTGGCTGTGGGACAACAACCAGAAGCCTGCCTATCAGCAGTGTGCGGACGCGTTCCACGCCGCGAACCCCGACGCCACCGTCAAGATCACCCAGTACGCCTGGGACGACTACTGGAGCGGCGTGTCCAACGGCTTCGTCGCCGGCACTGCCCCCGACGTGTTCACCAACCACCTGTCGAAGTACCCCGAGTTCGTGAGCCAGGGCCAACTCGTCCCGCTGGATGACGCTCTCGCCAAGGACAACATGAAGACCGACATCTACCAGAAGGGCCTGGCTGACCTGTGGGTGGGCCAGGACGGCAAGCGCTACGGACTGCCCAAGGACTTCGACACCGTCGCCGTCTTCTACAACAAGAAGCTGCTCTCCGACGCCGGCGTCAAGGAAGCCGACTTGCAGAACCTGACCTGGAACCCCACCGACGGCGGCACCTACGAGAAGACGATCGCCCACCTCACCGTCGACGCCAACGGCAAGCGCGGGGACGAGCCGGGCTTCGACAAGACCAAGGTCAAGGTCTACGGCCTGGGCCTTGACGGCGGTTCCGGCGGCGGCAACGGCCAGACCCAGTGGAGCATGTACTCCGGCACTACTGGCTGGACCTTCACGGACAAGAACCCGTGGGGCACCCATTACAACTACGACAAGCCCGAGTTCCAGAGCACCATCGCCTGGATGCGCTCGCTGATCGACAAGGGCTACGCGCCCACGATCGAGGCCGTCACCGGCCAGAGCTCCGCTGACATCTACGGCGCCGGCAAGTACGCCATGATCACCAACGGCTCGTGGATGATCAACCAGATGTTCAACTACAAGGGCATCCAGACCGGTGTCGCACCGACCCCGGTCGGCGCGGGCGGCAAGCGTTCCAGCATGTACAACGGCCTCGCCGACTCGGTCTGGGCAGGTTCGAAGAACCAGGCGTCCGCCATCAAGTGGGTCGAGTTCCTCGGCTCCGCGGCGTGCCAGGACATCGTCGGTAAGGCCGGCGCCGTGTTCCCGGCCATCCCGAGTGGCACCGACCTCGCGCAGGCCGCGTTCCAGGCCAAGGGCGTCGACGTGACCAACTTCCTGGTACACGTCAAGGACGGCACGACCTTCCTGTTCCCGATCACCGACCATGCCTCGCAGGTGACCAACATCATGCAGCCCGCGGTGGACGCCGTTATGACCGGCAAGGCCAAGGCTGATTCACTGACCGCGGCCAACGAGCAGGTCAACCAGCTCTTCGCTGGCTAGAAGAACTGCTCCGGCGCCGCGGGTAAGCGGTTCCGGAGTGGACAAGCAGTCCTCGCTGCTTTCCGAGGGATGGGCCGGGCAGCCGCGTGCCCGGCCCATCCGCTCGTCCAGAGCCTTCCCAAGAGATCCTGTGGGAGCATCCTGGCCTGTTCACCGGCGAACCCGACAGACCGGGGAAGGGGGGCCATGACGAGCTGGGTCGAGCAGGTGCCGCAACCGGATGTGGTGCGGGTGCAGGTGCGTCACGGTGGCGACCCCGGAGGCATCGAGCCCGTCGATTGGCTCCACAACCCCACCCGTCCACCTGGCGCAGCGCCGACAGGATCCACCTCTACGACTGGTAGAAACCACCGGCGCCGACCCCTATGACCTCACCGATGCGCCCTCGGGTGGGTAGTCCTCGGGCCACCGCAGCTGGTCGACCCGGCCTAGGGTGGCGTGATGGACCATGGCACAGCCAAGGATTGGCTCGACCGCTACGTCGCGGCGTGGGTTTCCTACGACCCGAAGGCGATCGGCGACCTGTTCACGGAGGACGTCTCCTACCGGTACTACCCCAGCGACGAACCGACAGTAGGCCGTGATGCCGTGGTGGCGTCCTGGCTGGGGGAGTCGACCGCACAGGGGATCTCCACGCGGGACGCTCCGAGAACCTATGAGGCCGCCTATGCGCCGGTGGCCATCGAGGACGACGTTGTCGTCGCCATCGGCACGTCCACCTACTTCACCGCCCCGGGCGGGCCGGTGGACGCCGTCTACGACAACTGTTTCCTGATGCGTTTCGACGACTCCGGCCAGTGCAGCGACTTCACCGAGTTCTACGTGAAGCACCCGTCCTGAGTCCTGCCCTTCGCCAGGCTCGGGAATCGTCCAGAACGGGCCGGGTTTGCCTGCGTCCTGCCAGGGGTATTCCAGAAAGCGCCACCGAAGGAGGAGCAATGGCCAACACGGTTGAGTGCCCGGTTTGCGGGATGCAGGTGGATCCGGACAACGCTCCGGCCAGCGACACCTACGACGACCAGACCTACGTGTTCAGTTCCACGACCTGCCGCGACGCCTTCACCGAAGATCCGGGACGCTACGTCGGCAACACCGGCAGCTGAGTGCGCCGCTCACAGCGTGATCTTCCCCCGGTGACCCAGAGGACGGTGCCGGAGACTTTGCGCCGTCCAGATCGGTCGGGGCGCGACGGCCTTCACCCGGCCAGCAGCGACAGCACGGCCCGTTCCAACGAGGCCTGGCGACGGTCCGGGTCGGCGAAGTTCCGGCGGGCCACCTCGCCGATCGTCCTGCCTGCTTCGTAGAGGTCGATCACCCGCGGGTCGACGTAGGACATGCGCGCCATCACCGGGGTGTTGCCGATGTACCCGGCCACCTCCGCGACAGCCTGCCGCACGGCCCGCTTCCGCGATGCCGCGGTGTCGCCGGGCTCGCCGCTCGCTGCGAGGGCCTCGGCAGCGATCACGGTGGCGTGCCAGGTTCGGAAGTCCTTCGCTGTCATCCGGCCGCCGAGGAGTTCGGCGAGGTAGGCGTTGACCGTCCCCGAGGTGAGGTCGACCCAGCCCGACCCGTCACGGTAGGCGAGCAGCCGCTGGCCGTGGTCGCGGCGCACCCGCATGACCTGCAGGGCCTCCAGCACCCGCTCGTCGGTGATGGTGATCAGGTGCTCGATGCCCGACTTGCCGACGAACCGGAACACCAGCCCGCCGCTCTGGCGACGTACATGGTGGCGTTCGAGGGTGGTGAGGCCGAAGGAGCCGTTCGCGTCGGCGTAGAAGTCGTTCCCGATCCGGAAGTAGCCGAGGTCGAGCAGGCGCACCTCCACCGCGGCTGCCCGTTCCACCGGCATCCCCGAGCGGGCCAGATCGCGCGCCACCGTCCGCCGAGCCCGGGGCAATTGCCGGGCCGCCTCGGCCACGCGATCGAACTTCAGCTTGTCGCGGCGCGCCCGCCGGTTGGGGTGGTACAGGTATTGCCGTCTACCGGCATGGTCCACGCCGGTGGCCTGGAGGTGGCCGTTCGGCACAGGGCAGATCCACACGTCACGCCAGGCCGGCGGGATCACCAGCGCCCTGATCCGCTCGACGTCGTCCGACGGCACCGTGGTGCCGTTCTCGTCGCGGTAGCTGAAGCCACGCCCGGAACGGCGTCGCGTCCAGCCAGGAGCGCTCGGTGAGACCCGGCGCAGTCGCGGCATGCCGACCCAGTACCCGGGCGCGGCGTTCTCACCGCCCTTTCCGGGGAGTCGGCCCACACAAGGAGCTGAGCCGAACCTCGTGCAGGTATGGTGCGGAAGGACGCGGCGCGGGATCGCCGTTTGGATCGCAATGGAGGAGCTCTGGTGAGCAATCCGCCTGAGGCCGACTTCGAAGTCGTGGTGCGGCCGGGTTTCGCTGTCATGCTCGCCTGCCTCGTCCTCGTCTACACCGGGCTCTACCTGTTCGCCGGCCAGTTGTCCGGAGAGGGCACGACGTTCCCAATGGCCCTGAACTGGGCTGCGGGCGTGGTGGTGTTGGTGCTGCTGGGGATCCTGATGCATGAACTCGGGCACGTGGGTGTGGCCGCAGCCGCCGGCCAGCGCTGGACACGAGTGATCCTCGACCGCTCCGGTCTCGGCGTCGTCATCCAGCCCGGGCCGCCCGGGTGGTCCAGCGTGCTCCGCAGCCTCGCCGGGCCCGTCGTGCAGATGGTCGTGGCCCTGCCGATGCTGGCGACGCTGTACTTGGACAATCCGGCTGGTCCGCTGACACTGCGCAACGGCGTGCACTCCCTCTGGTGGGTGGCCGGCGCCAGCAACATCGTGATCGCCCTGGCCAACCTGCTCCCCGTCCGCAGCTGGGACGGCGGAGAGGCGCTCGCCGGCGTCCGGGAAGGCCTGCGCAGGAGCTCATGACCCTCCGGTCGCTACGCCGACCGCCCATCGGGGCGCGAAGGCGAACGGGGTTCGACTCTGGCGCAAACCATCCGGTAATGGCAGAGTTGGCCACTCGAACGACAGCGGCCTGACCGATACCCCTGGTCCTCACCCCGTCCGCTGGGCAAAGCCCCACAGGGGGGCCGGTTGCGTCCAGGGGAGCGGACGTGACCGGTCCGGGCCTCCACCTCCGACCGGCAGGTTGGCGCAACCAGACCGGACCAGGCGTTTCTCCACGCATGCCCCAATCGCCTACGCCATCGACGCACCCCTGACCCGAACCTGGTGACGGTGACCCGAACCTGGGTGACCCGAACCTGGGGACGGTTCCCAACTCGGTTCTGCGAGCGTGGGCTGCCCAAATTGAAGCTCGGAACCTTAACGTTGAACCGAAATAGGAACCGTCCCCAGGTGGCCCCAGGTGGCCCCAGGTGGTCAGACGGCGGCGTCCGCGACGGCCTTCATCACCGGACGGAGGGCCAGCCACCACTGGTCCTTGGGACGGCGGAAGGTGAGGTCCATCTCGGCCATCATCTCCGCCATCGGGCGTGCGGTGACCTTTGACTTCACCAGGCCGAGGTAGAAGCTGTCGCTGGTGCCGGCGGTGAACTGGTCGTTGATCAGGTCGAGCGCCCTCGACACCAGCCGGACGGCGAGCAGCCGGTCGAACGGCGAAGGACACCCGCCCTGCTGGATGTGGCCGAGGACGTTCTGGCGCACGTCGTAGCGGCCCTGGCCCTCCTGCTCCAGCAGGCGGGCGAGGAAGTCGGTGGTGTAGAGCGGGTTGGCGTTCTCGTTGCGGATTGCGAGGAACAGCTTTCGTCCAGACGCGAAGCTGTGCCGCAACCACTCCAGGTCCTGCTGCATGCCGGCGAGGCTGATCCCCTCCTCGTGCAGGTAGACCCGTTCGGCGCCCCCGGCGATCGCACACATCAGGGCCAGATAGCCGCAGTAGCGTCCCATCGTCTCCACGACGAATGCCCGCTTGGCCGCGCTACCGGACATCTTGATCCGATCCACCGCCTCGGTGATCACGTTCAGCGCGGTGTCGGCGCCGATCGCCAGTTCCGAGCCGGGCAGGTTGTTGTCGATCGATGTCGGGACACAGACGATCGGCAGCCCGCAAGCGGGGAACCGGGCCGCTTCTCGGTGCATCAGTTCCGCGGCCTGGTAGCCGTTCCAGCCGCCGATCATCAGCAGGGCGTCGATCTTGTTGTCCTCGATCGACCGGCTGATCCGGTAGAGCTCCTCCACGGTCGGGACGGTGCGGCGGACGCCGAGGTCGGCGCCGCCGTCGATCAGCCAGCCCTCGACGTCACCCCAGAACAGCTCCTTGACCTGCCCGTCGCGAAGGCCGGGGGAGCCGTCCTGCACCCCGAGCATCGTGTGCCCTCGGCTGATCCCGAGGCGGACGGCGTAGCGGGCAGCCGCGTTCATGCCCGGGGCAAGCCCGCCGACATGGATGATCGCGATCCGGCGACTCTCCTCGGAGGCATCGATCCGGCTGGGCTCGACCAGTTCGGCCAGAATCTTCGACGCTTCGTTGAACGAACCACCCCGCAGCTCCATGGCGGCGGCGTAGTCGCCGGACGCGATCAGCTGCGGCACCTGCCTGGTCCTGGCTACAGCCTCCACCAGCGGCACCCGGGTCACCCGGTTGCCTCGGAAGCCGATCACCGGCCCGGCGGTCTCGGCCGTGGCGGTGAGCACTTCGATGACGGCCTCGTAGCCGAGCCAGGTCGACGCCCACCGGTCGTATGCGCTGGGCGAACCGCCGCGCTGCACGTGGCCGAGGATGGTCACCCGCGCGTCCTCATGCAGGATCTCCTCGAGCACCTGTCGCACGTAGGCGGAGGTGATCGGCTTGCCCTCGCGGTCGCAGGCACCCTCGGCGACCACGACCAGCGAATCCCGACGCCCCTCCTGCCGTCCCCGGTGCAGCGCAGCGCACATCCGCTGTTCCCAGCCCGCTTCGGGCGGGTCCTCCGGGATCAGGACGTAGTCGCACCCGCCGGCGATCGCGCTCATCAGGGCCAGGTAGCCGCAGTGGCGACCCATCACCTCGATGACGAAGCTGCGCTGGTGGCTGGCCGCAGTGCTGGAGAGCGCGTCGGTGGCGTCGACGATGCGGTGCAACGCGGTGTCGGCACCGATGGTCATGTCTGTGCCGACCAGGTCGTTGTCGATCGACCCGACCAGCCCGGCGAACATCAGGGCCGGGTGGGCGTCGGCAACCTCCTGCGCGACCTCACCGGCGGCCACCAGCTCGGCCAGCAGCTCGCTCCACTCGGCCCGGAACTGGTCCAGACCCGAGAGGGAGCCGTCGCCGCCGATGACGATCAGCCGGTCGATGCCGTGTTCGAGCAGGTTGCGGGCGGCCTTCCTGCGCCCGTCGCGCTCGCGGAAGTCCTTCGAGCGGAAGGTGCCGATCATCGTCCCGCCCTTGTGCAGGATGCTCCCGACGTCCTCCCAGGCCAGTTCGCGGATGCCATCGCCACCGTCCACCATGCCCTGGTAGCCCTCGTAGACAGCGAACACGCGGGCGCCGAGGCTCACTGCTGTGCGCACTGCAGCCCGTACTGCGGCGTTCATGCCCTGGGCGTCTCCGCCGCTGGTCAGGATTCCGATCTGCTTGCCGGCCCCGAGGTTCTCGGTCGGCCCGATCTGAACGTCGGTGCTCATGCCGACATTCTTCCGCTCCCGAGCCGACGCGTCAGGCGAGGCCGAGGTATTCCTCGAGGGTGAGGGAGTTGCTGGTGAACTTCGTCGCGTCAGCCTTGCCGATGTAGCGGTAGTGCCAGGGCTCGTAGTGGTAGCCGGTGATGTTCGTCTTGCCTTTGGGGTAGCGCAGCACGAACCCATACTCGTGGGCGTGCTTGAACAGCCATCTACCGGTGGCGGTGTAGGCCATCGGCAGGCTCCAGGTGACTCCGTCCCACAGGTCGACGGCCAGCCCAGTCTGGTGCTCGCTGGCGCCGGCGGGGGCATAGAAGCTGAGGTTCTGCGGGTAGTTGCGTTTGGCGCGCTGGTAACTGGCGAACTGGGCGGCCCAGCTGCGGTAGCCGCTGTGCACCCGGATCCGGACCCCGTCGGACCTGGCCGCGGCGGCCATCCTCGCCAGTGCGGCCGCCGCCGTCGACTCGAGATGGTAGGCGCCGGTCGGGTTCTTCGGTGCGTAGGCTGCGCTGATCCGGTGCTTCTTCGAGACCACCGGTATGCCCAACACCGTGTACGGGGTGTTGAGCTGGGCGCCCTTGCGGGTG
Source organism: Propionibacteriaceae bacterium (assembly GCA_017882685.1). Taxonomy (GTDB): domain Bacteria; phylum Actinomycetota; class Actinomycetes; order Propionibacteriales; family Propionibacteriaceae; genus Propionicimonas. The sequence goes on along the minus strand of JADGPA010000022.1, from coordinate 10,101 downwards.
TCCTTCGCCGGCGCGGTGGACGTGGGCTTCGGTGTCGGCTTCGGGGAGGGCGTCGTTGCCGTGGGGGACGGAGTGGGCGTCGCGGACGGCGTGTGGACAGCCGACCTCGTGGTTGCGGGGACGCGCTCCGGCACGGGCAAGGCCACCGGGCCGGCGGTGCACCCGGTGAGGACGAGCGCGGCGGCCAGCGCGAGGCTGCGCCAGATCACCGCAGGTCGCGCCGGCGGCCAGCCCAGCCGCGGGTGCGTTTCGTGGCTGCCGCGCCGAACCGTTGCCGTGCGGACGGCGTGCCGAGCGTTGTGCTCCGGCTCGCGCGCCACGCCTTCAATGCCTTGGTGGTCTTCACGGTTCTCGAGGTTGGCTGCCGCGGCCCGCCGGTCGACGTGGCGTTCGCAGCGGGGGTGCTGGCGCTGCCCTCGGATGTCGTCGATACCGCACCGCGGTGATGGCGGTGGCGCGGCGGATCGCTGCCTGTGGGGGTCGGCGTGGGCGTCGCGGACTCGTTTGGCTCTGTGGCCGTGGGCCTCGGTGTGGGGGAGCTGGTGGGCTGCGGTGACCGCCTGTGGTGGTGGCTCGCGGACGGCGTGCTGCTCGCCGACGCTGTCGGGCTGGCGGTGGCGGTCGGCCTCTCGGACGGTGTCGGCTGGCTGACCGAGCCTGTCGGTGAACTGCTGGGACGCGGCGAGCGCGTCGGCCGACGACTCTCCGTGGGCGCGCCGGTCGGGGTGCCAGGGATCATTGTCGCGGTCGGCGTCGGCTCACTGAAAGTGGACGTCGGCGTCGAGCTGATGGTCACTGTCGGGCCGTCGGTGGGATGGACCGGCGGGCACACGGGCCTGGTGAACCCCACCCAGCCCGGTCGGCAGGTCGGAGGCCCGGTGGGCTTCTCGGTCGCTGTCGGCGTGGGGGTAGGAGTCGGCGTGACCGTGGGCAGTCCGGTCGGGGTCGGCCACGGCATCGTCGGATACGGATCGGTCGGGGTCGGCCACGGCCTCGTCGGATACGGATCGGTCGGGGTACGGGCGCCCGTCGGCGTGGGCGTCTCGGTTGGCGTGGGGGTGACGGTCGGCGTGGGGGTGACGGTCGGCGTGGGCGTCTCGGTTGGCGTCGGGGTGACGGTCGGCGTGGGCAGGATTGTCGGCCTGGTCGTCGTCGTCGGCCTCACGATGACCGGGATCGTATGGGTGGACGTCGGTTCAGCCGTCGGCTCCGTCGTCTGCGTCACGGTCGGTGTCGGCGTTGCCGAACCGCTCGGTTCGCTGGTGCCCGTCTCCGTGGGCACGGGCGTGATCGGCGGCGGGAGCGTGCTGGTTGCAGTGGGCTCGACCGTGGGGGCCCCAGATGTGGGGACGGGAGTAGGTGAGGTGCCTGAGGGCGTACCAATCACGGTGATCGTCGGTTGTACCCGATCACCGGTGGTCAGGTATGGCGTTCCTGACCTCGGCGGCGCGACGAGCGCGCCAGCGGCAACGCAGGCTGCAGCTGCAACCCAAACACCCGCCTTCGCCATTGCGTACCCCCCGCATGCAGTGGCTGATGGTTCCCTGGTTTCCCTTCCTAGGTGGTCTCGACAAGTTTCGACCAGCGCGAACGCTCCACGTCGAGGTTCCCTCTTGCCTGGGCCTCCCAGAACTCCCGTCCGGCAAGTGAGCCGAACAGTTGCTCTTTCGATAATAGCCCGTCAAGCGCCCTCATTCGACCGGAGGCGAACTTATGGTCGTCGAACTGGGGGTTTTCGAGGCGCACGCCGCGCGAGTAGTAGTGGTACCGGCCGGGCGGCTGCCCCAGGACGGAAAGGTCGCCGTCGACCAGCAGGATGCCCGCGTCGTCGGCGGGATCGGGGTCGTGGTCGATCGTCAGCAGGACCAGGCGCACGACCTCGTCCACCTCGTCCGCCGGCAGCCCCGCCGCCTCGAGCGCGGTGCGCGCAAGAGTGGCGGAGGCACGCTCATCGTCACCGGCGATGCCGTCGTGCACGGCGTCGTGGAACCAGGCTGCCAGCGTCACCGGACGCGCCGGCGTCCCTCCACCGAGCGCAGCCAGCGCGGCCAGCAGCTGCGCGAGGTGTCGCACGTCGTGGTAGTGCCGGTGTGGCTCCTGCCACCGCTCCAGCAGCTCGCGACCCAGTCCCGGCGCGGCCGGCATCAGTTCGTGCCACGCTGCACACAGGCCCGGCACGACCTGCGCGCGCTGGGGCGTCCGGTCGGGAGTGCGGACGCGCAGCCCGCCGGCAACGAGCCTGCGCACCAGCTCGGACGGGGCCACGGGGCGTGCGCCGGCAGCCACGAGTTCGACGTAACGCCGCTCGGCCACGTCGTAGTGGTCGTGGTCGAAGGCCCGGAACGGCACGCCGGCAGCGTCGGCGAAGAACAGGAGTTCCGCCAGCGAATGGTCGGAAACGAGGTGGGAGAAGCTGGTCCCATGCGCCGGCCAATGCGGCGGGTCGATGAGTACCGCCACCGGCGCTGCCTAGCTGCTGGGGTTGCGGAACGTCGCCGTGAAGGCGCCGCTGCCCAGCACGTTGAAACTCAGGGTGAGCCGGGCGACGGCGCTGGTGGCCTCGTCCGGAATGTCGAGCCGGTCGACGCCGACGGCGAACACAGTGAACACGTAGTGGTGCGCCGGCCCCGGCGGGGGCCACGGGCCACCCCAGCCGGCGTAGCCGTAGTCGTTCAGCCAGGTGCGGGCTCCACGGGGGAGCCCTGCACCCTCGTCGAACGAGGTCACGTCGGCGGGAATGTCGGTCACCACCCAGTGCCACCAGCCGCTGCCCGTCGCCGCGTCCGGGTCGAAGCAGGTAACCGCATAGCTGAGGGTGCCTTCCGGGGCACCCGACCAGGCGAGCGCCGGCGAAATGTTGGTGCCGCCGACCCCTGGCTCGGCGAAACGCAGGTCGATCTCGGAGTTGGCGGGGATGCCCCCACTGGTGATCTCCATCGGTCCTCCTCGGCGTGGCTCTTCCGCTCAGCTAACCACGCTGTCCGCCGGGTGTCATCGGATCGGGCAGTATGGGCGCGTGACACCTGAATTGCCGGACTTCGGCATGCACGAAGTGATCGTCTCGCTGCCCGACCTTGAGCTTGACGATCTCGTGCCCGCCTGCGAGGTGCTGTGCCAGGAAGGCTTCCGGCTGTGGTCGCTGCCCGTTGCCCGGCTGGACGACCTCGCCGGCCTGCTCCGGCTATTCCGACGGCGAGCAAAGGTCGGCGTCCACGAGGTCACCGAACCCGAACAGGTCGTTGCTGCTGCCGGCGCCGGTGCCGTGTTCGCCGCCTCGACGTACCTGTTGCCGGAGCTTGTGGCCACCGCCCCCGAACTGCCGGTCATCCTGGGTGGCCTCACCCCGTCCGAACTCCACGCCGGCATCGCCGCGGGAGCTGCCGGCGTCCAGCTGGTGCCCACCGAGGCGTTCGGCACCGCGTACGCGCGAACGCTGCCCGAGCTCATGAGGCCGGCACCTCTCATCGCCACCGGCCGGCTGGAGCGTTACCAGGCAGAGCTGTGGCTCGAGGCCGGAGCAGTCGCGGTCTGGCCCAGCGCGCTGGTCACGGCAACGCTTGCATCGGGGGAGAGCCTCGACGGCCTCCGCGTCCAACTCCAGCAGTGGCGCCTCCACGACTGATCGGGGACGGTTCCTGATTCGGTCCAGAACCCCGGCTGAACCAAACCCGGGGACGGTTCCGATTCGGTTCAGGTCTGAAGTCTTTAGGCTTCATTTCGGACGCCCGCACGCTCGCTGAACTGAACGAGGTACCGTCCCCGATTCCGGTTCACCAGACCGAACGGACAGGATGAGGAACCGTCCCCGTTGGGGTCAGGCCTTCGGCTTCGGACGGCGGCGGAGGAGGGCTCCGATACCGAAGAAGACGGCGACGCAACCCAGCAGGCCTCCGCCGGCCACCATTGCGAGTTGCACCCAGCGGTCGCCCTCTTCATCCGCGGCCGTCCGGCGCCGTGCTGTCGTCGTGGCTGAGGCGGACGGCGTGGGAGTGGGGGTCGCAGAGGGCTTCGGCTTGGGCTTGGTGGTCTTCGACGGGGCTGCCGGCAGGGCGTGCTGCGGGACGTTCCCGTCTGCCGGATCCGCATGGGCCGGACGCGCCGGGGCGCTCAATCCGATGGTGAAAGCGAGCGCCAGCGCAGCAAGGCCGGCCACCAATGGCTTCATGTCCCCTCCGCCGAGGAACGCGACACAGCGTCCCCTCGTTCGAAAGTATTGCCGAGGAATCAGCTTTCCGGCGGAGTTGCCCCCCTATTTCGGGGTTGCCCCCCTCAGATCCTTAAGTTATCCTGAGAATCCGCTTCAGGTTTCGTCAGGATGGATTGCACATGTATCAGCCCCGGCGGGTCGCAGACCCGATCGAGACGGCTGAGCCTGCCCTCCCTACGCCCGACCTGGGTTTCAGCGCCCAACCCATGCAGCGCGGGGCCGCCCGTCGCGCCACCCCCACCATCACCGATCGCCTGCTCAGCCGCAGCGGCCTCACACTCGCAGTTGTGACCGTCGCGGCCACCGCGGGCGCCGTCGTCCTCGGCAGCAACAGCGGGGCAGCGGTTGCACTCGGCGCGACCATCCCCGAAGCCGCCACCTCCCCGAGCCTCGTGCCGGACGCCGCCGCGCCGGCCGTCGAGACCGTTCGCACTCTCACCGCCGACCAGCTCGCCGCTCCGGTCGTCGTGGCAACGCGCAGCAAGAAGGCCCCGCTCGCGCTGCTCAGCCTCTCGCGGCTGTACACCACCGGGTCGTTGAATGTCCGCGACGCAGCGAAGAACTCGGGCAAGCTCCTCGGCTCGCTGGAGGCCGGCCTTCGGGTCAGCGCAACCTCAGACGTCGAGGGCAAGTACCGCAAGATCGAGTTCGGGAAGAGCTATGGCTGGGTTCTTGAGGCCAACCTTTCCGACGCCGCCCCCGTCGAGGTCGCCGGCACCACTTGGGCCCCCTGCCCGCGCGGCTCCGCCGTGGAGAACAAGCTGCGCAAGGACACCATCCACATCTACCGGTCGGTGTGCGCGCTCTTCCCGGCGGTGAACTCCTACGGCGGCTGGCGCGCAGGCGGGCTCCCATTCCACAAGAACGGTCGGGCGGTCGACATCATGCTCACCCCGGGCGCCGAGAGTGCCCTCGGCCACCGCATCGCGAACTACCTGATCAAGCATGCTAAAGACTTCAACGTCGACCACATCATCTTTGAGCAGCAGATCTGGACGCCGAGCACCCCGCACTGGCGGCACATGGCCGACCGCGGCAGCATCACGGCCAACCACTTCAACCACGTCCACGTCGCCATCCGCGCCTGACTACCGACGTGGAGCTACGGCGCCACCTACTCCCTTAAGCTGAGCGGCGTGAAGCGCGGCAGATCCATCGCCAGCCTGGGCCGTGCCCCGGTGCCCGAATGGGAAGAGGTGGCTCGAGCCGCCTGGCCCGGACGCCTGCCGCACCGTCTTGTAGCACCCGCCGGAGCGAGCCAGCTGGCGCTCCTCGTGCTCAGCATCTTCGGGCTCGTGCTCGCCGCCTGGCTGCGCCTGCCATGGCTGGGGCTCACCGCTTGGACGCTCGGCGCCCTGGGGGAGTGGCTGGCCACGCCCGCCGACAGCCCGATCGCCCGGCTGATGGACCTGGTCGGGCTGCGCTACCAGGTGCGCGCCCTGGTGAAGAGCCTGATTGCTTCCGCTCTCATCTTCCGCACGGTCACCGAGCCGTACGCCGGCCTCGCATACGTGGTGGTTGTGCTGTTCGTGCAGCTGGCCTGGAGCGTGCAGCCGGTGCTGGCCACCTGGCTGTGGCGCTCGTCGCCCCCGCTCGCCTACCAGCCGGACGCTGCGGCGCAGCCATCCCCGCTGGCCGCGCATGTCCGTGTCTACACCCGCGGGGTCGGATACCCCGCCCTCCTGCTGTTGATCGAGTTCATTGCCCTCGCGAAGGGGCTGGCTGCCGACGACCTGCGAATGGCGATGTTCGGCTCGATCATCCCGATCGCGTCCGTCCTCGTCGCGGTGACTCTCGCCTACCTTGCGTGGACGCTGCTGGAGGCGAGGAGGCTGAGCTCCGCCCAGCGCGCGGCGGCCGAGTCCCTCCTTGCCGACCTGGCCGGACGCGACCCCGCCTTCGTGATCTACGTTTCGCTGGCGGCGCGGCAGTCGAAGTACATCGTCAACCAATGGCTGCCGGCCTTCGACGCCCAGCCACGCAACGGCATCCTCATAGTGCGTGAAGCGAGTCAGCTCGCCCCGCTGGCTGCCACCCGGCACGCCGTGGTCTTCGCCCCCACAGCCCGGCACGTCGAGAGCCTCGTGCTCCCAAGCGTCCGCGCGGCCTTCTACCTCGCCTACGGGGAGAAGAACGCCAACCTCCTGCGCGACCCGAACCTGCGCCACGTCATGCTCGCCCACGGCGACTCGGACAAGGCCACCAGCGCCAGCGCCCTCGTCCGCATCTTCGACGAGACGTGGGTGGCCGGCCAGGCCGGGGTCGACCGGTTCGCGAAGGCCCGCATCCCGATGGCACCGGAGCGCTTCGCCGTGATCGGACGCCCCCAGGTCGCCGGGCTGCCGGTCGGGCCCACCGGGCAGCAGCCGGTCGTGATCCTGTACGCCCCGACCTTCGAGGGCTACTACGAGCAGACCACCCACTCCTCGCTGGACTCGATGGGCGTCGAACTGGTGCGCAGGCTGCTCGCCGACCGGCCGGACGTGCAGGTGTGGTTCCGGCCGCACCCGTCCAGCGGAGTGTTGCGACCGTCGATGCTGACCGCCATCGACGAGATCACCGACCTGCTGAGGGCCGCTCCTGGCGGCCATCGTGTGTCGATCGGCGGGGTCTTGACCCTGACCGAATGCCTGGTTCGTGCCGACGTGCTCGTCTCCGACGTGTCCAGCGTGGTATCGGACTTCCTGCAGACCGAGCGTCCGGTGGTCGTCTGCGACCCCGATGGCCTCTCCGCAGAGGAGTTCGCCCAGCGCTACCCGTCCCAGGCCGGCTCATACCGCCTGACCCCCGGCCTTCCCGAGCTGGACGGGGTGCTTGCCGACGCCCTTGGCGCCGACTCGCTGCATGCCCGTCGGGTGGACATGAAGCACTACGTGCTCGGCGACCCGCCGGGAGGGCCGCAGGCAGCCTTCGCCGCCAACGTCGCCCGCGTCACCGCAACCCCCTGATTCCGGAGTTGTCGGACGACGAGGCTTCTCGACGCGTCAGCGGCGAGCAGCAAGGAGTCGTGACGACGGACGCGTCAGCGGCCGGAGGAACAGAATCTGGTGCGGTCATGACCGCACCAGATTCTGACAACTCGGCAGGGAACCAAGGACGTTAGGCTGAGGAACATGAGCGCACCCGTGGACCCGACCACAACTCCCGCGTGGGAGAAGCTGACCCAGCTGGCCGCCGACCTCCAGCCCGACCTTCGCGGCTGGTTCGCCGCCGATCCCGGACGGGCGGAGCGGTTCAGCTTCACCGCCGCCGACCTGTACGTCGACCTCTCCAAGAACCTCGTTGACGACGCCGTGATCGCTGCCCTCGTCGAGCTCGGTGAACAGGTGGGACTGGCCGAACGCCGCGACGCCATGTACGCCGGAGAGAGGATCAACGTCACAGAGAACCGTTCGGTGCTGCACACAGCTTTGCGGCGTCCGCGCACCGACAGCCTCGTTGTCGACGGCACCGACGTGGTCGTGCAGGTGCACGAGGTCCTTGAGGCGGTCTACGACTTCGCCAACCGCGTCCGCAGCGGGGAGTGGAAGGGCGTCACCGGCGCCCAGATCAAGACCGTCGTGAACATCGGCATCGGTGGCTCCGACCTCGGCCCGGTCATGGTCTACGAAGCGCTCAAGCCCTATGTGCAGGCCGGTCTGGAGTGCCGCTTCGTGTCCAACATCGACCCGACGGACGTGGTGGAGAAGACCGCCGACCTGAACCCGGCCACCACGCTGTTCATCGTCGCGTCCAAGACGTTCACCACGCTGGAGACCCTCACCAACGCCCGCATGGCCCGCGACTGGCTGCTCGCCAAGCTCCGGGACGCCGGTGCGGTCGACGGTTCCGAGCAGATGGACGCCAACGCGATCAGCAAGCACTTCGTCGCGGTCTCCACAGCCCTGGACAAGGTGGCGGCCTTCGGCATCGACCCGGCCAACGCCTTCGGCTTCTGGGACTGGGTGGGCGGGCGCTATTCCGTCGATTCGGCTGTCGGCACGTCACTGGCCGTCGCGCTCGGCCCGGACAACTTCGCCGACTTCCTCGCCGGCTTCAACGCCATCGACCGGCACTTCGCACAGACCCCGCTCGAGTCCAACGTTCCGGCGCTGATGGGCCTGCTGAACGTCTGGTACGTGAACTTCTTCAAGGCCGGCAGCCACGCCGTACTGCCCTACGCGCAGTACCTGCACCGCTTCGCCGCCTACCTGCAGCAGCTCACCATGGAGTCCAACGGCAAGGGCGTGCGCACGGACGGCTCCGAGGTGGTCACCGAGACCGGCGAGATCTTCTGGGGAGAGCCCGGCACGAACGGCCAGCACGCCTTCTACCAGCTGATCCACCAGGGCACGCAACTCATCCCTGCCGACTTCATCGCTGTGGCAACGCCGGCCCACCCCATCAAGGACGGCGACGCCGACGTCCACGAGCTCTTCCTGGCCAACTTCTTCGCCCAGACCAAGGCGCTGGCCTTCGGCAAGACCGCAGAAGAGGTGCGCTCTGAGGGCACGGCTGAGGCGATCGTCCCTGCGCGGGTATTCCCGGGCAACCGGCCCACAACGTCGATCATGGCGCCGGCGTTGACCCCGTCGGTCGTCGGCCAGCTGATCGCGCTGTACGAGCACATCACCTTCACCCAGGGCGTCGTGTGGGGCATCAACAGCTTCGACCAGTGGGGTGTTGAACTCGGCAAGCAACTGGCCATGCAGATCGCTCCCGCCGTCGCAGGGGACGCGGACGCGTTGGCCGCACAGGACGCGTCCACGAACGCGCTGGTCAGCTATTACCTTGCCAACCGTGACCGCGGCTGAGGCGCGATTGGTCGGGCAACCCGGCGAGTCCGGTAGAATCATGGCGTCCGCAGGCCGGTCCGGCCGTGTATCGATGGGATTGCGTACCGCATGAGTCTGGCCGACATCGCCGCTCAACACGGCCTGCACCGGGTAGGTGCTCGACCGAGACTGGGCAAGTACCTGAAGGAGACCTGGGATCGGCGTGACTTCGTCATCGCCCTCGCCCGTTTCCGGCTCCAGTCCGACCTGGCGGAGAACCGCCTGGGCATCCTGTGGCTGGTGCTCCGCCCCCTGCTGAACGCGGCCGTGTACGGCCTGATCTTCGGTGTGATTCAGGGTTCCAGCCGCGGCCCTGACTACCCGGCCACCGTCGTGACCGGCGTCTTCCTCTTCGAGTACTTCAGTTCCAGCCTGAGCCGGGGCGCGAAATCGGTGACGGGCAACCGCTCGCTGGTGCAGTCGCTGGCCTTCCCCCGGCTCACGCTGCCGGTGGCAGAGGTGATCGAGGGCTTCTTCTCCCTGTTGCCGAGCCTCATCGTGCTGGCGATCCTGCTGCCGATCCTTGGCCACCCGCCGACGCTCAAATGGTTCCTGCTCATTCCGTTGCTGGCCATCTTCACGCTGTTCAACGCCGGCGTCGCGATGTTCGTCGCCCGCGTCACCGTCCACGTGCAGGACCTCACCCAGTTCCTGCCCTTCGTGACCAGGATCCTGTTCTACACCTCCGGTGTGCTGTTCAACGTCGACACCATCTTCAAGGAATACCCGTGGGTGCTCCAGCTCTACAACTTCCATCCGATCTACCAGGTGCTCCGGATCGCGCGATCGATCCTGATGGGCAACCAGACCTACGACCCGAATTACTGGTGGTTCTTCACAGCGTGGGCGGTCGTCGCCTTCGTTGGCGGGCTGCTCTTCTTCTGGGTCGCCGAGGAGCGCTATGGACGTGACTGACAACGTGGCCGCCCGTGTGCCGGTGGTGGTGGTCGAGGACCTCCACGTCAAGTACCGCGTCTTCGCCAGTGGCCGCGCAGCCACACGGACGAAGACGGGCCTGCTCTCCCGCACCCAGCGGGGCATCCGCTACGTGCACGCCCTGAAGGGTGTCTCTTTCACCGC
>JADGPA010000174.1 GCA_017882685.1 Propionibacteriaceae bacterium | reverse complement strand
CCTCACGCTCGCTGAGCGTGTCCAGCACATCGTGCAGCTGTTCCTGGAGCAGCGTGAAGTTCACGGCTTCGGCCGGGACTACAGCTTCGGAGTCCTCGATCAGATCGCCGAACTCGGAATCGCCGTCCTCGCCCAGCGGGGTGTGCAGCGAGATCGGCTCGCGGCCGTACTTCTGCACCTCCACGACCTTCTCCGGGGTCATGTCGAGTTCCTTGGCCAGTTCCTCCGGCGTTGGTTCGCGTCCGAGGTCCTGCAGCATCTGGCGCTGCACGCGGGCCAGCTTGTTGATGACCTCGACCATGTGCACCGGGATGCGAATGGTGCGGGCCTGGTCGGCCATGGCGCGGGTGATCGCCTGCTTGATCCACCAGGTCGCGTAGGTGGAGAACTTGTAGCCCTTGGTGTAATCGAACTTCTCGACCGCACGGATCAGGCCGAGGTTGCCCTCCTGGATCAGGTCGAGGAAGAGCATGCCGCGACCGGTGTACCGCTTGGCCAGCGACACAACGAGGCGCAGGTTGGCTTCGAGCAGGTGGTTCTTCGCGCGGCGCCCGTCCTCTGAGATCCACTCAAGATCGACGACGGCCTCGGTGGACGCGTTGCCCTCGTTGACGGTCTCCTCAGCGAACAGGCCGGCTTCGATCCGCTTCGCGAGCTGGACCTCCATCTCGGCGTTCAGCAGCGCGACCTTGCCGATCTGCTTGAGGTAGTCCTTCACCGGGTCGGCGGTCGCACCGGCAACCATGACCTGCTGCTCGGGCTCGTCGGCGTCGTCGGCGTCAGACAGGCTGAAGCCACCGTCCTCGGCCAGCTCCTGCTCGGTCTTGACCGCCTCGGCCGGCTCGAAGCCGGCGTCGTCGACGTCGTCGAGGGTGCGCTTCTTGCCGCCGACGGTGAGCACGACGTCGTCACCTTCGCGCTGGAACTTCACGTTCTCGACGTTCCCGGGAACGATGACTTCCTCGACGGTGACGTCCTCGAGTTCCTCGACCTCAGCCTCGACAAGGATGTCGGGCGTGGGCTCGCTGTCCGCGTCCGGGGTGACCGGCGACGCGGGGTCGACGGCGGGAACCGCCTTCACCGGCGAATCGACCGGCTTCTTCGTCCGCCCGCGGGGCGCCGCGACGGCGGCCTCTTCAGAGCGGGAAACGGCGGCGGCGTTGGAGCGTGGGGACACAGGCAAACCTCTCAACGGAAGCGTTTCAGGGCGCACAACAACCGGGTGCTGTCAATACTTCGCGCTGTCCATTGTGCCACGACCTCGGCAAACACCCAAGCCGGGCCCGGCTCTAGGCTGTGCGGCATGCCCTCAGCCGACCAACCACCGGTGCCCCCCCGCCGTGCCTCCACCCGTACCCACCATGGGGACACCTTCACCGACCCCTACGCCTGGATGCGGGACAAGGCTGACCCGGAGTTCCTGGCCTACCTGAACGCGGAGAACGCCTACACCGAGGCGGTTACGGCCCCACTGGCAGACCTGCGGCAGGAGATCTACGACGACATCTCCGCCCGCACCAAGCAGACGGACCTGAGCGTGCCGGAATTCGTCCGCCACCCTGGCCTGGGCGAGTACTGGTACTACGCGCGCTCCACCGAGGGCCTCGACTATCCCAGCTACCACCGCTGCCCCGCACAGGGACGCGACTCCCTGCCCGACCCGAGCAAGGGCACTCCCGAGGGTGAGCAGTTGCTGCTCGACGCCCAGGCGCTGGCCACCGGCAAGGAGTTCTTCGCCCTCGGCTGCTTCGACGTCTCCCCCAACGGCCGGCTGGCGGCCTACTCGGTGGACACCAGCGGCGACGAGCGCTACCGCCTCACCTTCCTCGACCTTCTCACCGGGCAGGCCATGGCCGACGAGGTGCCCGAGGTGGCTTCCGGCGGCTGCTGGGCCGGCGACGACGCGTTCTGCTACCTGACCGTTGACGACGCGTGGCGGCCCGACCGGCTCTGGCGCCACCGCCTCGGCGACATCGGCGAGGACGAACTGCTGTACACCGAGGCTGACGAGCGGTTCTGGCTCGGCGTCGACTCATCGCGCGACAACCGCTGGGTGCAGCTCGGCGCCGCCAGCAAGAGCAGCACCGAGACCTGGCTGCTCGACGCCATCGACCCCGCGGCGACCCTGCGCTCGGTTGCGCCCCGGCGCGACGACATCGAGTACGACGTCGAAGTGGCCGGCGACCGGCTGTTCATCGTCCACAACGACGGGGCCCCCGACTTCACGCTGGCCGAGGCACCCCTGACCTCGACCGACCCCTCGGAGTGGACGCCGATCTGGCCCGGCGAGCCCGGCGTCCGGCTGCTCGGCGTCGTCTCCTACGACCGTGTGCTGGTGCAGAGCCTGCGCCGCGACGGCCTGCAGGTCGTCACCCTGCGTCATCGGGATGCGGCCGGTGACGTCGGCCCCGAGGTCGGTATTGCGTTCGATGAGCCGATCTACACCGTGGACGTCGACGGTGGCGACGAGGCCGACACCGACCGCATCCGGTTGCACTACCAGTCGATGGTCACCCCGGACGAGGTCATCGACTACCACCTCGTCGACGGAGCACGCACCGTTCTGCGCCGCCGGCCGGTGCTCGAACACCCGGTCAATGGCCCCTACCGTCCCACCGACTACCGGCAGCAGAGGGTTTGGGCTGTGGTCGCCGACGGCACCCGCATCCCGATCTCGCTGGTCTACCGAGCCGACACCCCGTTGGACGGCAGCGCAGGGTGCCTGCTGTACGGCTACGGCGCCTACGAGATCAGCGTGTCGCCGTCGTTCTCGATCGCCCGTCTCAGCTTGCTCGACCGCGGGTACATCTATGCGGTCGCCCACGTGCGTGGCGGTGGCGAGCTCGGCCGGGCGTGGTACACCGAGGGCAGGCTGGAGGCAAAGGAGAACACCTTCACCGACTTCATCAGCTGCGCGCGCCACCTGGTGTCTGCCGGCTACACCAGCACCGACCGGCTGGCGGCCGAGGGCGGCAGTGCCGGCGGCTTGCTGATCGGTGCTGCCATCAACCTCGCCCCCGACGCGTTCGCTGCCGTCCACGCCGCCGTCCCGTTCGTCGACGCACTCACGACAATCCTCGACCCGGAACTCCCGCTGACGGTGATGGAGTGGGAGGAGTGGGGCGATCCCCTCCACGATCCGGACGCGTACGCCCGGATGCGGCGCTACTCCCCCTACGAGAACCTGAAGGAAGCGCAGTACCCGGCGATCCTCGTGACGACCAGCCTCAACGACACCAGGGTTGAAGTCACCGAGCCGGCCAAGTGGGTGGCAGCACTGCGCCACGACTCCGGGTCACTGCGCCCGATCCTGCTCAAGACCGAGATGGTGGCCGGTCACGGCGGCAGCTCCGGTCGCTACCAGGCGTGGCGGGACGCGGCGTTCGAGCTCGCTTGGCTGATCGCTGAGACCCCGCCTCATCCAAAGGGCTGACTCCGAGGGCCTCCCGTGGTGGGGGGTTGCGTATGACCACGGTCTTAATCTGGTTGATTCCGGTGCCCTCGGGGTAACCCACCATGTGTCGGGGGCAGAAATCCAGCCCCCTCGCGCGTTGTACTGATGACGAGCGAAAGGGACTCACAGTGATCGCCACCGCACATCGGATTCGCAGTACTGACGGCATCGACGGCAAGGATGCGGTCGGCCTCTACCTGGACGGGATCGCGAAGACCCCACTGCTGACAGCAGAGGAAGAGGTCCAACTCGCCAAGTTGATCGAGGCCGGGCGCTTCGCCCACGCGATCATCGACGGCACCCTCACTCCTGAGGAATCAGCCCTTCACAAGGTGAAGGCCACACCGGCCGAACTCTGTGAGATCGCCGAACAGGGCGACGCCGCCATGCAGCGCTTCATCACGGCCAACCTGCGGCTCGTCGTCTCGGTCGCCCGCAAGTACGGCCGCGCCCAGATGCCGCTGCTCGACCTGGTTCAGGAGGGCAACACGGGCCTGATCCGCGCCGTCGAGAAGTTCGACTACACCAAGGGCTTCAAGTTCTCCACCTACGCCACCTGGTGGGTGCGTCAATCGATCTCGCGCGGCATCGCGCAGCAGGGACGCATCGTGCGACTGCCGGTGCACGTCGCAGAGCAGGTCAACCAGGTTTCCGCGGTTCGCCGCACCCTGGAGCGCCGGTTTGGCCGCGAACCCGAGTTGATCGAGATTGCTCAGGAACTCGGAGTGGCGGAGGAGCAGATCGTTGACCTGCTGCGCCTCTCCCGCGACCACGTCAGCCTCGACGCCCCCGTTGAGGAGAACGGTGACACCGCACTCGGCGACCTGCTCGCCCGGGAGACGTCCCCCGGCCCTGACGAGGTCGTGCTGGATGCGGAGGACCGCGCCCGGCTGGACGGCATGCTGGCAAGCCTCGACGAGCGCTCCGCCGACGTTGTCCGTCGTCGCTACGGGCTGGTCGACGGCCGGCAGGCCAAGCTCGCCGACATCGCCGCCATCTGGGGCATCACCGCCGAGCGGGTTCGCCAGATCGAACGGCACGCCATCACCAAGCTGCGAGGGGACTCGGAGGCCGCCTGACCGGTCTCGCTCAACAACACCCCCGAAGCCGGAGGATCCCAGGTTTGCGATGTGGCCTGGGATCTTTTGGCGTCCGGGCCCGGTTCGTGCGCCGATCAGGCCTGGTCGACCAGGCGGATGAGGCCCTCCTGGGCGCAGGATGCCGCCAGCCGTCCGTCGGCGAACAATCGGCCGAAGCTGAAACCCAGCCCCGCGGATGCCGACGGCGAGACCTGGTCGTACAGCAGCCACTGGTCGGCGCGGGCTGGACGGTGGAACCACATCGAATGGTCGATCGAGGCCACCTGCATGCCGGGCCCGCCGAACTCCACCGGGTGCGGCACCGTGCTCACAGCGAGCAGCGTCAGGTCGCTGGCGTAGGCCAGCACCGCCTGGTGCAGCTTCGGGTCATCGGGCAACGTCCTTTCCGCCCGTACCCACACCTTCATCGCCGCGTCCCGGAAGCCACCGGGGGCGAGCATCGAGGTGTCGCTGGCGAACCGCGTCTCCAGCACTCCCCATTCCTGGCGCCACGCTTCGGTTGCGCGACGCGACCGGGCGCCCAGCACCTCCGAGAGTGCCGGGCACGCCTCCGGTGGAGGGACGTCGAGCGGAATGGCGTCGGCGTGGTCGAGGCCGGGCTCCATCTCGTGGAACGAGCACACCATGCTGAAGATCACCCGGTCGACCTGGGCAGCGACCACCCGGCGCGCGGAGAAGTTCGCCCCGTCGCGCGTCCGCTCGACCGTGTAGCCGATCGGGGTCCCGGCAATGCCTGCGCGCAGGAAGTAGGCACCCAGGGAGTGAGCGACGCGACCGTCGGGGACGGTGCGGTAGGCGGCCGTCAGCGCTTGGGCAAGTACCTGGCCCCCGAACACCCGCTGGCGGGCCGAACCGGCGTCCTGGCCGACGAACACGTTTTCTGCCGACTGCTGAAGGTCGAGGATCGCGATCAGCTCGTCAACGGTTTCCGGCACCGCGTTACCGCCGGAAGTCCGACGGCGGATCCTGCTCTGCGAGGAACTGCTCGACCGCAGCACCGATCTCCTCCGCGCTGGGCACGGAGGCCGCCCCGCTGTTACTGAGCCGGTCGTACTGCTCCTCCAGCGCCTGCACAACAGCGGGGAAGTCGGCGTCTTCAGCGGTCTCGGACTCGATCGAGGCGAGGTTGGCAGCCGACCGCTCAGACAGCTCGCCCATCGGGATCACCAGGCCGGCGGCTTTCGCCAGTCGTGCAATGACGGCCAGGGTGGCCTGCGGGAACCCGGCCTGCGCAAGGTAGTGCGGCACGTGCGCGACGAAGCCCTGGCCGAGCAGGCCGGACTGGCCGGCACGGTACTCAAGGACGTGGGAGAAGCTGCCGGGAATCTGGACCCGGTCGATCCACATCGGATTGCCGCTCACCGTCTCCGGCTCGGTGGCATGCGCGGTCACCAGCGTCGGGCGGGTGTGCGGAACGGCCATAGGCACGCCGGACACGGTGATCAGGCGGGAGACGTCCAGCTGCTCAGCGATGCCGAGGACGGCCGCTGCCGCACGGTTCCACTGGGTGTCCGGTTCAGGGCCGGTGAAGAGAAGGAACGGCTTGCCCGTGGCGTCCAGAAGACGGTGGATCACAAGCGCGTAGTCGGTCATGCCGACCCACTGGTTGGTGTCGAACACCATCTGCGGGCGGCGGGAGCGATAGTCGTGCAGCTGGTCGTGGTCGAACTCAGCCAGCACCTCGTGCTCGCAGGCCTCCAGCAGGTAGCGCCCGGTGGAGTGGGTGACCGAGCCTGCGTCGATGTAGCCATCGAGCAGGTGGATCAGGGCAGCTCCGGTCCCCCGAACCGACTCCCAAAGGTCCGGGTCGAAGGTGTACAGCAGCCGCGGGTCCAGCACCCGGCCACTGTACCCCGCACCACTGGCCGAGCCCCGCATTGCGCTGAGGGCTGACGCGTCGCGCCTAGCCGCGTGGATGTCCGGACGGGAGCACCTCGCCCAGCCGTCCCCCGAGGTCCGTGAGCAGCTGAATGGTGCGCTCGGTCGCCGGATTGGTCCGGGCGCTGTCCCGGATCAGCGCAACGATGCGGCGGTTCGGGCTGGGGTTGGTGGGATGGACATAGGCCACCTCGAACCCCGACCAGCCCAGCGCGAGCTGCGGCACAAGGGCGATCCCGACCCCGGCAGCGACGAAGGCGAGTCCGGTCACGTGGTCCTGGGCCCGTGCCACATACCGGGGGGTGAACCCTGCCCCGGCGCACGCGTGCGCGGCCAGCCGGGTGGCGATCTCGTCGCGGAAGTCGTACTGCACCCAGTCGTCTTCAGCAAACTCGTTGAGGTCCATCGTCCCCGCCCCTGCGAGGGGGTGGTCATGGGGCAGCGCAACCAGGAAGTCATCGGTGCCCAGCTCGAAGCGCCGGTAGGCCGGCGGTACGCGCGGCTCCTCGTAGGGCAGCTCTGTGTGCACCTCGATGTCGGCCTGCCCGGCCGTCTCGGCGCTGTCGGATTCGTTGATCGACAGCTCGAGGGTGAGGCCGGGGAACTCCTGCCGCAACGCCCGGGCAACGGTGGGCATCCACGTGTAGGCCGCTGAGGCGAACGTGCGCATGGTCAGGCGCTCGGTGGCGCCCTCCCTGAGGTCGCGGGCCAACACGTCGAGGTCCGCCATCGCGTGCAGCGCGTCCGCACTGGCCCGGGCCAGCTCGATGGCCGCCGGAGTGGGACGGATGCCTCGTCCCACCCGTTCCACCAGAGGGAAACCGACCTCGCGCTCAAGGGTGTGCACGTGCTGGCTGACGGTCGATGGTGTCAGCCCCAGTCGGTGCGCGGTCTCGTTCACGGACCCGCTGGCGACGACGGCGCGCAGGATGCGCAAACGGTTGAGATCGAGCATGTCTTGATCATACGGCACGACCGAACGATTATTCGGCATTGTGAGCTTGTGGCGAACAGACGTAAGCGTCAGAATTGACCCATGATGAGCTACGCAGTAGTCGACCGGGATCGCGCCCGCGTCGTTGAAGAACTCGATCTTGCCCGCCAGATCGAACCCACCCCTGTCTACCGCCGCAAGGTCGATTCCCGCCACTGGTTCCTCAGCTCGCTGGTCGGCCGCGAGGCCATTCGGACGCACCTCTCCAGCTTCTGAGTCCCCTCAGCCCGGTGTCGGCGCGGCAGCGGCCAGCGCTGTCCGCACACGCTTCGCCGACACAGGCACTGCAGTACCGAGGGCCTGCGCGAAAAGGCTGACGCGCAACTCCTCCAGCAGCCACCCGACCTCCGACACGGGTGCTGGCAGCGGACCGCTCGGGAAGCGCCGGCACAGCGCCGCGTACTCATCCTCAAGGCCACCGATCAGTTCCAGGCCTTCGGCTTCGCGCCGGGGGTTGGTGCTGGCCGCGTCCAGCCGTCGCAGGATCGCCCGCAGGTAGGTCGACAGTCGCCGCCAGGCCAATGGTGGCGTTGCAGCGATGAAGCCTGGGTAGACCAGTCCCCCGAGCTGCTCGGCGACGTCGTCCCGCATGGCTGCCGGAGCGGACGGCAACAGTCGTTGCAC
Organism: Propionibacteriaceae bacterium; assembly: GCA_017882685.1. Taxonomy (GTDB): domain Bacteria; phylum Actinomycetota; class Actinomycetes; order Propionibacteriales; family Propionibacteriaceae; genus Propionicimonas. The sequence continues at coordinate 8,976 of JADGPA010000174.1, read as the reverse complement.
CTCGCCGGCCAGCTGCAGGATCTCCCCCGTTGTCATCACGGCCTGCTGCATGGTGGCCGCGGCGTCGGCGCGCACGGAGTCTGCGAGCTCGGTGTAGGTGGCCTCGTCCCTCACGTCCCACAATCCGCCCCGTGTGTCGGCAAGTTCGCCGGTGACCTTGAGTCGGGTATCGGCCAGCAGCGCGGGGATGGTCGGGTACGGCGAGGTGGCAAGCGCCAGCTTTGTCGCGTTGGACATCCTGCTGACCACCCACCGGGTCGGGTCGACCGTGGTGAGGGTGATCAACCGTCGCAGCCCGTTGCGGTGTGCGCGCGCGGCGGCCTCCGGCCCTGCGAAGACCTGGACGCCCACCGTGGTGACGCGGTCGACGAGCGCCGGGTAGCCCGGCATGGGCTCGCTGAGTTGCGTCGGCACCGTCCCGAAGTCCCAACGGGTCGCGCCGGCATGGGTCAGGTGCGAGGCGGCGGCGTTCAGCGTCCGGCTGACCTTGGGGGCCAGCTGTTGGGAGAGCTCGACGAGATCGCGCCCCACGACCGGCTCCCCGGCGTCGGCCTGCACCCGGAACCGGATCCGCAGGTGCTCGGGGACGGCACCGGGCTGCCAGGCCTCCGGCGGCACCTGCACGCCGGTGAGGGCAAGGATGCCGCGTCCCAACGCCGTCCACAGCGGCTCGGAGGCCGGACCGGGATGGTCCTCCAGCCACGCCAGCGCACGTCGCGCGGTGTCGGGTGCCGGCACCAGCCTCGTGCGCAGTGCCTTGGGCAGCCCGCGCACGAGTTCTGCGGCCACGTCTGCCCGCAGCCCGGGAACCTGCCAGGTGAAGGCTGCCGGGTCGAGTCGCGTGAGAGCTGACAGCGGAATGGTGACGGTGACCCCGTCGTGGCCACTGCCGGGATCGAAGGCATAGTCGACGTCGAGTTGCTCGCCGGTTGCCACCCAGTGGTCGGGGTAGGCGTCCGCGTCGAGGTCGGCATCTGGCTGCACGAGGTCGGCGAGCGTCAGGTCGAGCAGGTGCTCCTCGGTGCGCCGCTGGTCACGCCACCACCGGTCGAAGTGGGCGACGCTGACGACGTCGGCCGGGATGCGCGCGGCGTAGAACGCGGCGATGCTGGCGTCATCGACCAGCAGGTCGCGGCGCCGGTTACGGTCTGCCAACTGCTCGGCGTCTGCACGGGTGGACTGGTTGCGAGGCCAGAAATGGTGCCGGGTGCGCCACTGCCCTTCGACCAGCGCCGACTGGATGAACACCTCGCGAGCAACGATCGGGTCGATCCGGGCGTAGCTGACCAGCCGCTGGGCGATGATCGGGACGCCGAGGAGGGTGACCCGTTCGTAGGCGACGCACTGGCCACCGGAGACCGACCAGTGCGGCTCGGAATAGTTGCGCTTGAGCAGGTGTCCGCCGACGGCCTCCACCCACTCGGCCTCAATCGGGGCGACCATCCGTGCCCAGAGCCGTGACGTCTCCACCAGTTCCACCGCCATCACCAGCGGCGGGCTGGTTCTGGCTGAACTGGAGCCGGGGTTTATCGCGAACCGCGCGCCCCTCGCCCCCAGGTACTCGGCCGGCCCGCGGCGCTTGCCGCGATCCGGCAACACCGGTCTGGTTACGTCCAGCAGCCCCACGTGGGAGAGCAGGCCGGCAAGGACGGCGGTGTGCACCCGGTCGAGACCGGCAGGGGCGTCGTTGCGGCTCAGCCCCAGCTCTGTGCACGCCTCGCGTAGCTGGCTGTGGAGGTCCTGCCATTCACGGACACGAAGGAAGTTGAGGTACTCGCTGCGGCACATCCGCCGGAACGCGTTGCCGGACAGTTCGCGGCGGCGCTCCCGCAGGTAGGCCCACAGCCGTAGCAGCGCCGCGATGTCGGAACCGTCCGGGGTTGGCTCTGCGGCACCGTCCAGCGGTGCCCAGAAGCGCTTGTGGGCAGCGTCGGCGGCAGCGGTGTCTTCTGCCGGCCGCTCCCTCACGTCGGGAATGGCGATGCCGGCAACGATGGGGAGCACCTCACGCAGGCAGCCCTGCTGGTGAGCCTCTACGATCATCCGCCCCAGCCGTGGGTCCACCGGCAGCCGGGCCAGCTGCCGTCCGACCGGGGTCAGCCGCACGGTGCCGCGGCCGTGTCCGCCGGCCTCGATCGCGCCGAGCTCGCTGAGCAGCCGCAGCCCGTCGCGGACCTGGCTGGCATCCGGTGCCTCGACGAACGGGAACCGCGTGATGTCGCCGAGCCCCGCGTCGGCCATCTGCAGGATGACAGCCGCCAGATTGGTGCGCAGGATCTCCGGCTGGGTGAACTCCGGACGGGAGGCGAAGTCCTCCTCGTCGTAGAGGCGGATGCAGATGCCCGGCCCGAGCCGCCCACATCGTCCGGCGCGCTGGTTGGCCGAGGCCTGGGAGATGGGCTCGATCGGCAGCCGCTGCACCTTGGTGCGGGCCGAGTAGCGGGAGATCCGCGCCATGCCCGGGTCGACGACGAAGCGGATGCCCGGCACGGTCAGCGAGGTCTCGGCCACGTTGGTGGCCAGCACAATGCGTCTGCCGGTGTGCGGGTTGAACACCCGGTGCTGTTCCTCGGCTGACAGCCGGGCGTACAGCGGCACCACCTCGGTGAACCGCAGTTGCAGGCCGGCGATCGCCTCCGCCGCGTCGCGGATCTCGCGTTCGCCGGAGAGGAAGACGAGGATGTCGCCGTCCAGCCGGGCCGACAGCTCGCTCACCGCGTCGCAGATCGCGTCCAGTTGGTCGCGGTCGCGGTCGTCAGCAGTGCCTGCGACCCGGCGGTAGCGGATCTCCACCGGATAGGTGCGACCCGACACCTCGATCACGGGGGCGTCGTTGAAGTGGGCGCTGAACCGGGCGGTGTCGATGGTGGCCGAGGTGATGACCAGCCGCAGGTCGGGACGCCGCGGCAGCAGCTGCTTCAGGTAACCGAGCAGGAAGTCGATGTTGAGGGATCGCTCGTGCGCCTCGTCGATGATGATCGTGTCATAGCGGCGCAGATCGCGGTCGTGCGTGATCTCGGCGAGGAGGATGCCGTCGGTCATCACCTTGACCCGGGTCTCGCGGCTGCGCTTGCTGGAGAAGCGCACCTGGAAGCCGACCGTGCGGCCGAGCTCCTCCCCCAACTCCTCGGCCATCCGGGCAGCGACGCTGCGGGCGGCGATCCGGCGGGGCTGGGTGTGCCCGATCTGTTTCCGCCCGGCCAGCAGGCAGATCTTGGGCAGCTGGGTGGTCTTGCCCGAGCCGGTCTCCCCGGCGACGACGATCACCTGGTTGGCGATCAGCGCCGCACGGATCTCCTCGACGTGGGCGCTGATGGGCAGCGCCTCGTCGAAGGTGAGCACTGGCGGGTCGACGTTCATAGCCGACCCACATTACCGGGTTCAGGAACCGTGACTGTCCTTGGGACGGATCACGCCGATGGGGCAACGGCCGTGGCTGAGCAGACCGCGGATCAGGCCGCCCACCGAATAGGTCGGGAACGAGGCGTGCACCTCGAGCACCAGCATGTCGAGGTCCTCGGTGCGCGCGGTCAGCAGGTCGAGCGGGCTGCCGTAGGGCACCTCGAGGGTGACGTCGACACCCACGAAGTCCTCGGTGATCTCCGAGATCATCTCGGTCATCCGGACGCGGGTCACTTCGACCGCAGCGTCCTGCTGCTCCTGGGTCGGCTGGCCGCCGCTGAACCAGCGTCCCTGCGGTGCGCGACAGACGCTCACCACGACCACCTTGCCGCCGTGGTCCTTGCACTCGCTCAAGGCCCACTCCAGCGCGACGGCGCCACGTGCGGACGTGTCGACGGCCACTCCGATCAGTCCGGTGCGCTGCTCGCGAACGATGTCGTTCTCGGAGACAACGATCACCGGGCAGTGGGCGGCGCCGACCACCCCGACCGAGGTGGAGCCGACGTACTGCCGTTCGCCCGGCGAGTTCGACCGGCGACCGACGACGATGAGCGAGGCCTGGGCACTGAGCCGGGTAAGGGCTGCGGCCGGGTTGCCGAGCACAATCTCTGTGCGGACGCGCTTGCGTGCCATACCCGCAGCGACGGCGTCGTCCACCCCCTTGGCCAGCATCGAGGCCGCACCCTGCTTGATCTCCTCCGGGTCGAACACCACGCCCCAGGCACTGTTGAGGACGGTGTCGTCGACGGCGTGAACCAGGACGAGTTCCGCCTGGCGCGCAATCGCCTCTGAGGTCGCGTGCTGGAGCGCCCGATAGGCGTCCTCAGAACCGTCGAAGCCGATCACGACCCTTGCCGGTCCCTCGTAGGGCTTGAGCATCGTTCACCTCCTTGGGTTAGCGGCCGAGACGGCTCGCCCAGAGCATGAGGACGGGGTGATGACGACGGTCAGCGTCCTCATCCCCGGCGCCCAGGCTTCCGGTATGAGCAGGTCGCTGGTGGAATCGTCGTAAACCTGCGCCTCACCCTGGACCAGAACGCTCCAGCCGGTGGCCGTGCTCACGTCAATGTCGTCCACCTCGAAGGCGACCACGATCGGGCCGGCCAACTCCCCCATCGCCGAGTTGGGATCGGTGCGGAAGTAAATCCTGCCGCCGCTGGACACATAGCTGACCGGCAGCACCTGCAGGCCCTTGCTGGAGGCCCAACTCACCCTGCCGACGCTGTGACCACGGAGCAGATGACCGCATTCGTCACCCGAGAGGCGGGTGAAGTGACCGGTGTCCATCGCGCGAATGCTATTCCTTCCACCGAGGCGGGACGGCGAGAACCGCCGAAGTCAGAGCGTCATCTTAACCCGCGGGCTCAGCGCAACCAGGTGGAGGCTGCAACGATCACCGGGATCGACGCGATCGTGGAGATGAAGATCGCGTCCCGCGCCAGCAGGGTGCGTACGTGGTAACGGCCAGAGATCAGGTAGATGTTCTGCGCTGTCGGCAGGGCTGCGATCACGGTGACAGCCAGCACCTCGGGCAGGCGCAGCCCGAAGACCCAGGTGCCAAGGGCGTATGCCAGTGCCGGATGGAGCAGCACCTTGATCGGCGTCACCAGGGCCAGTTCTCCTGCGTGCGGGCCGCGTCCGGGCAACGGGTCCAGGCGCAGTGAGATCCCGAATGCCAGCAGCATGGCAGGGACGGCGACCTGCCCCACCATCTCGATCGGGGGCCACAGGACGGCGGGCACCTGCAGGTGCAGGGCGTTGACCAGCAGGCCTGCGATCGAGCCCAGCGTCAGCGGGTTGCGCAGGGGCAGGCTCAGGTAGCGCAGCGGACTGAGCCGGTGCCCCTGTCCGCGTGCCGCTGCCAGGTCGAGCAGGGCCAGCGCCGTTGGCTGCAGGACGCCCACCTGGATCAGCAGGATCGGCGCCATCCAGGTCATGTCGCCGAGCACGTACGCGGCGACCGGCAGTCCCAGGTTGCCGGCGTTGGTGTAGACCGAACACAGCGTGCCGACCACCCGGCCGGCGAGGCCGCCGGGGCCGAAGAACAGGCGGGCGGCCACCAGGTACACCAGCCCACCGATCACGATGGCCAGCGCCGACACGACAATGGTCGTGCTGAAGACGTGACTGAGATCCGCCCGGGAGAGCAAACTGAAGAGCAGGACCGGTGATGCGACCGTGAACGCCACCCGTGACAGCATCCGGCGGTGCTGCTCGTTCAGCACGCGGAAGTGCGCCACCAGCCAGCCGACTCCGATCACCGACCAGATGGTGAGGTATCCGCTGAGGGCCGCCTGCACGGCGTCAGCGTACGGTGGGCGGGCCCTAAGATGTCCCGGTGCCCGAACGCAACCACCTGATCGATCTCGCCCGCATCGCGTCGATGCTGATCGTCGTGGTCTTCCACTCCCTGCTCTGGCAGGTGTCGCTGGTAGATGGGCAACCGCTGGTGGTGCCATGGGCGCCGGGCCCGGTGTGGTGGGCGATCAGCTGGGTCACCACGATCATCCCGATGTTCTTCGTCGCCGCCGGTTACGCGAACGCTGTCGTTGTCGACAAGTGGCGCGCGTCCGGGGCGCCCTACGCCGATTTCCTCACGCTGCGCGGCAGTCGCCTCCTCGGGCCGATGTCGCTGTTCATGATCGTCTTCACGCTTATCGGCACCGTGGTCGCCTGGGCGGGCTGGCTGCCGGAAGCGTCTGCACTGAGCCGCCAATTCGCGCAGTTGCTGTGGTTCGCCGTGGTCTACCAGCTGCTGCTGGCCGCGGCGCCGGTGGCGGTGTGGCTGCACGACCGGGCGGGTGCCTGGGTGATGCTGCCGCTGCTGGCCGGGGTGATCGGGGTGGACGTGGCCGTCCGGCTCACTGGAGACCTGGAGTGGGGGTGGGTCAACCTCGCCTTCGCCTGGCCGCTGGCCCACCAGTGGGGCATCGCCTACCACCGCGGCTGGTTCCGTACCTGGCCGACCGGGCGTCTGTTGGCCGCGATCTCCGTTGCGGCCCTCGGGATCGTCGCGCTGGTGAACTGGGCGCACTACCCGCCGGCAGCAGTCGCCTGGGCGGATGTGCTGGTCGCCAACCTGCTGCCGCCGACGCTCGCGATCGTGGTTCTCGGTTTCATCCAGACCTGTGTCCTCGGCCTGCTCGATCGCGCCGGTGTGGCCGCACGCCTCGACGAGCGGGCCGCGGGGCCGGTGCGGCTGGCCAACGCGCTCCTGCTGACGGCCTACCTGTGGCACATCCCCGCGATCGTTGTGTCCGCCGGCCTGCTGGTCGGGCTCGCCCTGCTGGTGCCGGCTGCTACGCCGATCCTGATGAACCCGCTCACGCTGGTGGTCCTCGTGCTGGTGGTCGTCACCGTGGTGATCCCGCTGATCGCTCGCGTCGAGGTGCGCTTCATCCCGAAACCCGGCGCCGGGCGGCCACCGCAGGCTCTCGCCCTCGCCGGTTATGCGCTGTTCGCCGCCGGCACCTGGGCGGTGTGGCAACTCGGCGCCGTACTGCACCCCGGCGACCTGTCGGCAGTGGTCGCTGTCGTCGCGTTCGCTGCGGGCGTGGTTGCCCTGCATCGCGCCACGACACGGACGTCAACGTAGACTGGCCGCTCCGTCACAGCGTCAGGGAAGGCAGGGATGGATCCCACCAGCTGGAACCTGCCGTTCCCGGCACTCGTGGGTGCCCTGTTCGTGATCGTCATGCTGCGGGCAAACGGCACCTACTGGCTGGGCCGCCTGGGTTCGGCAGGCGCGCGACGCACCCGGCTGGCACGACTCCTCGACTCCCCCGGCTACGTCCGCGCGACCGAGCGCATCGACCGGTACGGCCCGCCAGTGGTGGCCCTGTCGTTCCTGACCATCGGCTTCCAGACGGTGGCGAACCTCGCCGCCGGCGTCACCGCGATGCGGCTGAGGCACTACCTGCCGGCTGTCGTCATCGGCTCGGTCGCCTGGGCCTTCCTCTACGCCACCCTCGGCACGGTCGGGCTCGACCTGTTCAGCCGGCTGTACGCGTTCTCACCCGTTGCAGCGATCGCCCTGGTCGTGGTGGCTGCGCTGGCCATCGCTGCCTACCTGTTCGTGGAGCTCCGCGGCCACGCGCGCAGCGACCGTCCCACAGAAGACTCAAGGGCCTAACATTTCGCCATGGCCGAGATCCGCAAGCACGACCCTGTGACAGGTACCGCGATCCAGCAGGCTCTACGTGCAGCCATGGGTGAGGGCATCCGTCCCCGCGTGCCCGGTGAGGACGCACTGAAACCCGCTGCCCCAGCGCCAGGAACCGGCGCCACCACGTGGGTGAGCCTGCAGGTGCACCAGACCACGCCGGAACCTGAGCCCGAAGACGACGAAACCGCCGGACCGTAGAAGGTCCGACGGTTCGGTCTCGTTCCTGATCAGCTGCAGCCGCTGGTCGAACCGCAACCCTCGCAGATGTAGCAGGAGCCCGAGCGACGCATCTTCGTCCCGCAGGTGAGGCACAGCGGGGCGTCGACACTCAGGCCCGACAGCTTCTCCAGCACCTCCGCCGTCGAGCGCGCGGTCACCTCCACCAGTGCCGGCTGGTTGGGTCCGTCCGCGTGCACCCGGACATCGTCGGCCGCATCGTTCTTCAACGACTCCGACTCGATCAGGTCGGCCTCGTCCTCCTCGGACAGATACTTGCCGGTCTCCACATACCGTGCGCGCTCCGAAGCGGTGTAGATGCCCAGTTCTGCCCGCTCGTCGAAGGACAGGTAGTCCAGCGCCAGCCTGCGGAAGATGTAGTCCATGATCGACTGCGCCATCCGGATGTCGGGGTCGTCGGTCATGCCGGCCGGCTCGAACTTGAGGTTCGTGAACTTCTGCGCGAACTGCTCCAGCGGCACTCCGTACTGCAACCCGATCGAGACCGCGATGCTGAACGCGTCCATCACGCCCGAAAGCGTTGAACCCTGTTTGCCGAGCTTGAGGAAGACCTCGCCGAGATGTCCGTCGTCGTACTGGCCCGAGGTCATGTACCCCTCGGCGCCGGCGACGGAGAACGACGTGGTGCGGCTCACGCGCGACTTCGGCAGCCGGTTGCGACGCGGACGGTACTCGACGCGCACCTCGGGCTCAGCCTTCGCAACAGCCTTCTTCTCCGGCTTCTTGCCGTCGCTCAGCGGCTGGCCGACCTTGCAGTTGTCGCGATAGACGGCAAGTGCCTTGAGGCCGAGCTTCCAGCCTTGGGCGTAGACGTCGGCGATCTCCTCCACCGTCGCGGACTCGGGCAGGTTCACCGTCTTGGAGATCGCACCGGACAGGAACGGCTGCACCGCAGCCATCATCCGCACGTGGCCCATCGGTTTGATCGAGCGCTGTCCCATCGCGGTGTCGAAGATCTCGTAGTGCTCGGTCCTCAGCCCGGGGGCGTTGACCACGTGGCCGTTCTGGGCGATGTACTCGATGATCGCCTCGACCGTCTCGGCCGTGTAGCCGAGGCGGTTGAGCGCACGCGGGATCGTCTGGTTGACGATCTGCATCGAGCCGCCACCGACCAACTTCTTGAACTTCACCAGCGAGAAGTCGGGCTCGATGCCGGTGGTGTCGCAGTCCAT
>JADGPA010000173.1 GCA_017882685.1 Propionibacteriaceae bacterium | reverse complement strand
TCCTTCATGTCGCGGCCGAACACGATCGTGTGCCCCGGCGGGAAGATGGACCTGGCGATGCAGCTGATCTTCACGCCCATGCTCTGGAGGCTGAAGGACCGCAAACGCCAGGCAGGGATCGGCTGAGGTCCGCGCTCCGGTGCAAGGCGGATGCCGCACCTCCGATGTGTCCGCGCCACGTCGTACCCTCACCTCCATGACCGTCAGTTTCGGCGCACATGTCGATCAGGAAGACCCCCTCGCCGCCGCGACGGCGCTGGGGGCGAGCCTGCCGGGGTTGAGGCCAACCAACAGGTCGTAGCGGGAAGCGCCACGGTCGAACAGCGCTGACGTCATGTCCGCAAGCCAGGGGGCTTCCGCTCCCTCGCGCCAGGAGGTGAACCAAACATTCAGGGGCAGGTGGCCAGCATTCGGGCCAAAGCCTGTTTCTCCGCAGCGTCCGTCGGGAGCGCGTAGGCAGCCTTCACCGTGACGTAGCGCACCGCGTAGCCGCACTGGGTTGCGCGGATCGGCTGCCATTGCGCGGCGTCCGACCCGCCCTTGGCCTGGTTGGACGCACCCCCGGACGCCACCAGATCACGCAGGTCGTTGGCGAACTGCAGCCGCCGCTCGGCCGTCCAGCTGCGGGCCCCGTAGCGCCACGCAACGCTCAAGGCAACGATGTGGTCGATCTGCACCGACTCGGCCTGGCTGGGCTGCTTGGCGTCCGTCAGCGTGATGGACGCCCCCGAGTAGGGGTCCACCCAGGTTCCCGAGAGCACGTCGTGATCACAGGATCCCTGCCGTCCGACGCTGTGGGGAGCCGAAGCCACCACGTCGCGCAGCAGCACGTCGTCACGCTGGTTGCAGCCGTTGCCGTCGGTGTCGGTCCAGGCATCGCCGAATGCAGCCCGCCGGTAGTCCGCACCAAGGGAGGGGGCATCCCCAACTGCCAGCTGCCCGAGTTGGCTCCGGGCCTGTGCCACCTCCGCCGGCGAGCTGACCAGCAGGGTGTTGCCGGGCCCGGAATCGGGCTGGGTCGTGCCGTCCGGGACCCCGGGAAGGGCTGTGGAGAATCGTGGCCACACGAACACAGCCACGCAAACGGCCACAACGAGCGCCACGGCCACGCCAAGCAGACGCAGGAGCCGTCGTGGCCTGCGTCCGCCGTGGGTCATGTGATCAGCTTCGCGTCAGGCTTCTGCGCTCAGGCCTCGGGATTGGGCCACAGGACGGCGACGCACACGTTCAGCAGCATCAGACCAAAGGCGGCGTTGACAAGGGCGGGCTGGCCCTTGCCCTTACGGGTCCTGGCGTTCGCGATCTCCGCGCAGGCGACGACGGCGAGGGCGACGACGAGCTTGGTGGCGATCTTGGCGTAGCTGACTGGTTCCTTGTTCGCCTGCACGAGCCCGACGAGGACCAGGCCAAGGATGAGCTGCACGCGGGCACCCCAGACCAGGACGTTCAGCCCGCGGGCTGCGCCGAGATAGTTGGCGAGCCACCCACCGGCGATGCTGGCCATGCCGAGCAGGTGGAGGACGACCACTGAGCCGATCAGGATTTCCATGGATCCGACCATATTCCCCACCGCGGAACACTGTGGGACCGACCCTTGTTGTGCGGGGCGTGAATCACATGGAACTGACTTTCGGACTGGACACGTTCGGCGACCACACCATTGATGCCGCCGGCTCGCCCGTGATCGCCGCCCAGGTGCTCAGGCACGTGGTTGCCGAGGGCGTCCATGCCGACGAAGTGGGCATCGACCACTTCAGCGTCGGCGAACACCACCGTCCCGACTTCGCGATCTCCGCCCCCGAAGTCGTCCTGGCGGCCATCGCTGCCCGGACCGAAAGGATCACACTCGGCTCGGCGGTGACCGTGCTCAGTTCGGACGACCCGGTACGGGTCTATGAGCGGTTTGCGACGCTGGACGCGATCAGCAACGGCCGAGCGGAGCTGACCGTCGGACGCGGGTCGTTCATCGAGTCGTTCCCGCTGTTCGGCTACGACCTCGACGACTACGAAGTGCTGTTCGAGGAGAAGCTCGACCTTCTGGCGTCCCTGCGTTCGGAAGGGCCGCTGCACTGGTCGGGAACCACACGCCTGCCACTCACCGGCCAACGCGCCTACCCGACCACCGCGCGCGGCAGCCTGCCGGTGTGGGTGGCCGTCGGCGGCACCCCGGCATCGGTGGTGCGGGCTGCGGAGTACAAGCTGCCGCTGATGCTGGCGATCATCGGTGGCCCGCCCGCGCGGTTCCGTCCGTTCGTCGACCTGTTCCGCAGCCGGACGGAAGGCACGGACCTGCCGGTCGGCGTCCACTCCCCCGGCTTCCTCGCCCCGACCGACACCGAGGCGCGCGAGTTGCTGTACCCGCATTTCAAGGCCAACCGCGACCGGATCGGACGCGAGCGTGGCTGGCCCCCGGTCAGCCGGTCCGACTTCGAGGCCGAGGCCGACGGCGGCGCCCTGTTCGTCGGCTCGCCGGAGACGGTCGCGACACGGATCGCGGCAGCGGTCATCGACCTCGGCATCCAGCGCTTCGACCTGAAGTACGCCAACGGCCCCATGCCGCACGAGCAGTTGCTCACGGCCATCGAGCTGTACGGCACGGAGGTCATCCCCCGAGTTCGTTCCCTGTTGGCTGCGATTGGGGACTAGCGCAGGCCACTAACGGCTCCGCATCTGCGGATCTATTGTGGCCTCCATGACGGAAATACGGATCAGCGAGGCGGCCACGCTGCTCGGCGTCAGCGACGACACCGTGCGCCGCTGGATCGACCAGGGTCGGCTCACCGCAGGCCAGGACGGCTCGGGCCGCCAGGTCGTGCAGGGCAGTGCCCTGGCCGAGCTGGCCCGCTCGATCGCCCACGACCCGTCCAGCCTTGACTCGGGCGCCGGCCACCGCTCGGCCCGCAACCAGTTCACAGGGCTGGTCACGAAGGTGGTCAGCGACACCGTGATGTCGCAGGTCGAAGTGCAGTGCGGGCCGTTCCGGGTGGTGGCGCTGATCTCGACCGAAGCCGTCACGGAGCTCGGGATCGCAGAGGGCGAGATCGCCACGGCCGTCGTCAAGGCAACCAACGTCGGCATCGAGGCTCGGCGATGAGGCGCCAGCTGCGCGCCGGACTGGCTGCAACCCTGCTGCTCACCGCCTGCGCCCCCCCGTCCTCGGGCAGCGGGAACACCGACCTGGTCGTGTTCGCCGCGTCGTCCCTCAACCCCACGTTCGCCACCCTCGGCAAGGAGTTCGAGGCCGCGCACCCCGGCGTCACCGTGAAGTTCTCCTTCGACGGCTCCGCAGCGCTCGTCGACCAGCTGAAGGCCGGCGCACCGGCAGATGTGTTCGCCTCGGCAGACAAGGCCAACATGGACAAGGCCAGCACCGCGGGACTGATCGGGAACAGCCCGGTGCAGTTCACCACCAATGTGCTCACGCTGATCGTCCCGAAGGGCAACCCGGCCGGCATCACGGGCCTGGACGCCAGCCTCGACAACAAGTTGCTGGTGGTCTGTGCGGACGGCGTGCCGTGCGGCACGGCGACGAAGAAACTCGCCGCCGCGCTGGGTATCACCCTCAAACCGGTGTCGGAGGAGACCAAGGTCACCGACGTCCGCACCAAGGTGGAGTCGGGCCAGGCCGATGCGGGCATCGTCTACGTCACTGACGCGAAGGCGTCGGGAGGCAAGGTGGACACGCTCCCGATCGCCGGCGCGGACAAGGCCCGCAACTCCTACCTGATCGGACGGGTGTTGGCCTCGAAGCAGGCCCCGCTCGCGGCCGAGTTCGTCACCCTGATCACCGGAGAGCGCGGCCAGCAGGTGCTGGAGACCGCTGGTTTCGGAGGGTGATCCGCCCGCCGCTGCCCCGCTGGCTGCTGCTGCCCGTGACGGCGGCGGTGGTGTTCCTCGGCGTCCCGCTGGTCGCGCTGCTGGCCCGCGTGCCGTGGGCGCGGCTGCCAGCGCTGCTCAGCGCCCCGGCGGCGTTGGACGCGTTCTGGCTGAGCCTGCGCACCTGCGCGCTCACGACCCTGGTGGCCCTGGTGCTGGGCCTGCCGCTGGCCCTGCTGCTGTCGCGCGGGAAGGGACGCTGGGCCGCCGCCGGACGCACGCTGGCGACGGTCCCCATGGTGCTGCCGCCGGTGGTCGCAGGCCTCGCCCTGCTGGTAGCCCTGGGACGACGTGAGCCGCTGGGTGGCTGGCTGGCCGCCAGCGGTGTCGACGTGGCGTTCACGACAACCGCCGTCGTGATCGCCCAGACCTTCGTCGCGATGCCCTACCTGGTCGTGTCTGTCGAGGGGGCCCTGCGCTCCACGCCCGACGACTACGCGATCGCCGCCGCGACCCTCGGCGCCTCGCCCACCACCGTGCTGCGGAGGGTGAGCCTGCCGCTGGTGGCGCCGGCGGTCGCGTCGGGGGCAGCGCTGGCGTTCGCCCGGGCCCTCGGCGAGTTCGGCGCCACGCTCACCTTCGCCGGCTCGCTGCAGGGCACCACCCGGACGCTGCCGCTGGAGATCTACCTGCAGCGCGAGGTGGACAGCGACACGGCGATCGCGTTGTCGGTGGTGCTGATCACGATCGCAGCCCTGCTGGTGGCGGTCACGGCGCGGTTCTCCCGCGGCGCCTGGGGCCAGCCGTGAGCAGCCTGCAAGTGCGCGCGGCTCTCGCCGGACGGGGCGTCGACCTCACCCTGGACGTGGCCGAGGGCTGCGTGACGGCGATCGTCGGCCCCAATGGCGCTGGCAAGACGTCACTGCTTCACCTCGTTGCGGGGCTGGCGAGGCCCACGTCCGGGAGCGTCCGGATCGCAGACCGCGAGGTGGCAGGAGCGACGTCGGTGCCCGTGCACCAGCGCCGCGTCGCCCTGCTCACCCAGCGGCCCGCACTCTTCCCCCATCTGGATGTCCTGGCCAACGTCGCGTTCGGGCCGCGGGCGGTCGGCTCGTCGGCTTCCGATGCCCGGACGCGGGCGGTGGCAGAGCTGGAGGCGGTCGGGTGCGGTGACCTCGCGTCCCGCCGTCCGCAGGACCTGTCCGGCGGGCAGGCACAACGGGTGGCGATCGCGCGGGCCCTGGCGACCGACCCCGATGTGGTGCTGCTCGACGAGCCTCTGGCCGGGCTGGACATTGCCGTGGCCACCGACGTCCGGCACGCCCTGGCCGCCCGGCTGCGCGGACGAACAGCGCTGCTGGTCACCCATGAACTGCTTGACGTCTGGACGATCGCTGAGCAGGTGGCTGTGCTCGAGGGCGGACGGGTGGTCGAATCCGGGCCGGTTGCCGAACTGCTGGCGCGTCCGACGAGCACCTTCCTCGGCCGCCTTTCGGGCACCAACCTGTTCACCGGGACGGCGCTCAGCGACACCGTCCTGCAGATCGCGCCGGGGGTGAACCTCCACGGCCTGCCCGACCCGGACCAGCCGCTCGCTGCGGGGATGGCCGGGCTCGCCAGCGTCCAGCCGGCTGCGGTCGCCCTCCACCTGTCCGATCCCGGTGGCAGCCCGCGCAACCACCTGGCCGCACAGGTCACGGGCATCGAACCGCGCGGGCACTACGTTCGGGTGAACCTCACAGTGGCCGGTCAGCCGCTGGCGGCCGACCTCACCGGGCAGGCCGTGGCAGAACTCGGCCTGCGCCATGGCCTGGCCGTGCAGGCTGCGATCAAGGCCACCCAGGTTCGGCTCTACGGTCGCTAGATTGGCCAAATGGAATCCACCGAACGGCTGTGCCGGGTGATCACCGTCTCCGACCGCAGTGCGGCCGGCGCGCGAGAGGATCGCTGTGGGCCGGTCCTCGCCGAAGGGTTCTCCGACGCCGGCTGGCAGGTCGCCGTCCAGGTGGTGCCCGACGGCAGGGAGAGCGTCGAGGCAGCCTTGCGGCAGGCGCTCGCCGACGGTGCCCAGCTGATCGTGACCACCGGCGGCACCGGGGTCGGCCCCCGCGACCAGACCCCGGAAGGCACACTTGGCGTGCTCGACCGTGAGCTGCCCGGCATCCCCGAGGCGCTGCGGGCGCGGGGCTTGCAGGCCAACGTAATGGCGGCGCTCAGCCGTGGCGTCGCCGGCGTGGTTGACGCCGCCGGGGGTCTGCCGGGAGCGCTGGTGGTGAACCTGCCGGGCAGCCCCAACGCCGCCCGCGAAGGCCTCGAGGTACTGCTGCCGCTGGTCGGTCATGTCCTCGAACAGCTCGCTGGGGGCGACCACTGATGGACGCGCGCATCCGGCTGGCCGAGGTCACCGGTGACGCCCTTCATGAGACCGCGCTGCTGCGACTGGTCGAACGCCCGGACGCCGGCGCGGCCACCCTGTTCGTCGGAAGGGTCCGCGACCACGACCCGCAGGCGGCCGGTCGGGTCGTCGGGCTCGACTACACCGCGCACCCGTCGGCAGCAGGGAAGCTGGTCGAGGTCGTGACCGGCGCATTGACCGCGGCCGATCCCGGGGGAGGGACCGTCGTGGCTGTGGCGCACCGCATCGGGCACCTCGACGTGGGCGAGGTCGCGTTCGTTGTGGCCGTCTCCGCTGCCCACCGCCGCCTGGCCTTCGAGGTG
Source organism: Propionibacteriaceae bacterium (assembly GCA_017882685.1). GTDB lineage: Bacteria > Actinomycetota > Actinomycetes > Propionibacteriales > Propionibacteriaceae > Propionicimonas. The sequence continues at coordinate 246 of JADGPA010000173.1, read as the reverse complement.
TGCGAGCTGATCGTCGAAAAGGTCAAGCACGAGCTCCCGGTCTGGAAGCAGCAGTTCGAGGCCGATGGCAGCTACCGCTGGTCAGGGTTGTGACGTCCGGCCCTTCGTGACGCGTCAGGCCGTTACGGGGCCTCGCGGCGCCAGGGGCCGGACCTGCCGCCGTCCTTTGCGAGCAGGCTGATCGAGGTGATCTGGACGCTCCTGTCGATCCCCTTTACCATGTCCACAACGGCCAGTGCAGCCACC
>JADGPA010000172.1 GCA_017882685.1 Propionibacteriaceae bacterium | reverse complement strand
GCCTCGAGCAGATGGTCAACCATGGCACCGGCTGGGTACGGGTCGAGTACATCGTCCCCGCCCGCGGGCTGATCGGGTTCCGCACCGAGTTCCTGACCGAGACCCGCGGCACCGGCATCATGCACCACGTGTTCGAGGGCTACGAGCCCTGGGCCGGGGAGATCAAGACCCGCCAGTCCGGGTCGTTGATCGCGGACCGGACCGGGGTGGTGACCGGCTACGCCCTGTTCAACCTGCAGGAGCGCGGCAGCCTGTTCGTCGCCCCCGGTGACGAGGTCTACATGGGCATGATCATCGGGGAGAACCCGCGTCCCGACGACATGGACGTGAACCCCACCAAGGAGAAGAAGCTCACCAACGTGCGCATGTCCACCGGTGACGAGCTGGAGCGGCTGATCCCGCCGCGCCTGATGAGCCTCGAGCAGTCGCTGGAGTACTGCCGCGAGGAGGAGTGCCTCGAGGTGACCCCGAAGACCGTACGCATCCGCAAGCTCGTCCTCGACGCCAACGAGCGCGCCCGGACCCGCAGCCGCGCGAAGAGGCCCTGACGCCCGGCCGCAAGAACCGCCAGTAGTCGCACAAGCCGCCGGGCAACCGGTGGCTTCCGTGCTTTCGGCCCCATCTGCCGGAGGCGGGCCCGTGGCGACCCCAGACTCTGGGAAACGAGCACCCCCCGGGAGGGACAAGGCCGGCATCGTGCCGCCCCGACCGCTGGAGCTCGGCGACATCTTCGGTGGAGCCTTCCGGGCCGTCCGCTACGCCCCGCTGACCATGTTCGGGCTGACCCTCGTCGTTCTGATGATCGCCCAGCTGCTGGGGATGGGCGTGGGGTGGGTGCTCGCACCCGGAATCGAGACACTGCCCTACGGCATCCCCGATCCGGAGTCCTGAGCTCCCCGCGGGAGTGGAACGCTGTCGAGATTGGCGGCCGGTCTGGCTAACCTGCTCGCATGTCGTTACCGGTTCTTTCCGCCGAAGAACAACGGGTGCTGGGCTGCCTGCTGGAGAAGCAGCGAACCGTGCCGGCCAGCTATCCCCTTTCGCTGAACGCCTTGCGCCTCGCGTGCAACCAGAGCAACAGCCGCGACCCGATCGTCGACTACGACGAGCGCACCATCCAGGACACCGCGCGGTCCCTGAAGGACCTGCACCTCCTGCGGCTGGTGTGGGCCGGCGCCGGCTCGCGGACGGTGAAGTACCACCAGCTGCTCGAGGAGGAACTCGCCCTCACACCGGCGCAGCTGGCCGTGATCACCGTCCTGCTGCTGCGCGGGCCGCAGTCCCCCGGTGAGTTGAAGACGCGTACCGAGCGGTTGCACGCGTTCGCCGACCGCTCCGAGGTCGAGACGTGCCTCGCGGCGATGGCGTCCGCCGACCCGCCGCTGGTGCGCGAGCTCCCGCTGCAGCGCGGACGGGACCCGCGCTGGATCCACCTGCTCGGTCCGGTGCCCACCATGGCAGACACGAGTGCCGCAGCACCCGATCGCGAGGTGGTGCTGGTTGAGGGCGCGGCAGCACGAGACGCCCGCGTGCTGGCGGCCTACGACGCTGCGGCCGGCACCTACTCCGAAGCACTGCTCGACGAGCTGACGGAGAAGCCTTTCGACATCTGGCTGCTGGAGCGCATCGCCGGCATCGCGGACGGCCCGGTGATGGATCTCGGGTGCGGACCGGGCCAGATCGCAGCCTTCCTCGCAGATCAGGACGTGGAGGTGCACGGGCTCGACGCTTCACCGGCGATGATCGCCCAGGCCAGGGCGAACTTCCCCGACCTCGACTTCACGGTGGGCAGGTTCGACCAGTTGCTACGCCCGCGCAATGCCGCGGCGTGGGGCGCCATCGTCGCCTGGTACTCGTTCGTCCACCTGGCACCCTCGGAGCTCGCCCCGACCATGCGGAGCGTCGGCTCCACCCTGCGGCCCGGCGGGGTGTTCGCCTTCGCCGTCCACCTGGGCGACGGGATCGTGCACGCCACCGACCTCTTCGGCACACCGGTGGACCTCGACTTCGTCACCCAAGACCGCGACGAGGTGCTTGCTGCCGTCACGGCGTCCGGGCTGGTCGTCGACGAGTGGTTCGTCCGCTCGCCGGTGCCGAGCGAGGCCCAGACCGTCCGCCTCTACGTCCTGGCCCACGCCGCAGGCTGAGCCCGGACCAAATTGGGGACGGTTCCAAACTCGGTCCACATCCCCGGGTTCGCAGACCAGACGTGGGTGGACCGAATTAGGAACCGTCCCCGGTTTGGTCCGCGCCGGCTCAGAGGGCTGCGAGGAACGCGTCGAAGGCGGCGAGGATCTGGGTCTCCGCCTGGGCTCGGGTGACGGTCGGGACGCCGTCGCCGGCCTGCGGCCCGTAGCGTCCGAAGAAGGCATGCACGGAGCCGTCGATCCGAACGAGTCTCGATCCGGCGGGCAGTCGCTTCAGCCCGTCGACGACCTTCGCCTGATCAGCGACATGGTCGTTCTCCCCATTCAGGCTGACGGCCTTGAGGGACGCAGCGGACAGGTCCGCGCCGTCGGGCGGATAGGCGCCCATCAGCACGAGGCCGGCAACCGGCTGGCGGCCGGCCTTGAACTCGTCTGCGAGGTACTGCCCGGCCATCGCCCCGCCCAGCGAATGCCCGGCGAGCACCACACGACGACCCTCCGCGTAGCGCGCGATGAGGGCGGTCGCCCGTGCGGTGTCCGTGACGGCGAGGTCGAAGGAGAACTCGGGGATGACGGTGGTGTAGCCGCGGACGGCGAGGGCGCGGGCCAGCCACTCATAGGCCTGCGGACGCACCAGCCCGCCGGGATAGATGATCACCAGCGTGTCCTTCAGCGCCGTGCCCGACGGCGGCTGCGCGACGATGGTGCGCGCTCCGTTCGCGACGTCCACTACCGGCACCAGCGTGGCGGACGCTGCGTCGATGACGGCGTCCTGGCCCACGACCAGCGGCGTCCGCACCAGGACGGTGGAGAACGTTCCGAGGGCGAAGGCGAGGCCGATCACTGCCAGCACGGCCAGCCAGCGGAGGAAGCGGCGCACCTCAGGCCCTGCCGAGGCCGCGCTGTGGACGCCAGTGCAGACCGGAGTCGGGGTCGACGAGGAGTTCCTGGGCGGCGGGGATGCCGTCGACAAGCAGTTCGGCGTCGACCGGCGTGCCGCGCTTGAGCAGGGCAAGGCCGATCGGACCGAGTTCGTAGTGGCGTTCCGAGGTGCCCATGCGGCCGACGGGCACACCGTCCAGCAGCACGTCGGCGCCACGTTCCGGCAGCCGGTCGACGCTGCCGTCGATCAGGAGCAGGGTGAGCCGGCGCGGCGGGCGGCCGAGGTTGTAGACCCGAGCCACCGTCTCCTGGCCCGGGTAGCAGCCCTTGTGCAGGTGGACGGCGGGGCCGAGCAGGTCCGATTCGGGGTTGGCGAGCTCGTTGGGGATCGTCTTCTCGTCGGTGTCGAGGAAGATCCGCGGGGTGCCGGACGCGATCCGCACGGCCTCCATCGCCCAGATGCCGGCGAGGCTTTCGCCGAGGGTCGCCTCGACCTCGCCCCGGGGGACGATGATCGGGCCCTTCTCGCTCGCAGGCGGAAGGACGAGCGCGTACTCCTCGCTGATGTCGGCGATCTCGACGCGGGCGGCGAACACCATCCGGCGCAGCCAGGCCAGCAGGTCCTCCAGGTGTCCCGGCTCGGTGTGGCACCACAGGGTCTGGCCGTCGTCCAGCGCGCCGAAGACGTGCATCAGGCGTCCCTGCGCGTCGAGGATGTAGGCGACCGTCGGCTGGCCGGGAGCGAGGTTCGCGAAGTCCTGGCTGGTGATGTCGTTCAGCCACTTCAGCCGGTCGGAGCCGGAGACGGTGAAGACCGGACGGTGCGAGAGGTCGACGCCAGCCCTGCCGGCGACCAGCGCCTTCTGCTCGCGGAACGGGTCACCGTAGTGCGAGACCGCCCCGGCGTCGACACCTTCTGTGAGCTTGGTTGTCATCGTCGTGCCAGCGTCGCCCAGATGTAGGGCTGGAGCTTCTCTTCGGTCGTCGCGCGGTCGAAGGAGAACAGGAGCTTGCCCTCGACGGTGCCGTAGAGCCGGCGACCGGCGGTGTAGGCCACCTTCGCGTCCTTGGTGCGGGCGACGGCGTCGGTGATCAGGTCGAGCCGGCCGGGCTGCAGCTTTCCGAACCAGATCTCGGCGAAGCCGTCAGGGGAGCACATCACGACGTCGACGGTCCCGTCGGCCAGCGGACGCCAGAAGCCGGTCTCCATGAACAGCGGCTTGGTCGGTGCGCCCGCATCGTCGACCTCGAACGCCTGGCACAGGTAGTGCAGGTAATCCTCACCGTTGTCGACGAAGTCCACCTGGAGGGAGTAGCTCACCTTGTCCTCGCCGGGCCATTCGCGGAAGCCGGTGCCCTCCCAGCGTCCGCGGAGCCAGGCGAGCCCGACCAGTGCGGGATTGAGGTCGGCGGGAATCTCGAAAACCATGGTCACTCTCCTCGACGGCCGCGCAGCAGCGCGAAGATCCCGAGCCCTGCCACCACCACCAGCGCAAGGCAGGCGGTGAACAGCACCACTCCCGTCACGGACAGGGGAACAAGGCTCGACACCCGTGCAGCATAACCAACGGCGCCCAGCCCTTCCTTCGCGGCGGGAGGTGGGCCGTATCGGCGCGGCAGCTGCACTGCTGCTCCTGGCCTGCTGGGGGCGTACGGTCGTTCCGCTCATGATTGGATGGGCCCGTGCGGGCGGTGGTACAGCGGGTCAGTCGGGCGAGTGTGAGCGTTGACGGCGAGGTCGTCGGCGCCATCGATGAACCCGGCCTGCTGGTGCTGCTCGGCGTCACCCACTCAGACAGCCCTGCGATCGCCGACAAGCTGGCAGAGAAGACCTGGCAGTTGCGCATCCTTCCTGGCGAGGTGAGCTGCGCGGACGCTGGCGCGCCGCTGCTGGTGGTCAGCCAGTTCACCCTGTACGCCGACACCCGCAAGGGAAGGCGTCCGTCGTGGGCAGCCGCGGCGCCCGGACCGGTCAGCGAGCCGCTCGTCGACGCCTATGTCGCCGCCCTGCGCAGGCGTGGAGCTGCGGTCGAAACCGGCCGCTTCGGCGCCATGATGGAGGTGTTGGGAGTCAACAGCGGCCCGGTGACGTTGATCCTCGACGTGGACGCCTGAGTTCGCAACAGCGTTCCGGTACCGGCGAGGGCCCGCGAATCACTAAGGTTTGTCGCAGACCATCAATCGAGATGGCCGAACGGGGGAATGGACGCATGGCGCAATTGCTGCTCGTCAGCAACGTAGTCGCCAACGGCACTTCCGCGGAGCGCTCGCTCCCCGTCCTCGCCCTGCTCTCGCACGAGATCATCGGCGTGGCGGCCGACACCCAGGCCCTCACGGAGTCCGCACGAGTCGACCTGGTGGTGCTGGACGGACGCGCCGACCTTGCCGGGGCCCGCATGATGTCGCGGCTGTTCCAGTCGTCGGGCTCCACCGTCCCGCTGCTCCTTGTGCTCACCGAGAGCGGCCTCGCTGCCGTCGCCGCCGACTGGGGACTTTCTGACGTCGTGCTCGACACCGCAGGACCGGCCGAGTTCGAGGCCCGGATCCGGATGCTTGTCACCGCCGCGGCCAACGACGGCCTGATATCGTCCGGCGGCATCGTGATCGACGACGCCGCCTACTCGGTGATGCTGGACGGCGTACCCCTCGACCTCACCTACACCGAGTTCGAACTTCTGAAGTACCTGGTCCAGCACCCCGGCCGCGTGTTCAGCCGCGAGCACCTGCTCGCCGACGTGTGGGGCTACGACTACTACGGCGGCACCAGGACGGTCGACGTCCACGTGCGGCGCCTGCGGGCCAAGCTGGGCACCGAACACGAGTCGCTGATCGGCACCGTCCGCAACGTCGGCTACCGGTTCTCACCGGACGGCTCCGGCCGACGCTAGGCTCTGTCACCCCCGGGGGGAGGCTTGGCGGGCTACCCTGCCCGGGTGTGGACCAACCGACTGACGGCAGAGCAGGCTGACCTAGTACGAGCCCTCGCGGCTCGCGCAGGGACGGCTGACGGGATCGACCCCCTCAACGAGGAAGCCCGCTTCGCACTCCGCGAAGACGCGGGCGAACACGTCCTCCTCACCGGGGTGCCGGGGACGGTTGCCGGCTATCTGCAGTGGCAGCCGGCCTACGGCACCGCCCAACTGGTCGTCGACCCCGACCAGCGTCGGCGCGGCCTCGGGACGAGCCTGCTCGCGGCGCTCGACGACCGCCCCTCCAGGGGTTCCGGCACCCAGGGCAGCAGCGTCAACGGCATCTGGGCCTTCGGCGACCTGCCACCGGCCCGCGGCTTCGCGCGGACCAACCGCCTGACGCCTTCCCGCAGCCTGCTGATCATGGACTGCAGCCTCGCCGGCATGCCGGCACCCGAGGTGCCGGACGGGCTCAGCCTGCGCGGCTACGCCGATGCCGACGCCGCCGAACTGCTGGCCGTGAACGCTGCGGCGTTCGCTCACCATCCCGAGCAGGGTGCGCTGGACGCCGCCGGCCTTGCCGCCCGGATGGCCGAGCCCTGGTTCGACCCGGCCGGGCTCATCCTCGGCTTCGATGCCCAAGGTCTGGCCGGCTTCCACTGGACCAAACAGGTCGGCGGCACTGGTGAGGTGTACGTGATCGGGGTCGCGCCACGGACGCAGGGTAGGGGGTACGGCAAGGTGCTGCTGCGGGCCGGCCTCGCCCACCTGCGACGCACCGGGAGCGACCGGGTATTGCTGTACGTCGACAGCACCGAAGTTGTAGCGATAAGAATGTACGAAAGCGCAGGATTCCGCGTCGCCAGGCGCGACGTCCTCTACGCGCCAGACGATCAGGAGCAGCCATGACCTCGGTTGAGGACGAAGAGACCCTCGACGACTTCGTTCAGGAGCCGCCCGAGCTGCCTGCCGACCGCTTCTCCGACCGCGAGCTGTCCTGGCTGGCCTTCAACAACCGGGTGCTCGACCTGGCCAAGGACGCCAGGCGCGTCCCCCTGCTGGAACGGGCGCGGTTCCTCGCCATCTTCTCCTCCAACCTCGACGAGTTCTTCATGGTGCGCGTCGCAGGCCTCAAGCGCCGCATGGCCGCGGGCCTCGCCATGGCCAGCAATTCCGGCCTGATGCCCCGGGAGCTGCACGACGCGATCCTCACCCGCACCCGCGAGTTGGTCACCGAGGCCGCCCGCGTGTTCGCCGATGACGTCCGTCCTGCACTGGCCGGGCACGGCATCGAAATCCTGCGCTGGGAAGGACTGAACCCCGACGAGCGCCGAAAGATGACCGAGCTCTTCGAGAACCGGATCTTCCCGGTGCTAACGCCGCTCGCCGTCGACCCGTCCCACCCGTTCCCCTACATCTCCGGGCTCAGCGTCAACCTCGCCGTGCTGCTGAAGAACCCGGTGACCGGGGCGCGGCAGTTCGCCCGGGTCAAGGTGCCGACCATCCTGTCCCGGTTCGTCGCCCTCGGCGAGGGTCGCTTCGTGCCGCTGGAAGACGTGATAGCCCGGCACCTCGACCGGCTCTTCTCCGGCATGCAGATCACCGGCCACTCTACGTTCCGGGTGACGAGGAACGAGGACGTCGAGGTCGAGGAGGACGACGCGGAGAACCTGTTGTTCGCCCTGGAGAAGGAACTTCTGCGCCGCAAGATCGGACGCCCGCCGGTTCGCCTCGAGGTCGAGGACGACATCGACGACAGGATGCTCGATCTGCTGGTCAGCGAGCTCGACATCTCCGAGAAGGAGGTGTTCCGGCTGCCGAGCCCGCTCGACCTGCGCGGCCTGTTCTCCATCGCAGATCTCGATCGGGAGACGCTGGCCTACCCGTCGTTCCTGCCGAAGACACACCCGGAACTCGCAGAGGTGGAGACCGCCCAGCCCGCCGACCTGTTCGCAGCGCTGAAGAACCGTGAGGTGCTTCTGCACCACCCCTATGACTCGTTCGCCACCAGCGTCCAGCGGTTCATCGAGCAGGCAGCCGCCGACCCGGCGGTGCTGGCGATCAAGCAGACCCTCTACCGCACCTCGGGCGACTCTCCGATCATCGACGCCCTGATCGAGGCAGCGCAGGCGGGCAAGCAGGTGCTCGCCCTCGTGGAGATCAAGGCCCGCTTCGACGAGCAGGCCAACATCGCCTGGGCCCGCAAGCTGGAAAAGGCCGGCTGCCACGTCGTCTACGGCATGCTCGGGCTGAAGACCCACTGCAAGCTGTCCCTGGTGGTGCGGGAGGAGCCGGCGGGGTTGCGCCGCTACGTGCACATCGGCACCGGCAACTACAATCCGAAGACCGCCCGCATGTATGAAGACATGGGCCTGCTCACGACCAACGCCGTGATCACCGATGACGTCGCCCGCCTGTTCAACCACCTGTCCGGGATGGCGCAGGAGACCCACTACAAGCGGCTTCTGGTCGCCCCCCATGGCGTGCGCCGCGGGCTCCTGGACAACATCAACACCGAGATCCTCAACCACAAGCGCGACCTGCCGGCCGGGGTGAAGATCAAGGTCAACTCGATTGTTGACGAGGCCGTCACCGACGCGCTGTACCGGGCATCGATCGCCGGGGTGCCGGTGGACCTGTGGGTGCGGGGCATCTGCTCTGTGCGTCCAGGCGTGCCGGGGCTCAGCGAGAACATCCGGGTGCGCAGCATCCTTGGCCGGTTCCTCGAGCACAGCCGACTGTTCTGGTTCGCCAACGGCGGTGATCCCAAGGTCGGCATCGGCTCCACCGACCTGATGCACCGCAACCTCGACCGCCGCGTCGAGGTGGTGGTGGGGCTCAACAACCCCAAGCACATTACGCAGATCGAGGCCATGTTCGACCTGGCCTTCGACGAGGGCACCGCGTCGTGGTGGCTCGACGGCGACACCTGGACGCAGCGGACGCTCGGCGAGGACGGCGAGCCGCTGCTCGACATCCAGGACCGCCTGATCGCCACCATGGGCCAACGCCGGGCGGTCGAGCGCTGACCCACCATGGCAAAGACGAGCTCGGAGAAGAGGGTCGCCGCGGCGGGCACGGTGGTGCTGCGCCCGGCTGCCGACGGCGAGCCCGAGGTGCTGCTGGTGCACCGTCCGAGGTACAACGACTGGAGCCTGCCCAAGGGCAAGATCGACCCCGACGAGTACCTGGCCGGTTGCGCTGTGCGCGAGACGCAGGAGGAGTCGGCCGTCGACGTGCGGCTCGGACTTCCCCTCAACCGGATCAGCTACCCGGTCGCCGGCGGCACGAAGACCGTCTCCTACTGGCTGGCGCGAGCCGTCGGCGAGGGCATCCACAAGCCCGACGACGAGGTCGACGAGGTCCTGTGGCTGCCGGCGTCCGAAGCCCTGGAGCAGGTGACGTACGACGACGAGCGTCCGCTGATCACCCAGGCGCTCGAACTGCCGGACGACACCACGCCGCTGGTCATCCTGCGCCACGGCAAGGCGATGCTGCGGGCGCACTGGTCCGGACGCGACCGCGCCCGCACCCTCGACGAGCGCGGACGGCGTCAGAGCCGGCTGCTGGTGCCGCTGCTGGAGGCCTTCGGCGTGGGCCGGCTGGCCTCCTCCAACGCCGTGCGGTGCATGAAGACGCTGCAGCCCTACGCCAAGGCGCACCGGCTGGAGGTCGAGGGTTGGTCAACCCTGACCGAGGAGGAGGGGGAGAAGAGCCCGAAGGCGGTCATCACCTTGACGAAGCGGCTTGCACATCAGGCGGTCGAATCCGGAGTGCCGCTGGCGATCTGCGGGCACCGTCCGGTCCTGCCCCTGATGCTGGAGGCGCTCGGCATCCCGGCCCGGCCGCTGCAGCCCGGAGCAACCTTCGTTGCCCACCTCGGCCCGTCCGCGAACGTGCTGGCCGTCGAGGTTCACAAGCCACGGATCTGAGCCGGGATCGACCTCAGGCCTTCGGCGGCGCGGTGCTTGCCCTAACGATGAGCTCCGGCGGGAGCACAAGATGCTGGGTCCGGGAGGCCCCGTCCTCGATGATCTGCAGGAGCAGTTCCACCGAGCGCTGACCGATCTCGTCGAAGTCCTGGCGGATGGTGGTCAGGCCGGGGCTGAAGAACTCCGCCTCCGGATAGTCGTCGAAGCCGACGAGGCTGACGTCCTCAGGGCAGCGCAGGCCGAGTTCATGCATGGCGCGCAGGGTGCCGAGCGCCATCGAGTCGTTGGCGACGAAGATCGCTGTCACGCCCGGCTGCTGCAGGACTTCCATGGCCGCCGCATAACCCGACGCGGCGGACCAGTCCCCGTGCACAAGGGGCGGCACTTCCGCACCGGCCGCGGTGAGGGCCTCCTGCCAGCCGACGACCCGCTCGACGCCCTCGTACCACAGCGACGGGCCGGCGATGTGCCACACCGTCTTGTGTCCCAGTGCCAGCAGGTGGTCGGTGGCCAGCTTCGCGCCCAACCGCTGGTCGACGCTCACCACCGGGTAGTCGCCCGGGGTGCCCGCGTGGATCGCGACCATCGGTGGCAGGTCAGCAGGGTCGGCGCCGTTGCGGGGCACCTCCGAGATCAGTGGCTGCAGCAGGATCACGCCGTCGGAGGACCGGGAGCGAAGCAGGTTCGCACCCTGCGAGACCGCCGTCCGGTCCGGGTCGCTCAAGTGGGCGATCGTCACGGAGTAGCCGCGGTCGCGCGCGGCGCTCTCGATGCCGCGCAGCGCGGCCCGCGGGCCGTACAGGGTGGTGTCGACGGTGAGGACGCCGATGCTGCGGGAACGGCCGCTCGCGAGGCCGCGCGCCATCATGTTGGGGCGGTAGTCCAGCGAGTCCATGGCCACCATCACCCGCTCGCGGGTTTCTGCGGCCACCTTCGCGTGACCGTTGATGACGCGGGACACCGTCATGGTGGAAACCCCGGCCAACTTGGCGACGTCGGTGAGCGTCGGCGCCCGATACCCCGCAACGCCGCCGCCAACGACGTCGTTCATGGTGTTAGCGTATTACATTCCGCCTTCCTAGCGGGGCAAACGAGACTCTGGTCAAAGGTTCATGTTGAGTTCACCGTTCCGTCACCTTGCTTCCTGCCGTATCGGGCAGACGGTCGATGCTGCGACACAGTGAGTCTCGCCACGAATGCGTGCAACGTGGCGGAGTTCTATGGCTACGGTCACCGGCGGACCCTACCCGAATCCAACCTCCGCCTCGGCGTACGTAAGCATCGACACCATGTGCAAGCAGGTGCGCGTCCGCATGGAGTACATCGACACCAACGACAAACGGCATTACACGCCTTGGGTCTTACGCCTCCCGGAGCACCCCGTCTAGCGGGGTGACGTTCCTTAACGGCTACCGGTGCACCACCCACACAGCGGTCCTGATCCAGTGGGGGTGGCCGAGGGTAACGGTTGAGCTTCGCTGGCCGTTCACTCTGCGTTCATCGGGGGGTCTCAACCCCGTCGATTCGCGCCCCTAGCGTGTGCGGCAGAGCAACCCGCTCGATTGCCTCTGCGAAACTGAAGGAAAAGCGTGAGAATCAAGACGATCGCCACCGCCGCCCTGGTCACGGCCACAGCCCTGGCCTTTGCCGGCTGCGCGAGCAACGAGACCCCTGCCGCCGGCGGCACGACCGCCGCGGGTGCCAGCAAGACCCTGACGGGCACCGGTTCCAGTGCACAGAAGGCCGCCCAGGAAAAGTGGGTGGCCGCCTTCCAGACCAAGAACTCCTCCGTCACCGTGAACTACAACCCCGACGGCTCGGGCGCCGGGCGCTCGGCGTTCATCGCCGGGGCCGCGAACTTCGCCGGCTCGGACCGTCCGTTCAAGGACGAGGAGATGGGCGCCGGCAAGTTCGCCGGCTGCGCCGCTGACTCCAGTGCCCTCAACCTGCCGGTGTACATCTCGCCGATCGCTGTCATCTTCAACGTCGACGGGGTGACGGACCTCACCTTCGACACCGACACCATCGCCGGCATCTTCTCCGGCAAGATCACTAAGTGGAACGACGCGGCGATCGCCAAGACGAACCCGAAGGTGACCCTGCCGGACGCCGCCATCACCGCGGTCCACCGTGGTGACGACTCCGGCACAACCAACAACTTCACCGACACGCTGAACAAGACGTCGCCGACGGTCTGGACCCAGGCCGCAGCCGACACCTTCCCTGCAGCCTTCGGCGGCGAGGCGGCCAACGGCACCTCCGGCGTCGTGCAGGCGGTCACCGGTGGCAAGAACACCATCGGGTACGCCGACGCTTCCGCGGCCGGCAAACTGGGCAAGGCCAGCATCCTGGTCAACGGCAAGCCGCTCCAGCCCACCGCTGATGCGGCATCGGCCATCCTCGACAACTCCAAGACCATCGCCGGCCGTGCGGCCAACGACCTGGCCTACTCCCTGGAGCGCACGTCCGAGGGTGTCTACCCGGCAGTGCTGGTCTCCTACGCCATCGTCTGCCAGACCTACAAGGACGCAGCCCTTGGCACCCTCGTGAAGGACTACGTCACCTACATCGCGTCCGCCGACGGCCAGCAGGCTGCAGCGACAGCCGCAGGCTCAGCCCCGCTGTCGTCTGCGCTGCAGGCCAAGGTCAAGACCGCGATCGACTCGGTCAAGTAACGCAGTTGCCCGTAACGGGACCCGTGGGCGGCGCCGGTGCATCCACCGGCGCCGCCCCGGCACGTAACCTTGGCGGAACCGCAAGAAAGCAGGCTGAGTCGATGACCCAGAAGCTCACCCGGCCAGGCACCTCGCGAGGTGCCGAGCCAGGGCCCGGCACCGGGGCTCCCGACCCGAAGCGTCGAGGCGACCGGGTCTTCCGCGGCTTTGCCATGGGCGCCGGCATCCTGATCCTGGTGATCCTTGCCCTCGTCGCTGCGTTCCTGCTGATCCAGGGCTCGCCGGCGCTGTTCGCCGACCCGGCCAAGCTGATCTCCCAGGGGTACGGCGAGTTCCTCCCGTGGGTGCTCCCCTACGCCTTCGGCACCGTCTGGGCCGCCATCCTCGCCCTCGTGCTCGCCGTGCCGGTAGCCGTCGGGATCGCCTTGTTCATCTCCCATTACTCGCCGCGCCGGTTGGCGCAGCCGCTGGGCTACGTCATCGACCTGCTGGCAGCCGTGCCGTCCGTGGTCTTCGGCCTGTGGGGCTCGCTGGTGCTGGCCCCGGCCGCGCGTCCGCTCTACGAATGGCTGAGCGCCAACCTCGGTTTCATCCCGCTGTTCTCCGGCACTGTCTCTGGCACCGGCCGCACCATCTTCACCGCTGCAATCGTGCTGGCGACGATGGTGCTGCCGATCATCACCAGCATGTGCCGCGAGGTGTTCCTGCAGGCACCCCGGCTCCACGAGGAGGCAGCCCTCGCCCTCGGTGCCACCCGCTGGGAGATGGTCAAGATGGCCGTCTTCCCGTTCGCTCGACCCGGCATCATCGCCGCCGTCATGCTCGGCCTCGGTCGCGCGCTCGGCGAGACCATGGCCGTGACCATGGTGCTGTCGGGGACGCGGAACATCACCTTCGAGCTACTCACCAGCGAGAACCCGAACACCATTGCTGCGACCGTCGCCCAGAACTTCCCGGAGGCCTTCGGCCTCAAGACCAGCCAGCTGATCGCAGCCGGACTCGTCCTGTTCCTGATCACCCTCGTGGTGAACATGATCGCCCGCTGGATCGTCTCCCGTCGCGCCGAATTCTCCGGAGCCAACTGATGACCGCCATCACCCACCGGCTGGGAAGCGAGACCCTCACCGCCGGTCGCCTGCCCAAGGCAACGATCCCGGTGGCGATCGCCGCCAGCGCTGTGCTCGGCTATGCCCTTGCCGTCCTCGCATCCGGCACCGCCAACATCGGGCTTGCCATCCTCTTCGCCTTCCTGGTGTTCCTCGTCACCGTCGAGATCACCACGCGGGTCGTCGAAGGCGCCCGTCAGGCAGCCGACCGGCGGGCGGGCAACCTGATCGCCGGTGCCTTCCTGCTGGCGCTGGTGCCGCTGGGTTCTGTGACCTTCGAGGCGGTGAGCAACGGCCTTGCTCGGTTCGACCTGGCGTTCTTCACCCAGTCGATGCGCAACGTCGTCGGCGAGGGCGGCGGCGCCGTCCACGCCATCTACGGCACCGTCTACGTCACCGGCATGGCGACAGTGATCTCTGTGCCGATCGGCCTGCTGACGGCCATCTACCTGGCCGAGTACGGCGTCCGGAACCGGCTGTCGAAGGCGATCACCTTCTTCGTCGACGTGATGACGGGCGTGCCGTCGATCGTCGCCGGCCTGTTCGCCTACGCCCTGATGGGGCTCCTGCTCGGGCCCGGCGCACGGTCCGGCTTCGAGGGCAGCATCGCCCTGTCCGTCCTGATGATCCCAGTGGTCGTCCGCTCGTGCGAGGAGCTCCTGCGGCTGGTGCCCAATGAGCTGCGCGAGGCCGCCTATGCCCTCGGCGTGCCGAAATGGCTGACCATCGTGCGGGTCGTGATTCCGACGGCGATCTCCGGCATCATCTCGGGCGTCATCCTTGCCATCGCCCGGGTGATCGGCGAGACCGCCCCGCTGCTGATCGCAGCCGGCTTCACCGCGTCCCTGAACAACAACCTGTTCGCCAATCCGATGATGACCCTCCCGGTCTTCGTCTACGACTCCTACGCCCATCCGGGCACTGACGTCCAGGTGTACTGGGACCGCGCGTGGGCCGGCGCGCTCACCCTGATCCTGATCGTGATGATCCTGAACCTCGTCGGCCGGCTGATCGCCCGACGGTTCGCCCCCAAGACCGGACGCTGAGGAAAGAGCCATGTCCAAGCGCATTGAGACCACCGACCTGAACGTCTACTACAGCGACTTCCGCGCCGTCGAGGACGTCACCATCACCATCCAGCCGCGCGCGATCACCGCGTTCATCGGCCCGTCCGGCTGCGGCAAGTCCACCTTCCTGCGCACTCTGAACCGCATGCACGAGGTCATCCCCGGCGCGCGCGTCGAGGGCGAGGTGCTGCTCGATGGGGAGAATCTGTACGGCGCCGGCGTCGACCCGGTGCGCGTGCGCCGCCAGGTGGGCATGGTGTTCCAGCGGCCCAACCCGTTCCCGACCATGTCGATCAGGGAGAACGTGCTGGCCGGCATCAAGCTCAACTTCTCCCGCATGCCGAAGGGCGAACAGGACGACCTGGTTGAGCGCTCGCTGCGCAGCGCCAATCTGTGGGAAGAGGTGAAGAACCGCCTCGGCCTGCCCGGTTCGGGACTGTCCGGTGGCCAGCAGCAGCGGCGCTGCATCGCCCGCGCGATCGCCATGGCACCGGCGGTGCTGCTGATGGACGAGCCGTGCTCTGCCCTCGACCCGATCTCCACGCTGGCCATCGAGGACCTGATGTCGGAGCTCAAGGAGAAGTACACGATCGTGATCGTGACCCACAACATGCAGCAGGCCGCGCGGGTCTCCGACACCACCGCCTTCTTCAACATCGCCGGCACCGGCTCGCCGGGCCGCCTGATCGAGTCGGGCCCGACGGACAAGATCTTCTCCACCCCCGACGTACAGGCCACCGAGGACTACATCTCGGGCCGCTTCGGCTGAGCCGCCTGTCAGGGTCGTCGTCTGTTCCTCGGTCGGCTGACGCCGACCTCGTCAGGACTCCTCGCCTTTGCGGCGCTCCTCGCCTTTGCGGCGCTCCGCGCCTCAAAGGGTCGTCGTCTATCATTCCCGCGTGAGCAGCAGCGCAGGGTGGTACCCGGATCCGGGCGGGCAGCCCGGACTCTTCCGCTACTGGACGGGTACGGCATGGACGGCAGCGGTCACTTCCAATCCGCAGGCCACTCCCCCGCCGCCCGGGGCCGGTGAGCCCCCGGGCTTCGGTCCCGGTGGAGGATTTCCGGGTGGCTCCGGTTTCCAGGGCGCGTCCGGCTACCAGGGCGGCACGGGCTACCAGGGTGCCGCCGGCTATCCCCAGAGCGGCCCGGGCTACGTCCCGGGCGTCCAGCCCCGTCGCAAGCAAGCCGTCGTCTGGTGGGTCGCCGGTGGCGCAGCCCTCGTCGCGGTCGTCCTGCTGATCTGGTTCATCACCCAGGGCGGCGCGGCCGCGATCATTCCCGGCGTCCCGCAGCAGCCCTCCGGCACGGCATCAGCCAACATCTGCCCCAAGCCCGATGACTCCGCCACTCCCACGACGCCCGTACAGGCCAACGACGGCCGGGTGCACGGCGGCAAGATCTCCTATCCCATGCTGGGTACTCCCTGGAGCGAGGTCACCGGCGACAACCGGGTGCCCTTCGGGCGCGACGTCGCCAGCCAGAACGTTGTCCAGGAGCCGGACTACGATGGCGCCGGCCACAGCTGGGTGTCGTCGGTGCTGATCGGCGAGCTCGTCGCAGGTGACGGCTTCTTCAGCCCGAAGGAGGGCTCGGAGATCGTGATGAAGTGCGTTGTCGGAGAGTTCTACGGTGATGCGGTGGTCAGCCGCAAGGACACGTCGTCGAAGCAGATCACTGTCGACGGCAAGGACGCCTGGTACCTGGAGAGCCACCTCACCTTCGACATCCCTAATCTGGTCACCAAGGGCGAGACCGCGATCGTAGTGATCGTCGACACCGGTGCGGACTCGTCCTCGCTGTACTACGCGTCGATCCCGGACACGGCGGATCCGGCGCTGATGACGGACGCGAGGAACCTGGTGGGCAAGCTCACCGTTGACGGCTAACCGCAGTCGTAGCGTCCGACCGTCTCCTTCAGTCCGTGGACGCGGGCTGCGGACGCCGCGAGCTGCTGCGAGAAGGCCGCCTGGCGGGACGCGTCGACGCTGCCCATGGCACCAGCTCAGTCCAGTTCGACGGCCAGCAGGGCGTTCTCGACCACCTCGGCGAGCGCGGGATGGATCCAGTACTGGCCCCTGGCCATGGTCTTCAGGTCGAGCCCGGTGCTCATGGCCTGCACCAGCGGCTGGATCAGGTTGGCCGCGTCGGGGCCGATGATGTGGGCGCCGACCAGCTGGCCCGTGGCCGGGTCGGCGATCACCTTCGCGAAATGGTCGGTGTCCTCCATGGCCCAGCCGTAGGCGACCGAACCGTAGTCACGCTGGCCGACCGCGTAGCGCAGGCCCTGCTCGCGGCACGCCTGCTCGGTGAGGCCGACGCTGGCCACCTGGGGACCGCTGAAGACTGCGTGCGGCACGAACCGGTGGTCGCTGGCCACGAGATCGTCGGGGTGCAGCAGGTTGTGCTGCACCACCCTGGCCTCGTGGTTGGCGACGTGCTTGAGCTGCCAGGGCGAGCTGACGTCGCCCAGCGCCCAGATGCCGTCAGCCGTGGTGCGCTGGTGCTCGTCGACCCGCACCAGCCCGGACTCGTCGACCTCAACTCCCGTGGTTGCAAGGTCGAGGGTGTCGGAGTTGGAGACCCGTCCGGTGGCGACCAGCAGGTGCTCGGCCTCGAAGAAGTACTCGACACCGTCGTCGTCGGTGGTGCCCACCTCGATGCGCCCGCCGGCATCCTCGACGGATGCGAACTGCTGGCCGAGACGCAGCACCACCCGGCGGCTGAGCAGGTCGGTGAACCGGCGCGAGATGGCCTCGTCCTCGTGGCGCAGCAGCGTCTGACCGCGGTGCAGCAGCGTCACCTGGGTACCGTAGGCGGCGAAGATGTGCGCGAACTCCACGGCAACGAGGCCGCCGCCGACGATGATCAGCGACCTCGGCAGCGTGGCCAGACGCATGATCGAGTCTGAGGTGTGGATGCGGTCTGCCAGGGCCGGGTCGTCGATGCCGGGCACCTCCGGGATCCGCGGACGCGAGCCGGCGGCGATCACGAAGCTGTCGGCGCTGAACCGCTCCTCACCGACGGCCAGCACCTTGGGCGCGACGAAGTGAGCCTTTTCGCGGTAGAGGGCGACGTTGGCGCTGTCGCGGCGGTAGGCCTCTCCGGCGGCGACGATGGGGTCGATGCGCCCGAAGATCCGGTCGCGCACGTCGTTCCAGCGAACGGTGACAGCGCCCGCGTCCACGCCCAGCCGTGCGCCGTGACGGGCCGACTCGGCCAGGTCGGCGGGGTGAGCGAACATCTTGGTGGGGATGCAGCCGACGTTCAGGCACGTGCCGCCGAACCATTCCCGGCCGTCGACGAGGGCCACTGACCAGCTGTCGAACCGCTCGTCGATGATCGAGTTGCCACTGCCGGAGCCGATGACGCACAGGTCGAAGTGCCGCATGCGCCGATTGTTCCACGCGCCCGGCCGGCGCCGGCGCTCACTGCGACCACCGCCGACGACGAAGAGCCGTGGCGGCGAACTCACCGCTGGATGCCGGAGTACGAGTGCAGGCCGGAGACGAGCAAGTTGATGCCCACGAAGTTGAACCAGAAACTGGCCAGGCCCACGATGGCCACGATCGCCGCCCGGCGTCCCTTCCAGCCGACGGTGGCGCGGGCGTGCAGGTAGCCGGCGTAGATGATCCAGGTGACCAGCGACATGGTCTCCTTCGGGTCCCACCCCCAGAACCGTCCCCAGGCGTACTGCGCCCAGATCGCCCCTGCCGCGACGGTGAAGGTCCACAGCGGGAACGCGAAGGCGAGGAAGCGGTAGCTGATGCGGTCGATGACCTCGGCGGAAGGCAGCCGGGAGAGGTAGCCGCCGGAGCCGCCCAGCTCCTCGTCCCGGGAGCGGATCAGGTAGAGGATCGCAGCGATGCCGCCGATGTTGAACGCTGCACCCGAGGTGGCGGCAGCGATGATGTGGATCACGAACCACACCGAGTGCAGGGCCGGCATGAGCTCGGCGACGTCGACGTAGAAGACGGTGACAGCCAGCCCCTGACCGATGGTGAGCAGCAGGGTTACCGGCAGGCCGAGCCAGCGCATCCCGAACTTCCATGCCAGGACCAGGTAGGTCAGGACGGCGATCGCCAGCGAGGTGGTGACGAACTCGTACATGTTGCCCCAGGGCGCGCGGCCGGCCGCGACGCCGCGGAGCACGACGCCCAGCACGTGGGTGAAGGCTGCGATGACGGTGATCGCGAGACCCATGCGGCCAAGGACATCCTCACGGCGGGTTCTTGCCGGCGCGGCCTCGGAGTCGGAGGACTCCCAGTCCGAACGCGTGCCCCCCGCGACGACGGCAACGGTGGCCGGCTCCTTGGTGCGCCTGGTGCGGCTGGTGCGGCTGGTGCGGACGCTCGCCCATTCGGCCGCGTGCATGGCCATCGCCACCAGGTAAAGCACGGCTGAGGTGACCATCCCCAGGCTGGAGTAGTAGGCGGTCACTGCTCCTCCTCGTCATCGGTGGCTGCCAGCGTAGCTTCCAGACCGCAGGCCGCCACCAGTGCTGCGACTTCGTCGGTGAGACCGCCGCGGCCCTCGACCCGGTCGAGGCCGGCGACCGAGAGCCTGGTCGTTGTGGTTTCGGGGTGCACCCGGACGAAGAGTCGGCGGGGGCGGATCGTCAGCGAGACTGCCATCCCGAGCACGGCCAGCATGACAGAGACGAGCACCAGCCAGCCGCCGGGGGAGGTGGAGATCTGCAGCTTGGTCCAGCGCTTCCAGCCGTCGAAGCTCAGCGAGCCCCTTCCGTCGGGCAGCTGGTAGGTGGTACCTACCTCGAGTCCGGCGCGCAATGGGTCGCCACCGCCCTTGGTCAGCTGGGTGAGGCCCGTCTTGTCCAGGGCGTACACGTTCTCCGGTGCCCCGGTTTCCGCTTTCGGCGGACCTGCCCACACGTTGACCAGCAACTGCGGGTTCAGCGCGTCGGGGAACACCGACACCATGCCGCCCGAGCCCGACGAGGAGGCGGTGGGAAGGAAGATCCCCTCGAACGCCAGCCGCTCCGGGCGCGCGTCCGGCGCCTTGATCACTCCCTCGGAGCGGAAGTTGGCATCCTGGGGAAGGAACACCACAGGCCCGGAGAAGGCGACCTGGCCGGAGCCGTCGCGGACGGTGACCACGGGCGCGTAGCCGTGTCCGAGCAGGTGGACGTTGTTGCTCCCCACCGACAGCGGCCCGTTGACCTCGAGGACCTGCCGGGTGGTCGCCCCGTCCGCGTCGGTGACCGTGACATGCGCCGTGAAGTCACGCGCAGCCCCCTGCTGCACCGGTCCGGTCTCGAACTTCACCTCGAAGTCGTCCAGCTTCAGCGTGAAGGGCGACAGCTGGGACGGGGCGAACGCAGCCCCGGCTCCGAACTCGTCGTACTGGGTGAGGGTGTTGGAGAACGCCTGGCCCTCGACGATGATCGCCGTGCCCTTGAAGCTGAACAACGATCCCCACGCCAGCCCGATGAGGGTCAGCACAAGGCAGATGTGGAAGACAAGGTTGCCGGTCTCGCGCAGGTAACCACGCTCGGCAGAGACGCTGTCGGCTTCCCTCCGCACCCGGTAGCGGCGTGCCCGCAGGTGGGCCTCCGCGGCGTCCAGCACGGCCGCAGGCGTCCCGACGGCGGTGCCGGCCGTGTGACCCGGCAGCCGGTCGAGCGAGCCGGGCGGCGCGGACGGCAGGTCGCGCAGCGCCTTGAGGTAGGTGGCCGTGCGCGGAAGGATGCAGCCGATCAGCGAGATGAACAACAACAGGTAGATGGCAGCGAACCACACCGAGCCGAAGACGTCGAAGAAGCCCAACCGGTCAAGCCACGGAGCCCAGACGGGATTGGCAGCGAGGTAGTCGCTGACGCCGATCGGGTTCGTCGGACGCTGCGGCAGCAGCGAGCCGGGGATGGCGGCGATGCCGAGCACCAGGAGCAGGATCAGCGCAGTTCGCATCGAGGAGAGCGTGGCCCACGCGAACCGGAGCCAGCTGACCAGCTCTCTCGCCACCGACATCCCGGCCTCCGACATCCCTGGCCTGGACATCACAGCACCACAGTGAAGTTGTTCACCCATTGCCGAAGGCCTGCCATCAGGACGTCCCACCAGCCGGTGACCAGCAGCACGCCGACCAGCATCATCGCCACGCCGCCGGCGACCTGGACGCCGCGGTGGTGGCGCTTGACCCACTCGAGGGTGCCGGCGAACCGGCCGAAGGCCAGCCCTGCGACGATGAACGGCAGGCCGAGGCCCACGGCGTAGGCGAAGGCCAGCACGCCGCCGCGCAGGGCTGTGGCCTCGTTGAGCGCGAGCGTCAGCACCACAGAGAGCGCTGGGCCGATGCAGGGCGTCCAGCCCAGTCCGAAGACGATGCCCAGCAGCGGCGCAGCGGCGAGCCCCAGCCGCGGGCTCAGGTTCAGCCGCCAGGTGGCCTGGCCCAGCGGCAGCCAGCCGGTGAACACAAGGCCCAGCACGATGCTCAGGACGCCGGCGGCGATCGTGAGCGGACGCTGCCAGGCCACGAGGGCTGCCCCGACAGAGCCGGCCAGCGCCCCGGTGGCGACGAAGACGGCGGCGAAGCCTGCCACGAAGCCGATCGTGCCCAGCAGGACCCGGCTGCGTCCGGCGCGTCCGGCGGTGATCTCGGCAGCGCCCAGACCCGTCGCGTAGGAAAGGTAGCCAGGCAGCAGCGGGAGCACGCAAGGGCTGAAGAAGGAGACCAGCCCAGCCAGCAGCGCCACCGGCAGGGCGAGGATCACGGAGCCGCCGACGGCCTCGCGCACCCAGTCGGCGAAAGTCATGGCGATCACTTGCCGGCCGCCAGGTCCGAGATCACGTCGACGAGGGTTGCCTCGGTGACCTCGCCGATGATGCGGGCTGCCGCCCGTCCCTTCGTGTCGACCAGCAGGGTGCTGGGGATGGCGCTGGCCGGCAGCTGGCCGCTGAACTTCAGCAACAGGGCCCCGTCCGGGTCGTAGAGGTTGACGTAGGGCACCCCGAAGGCGCGGACGAAAGCCTGCGGCGCGGCCTTGTCGAGGTCACGGGTGTTCAGGCCCACGAAGACGGCGATCTCAGCGGTGCGCTTGCTCGCTGCCACCAGTACTGGCGCCTCGGCCCGGCAGGGCGCGCACCAGGAGCCCCACACGTTGTAGACCAGCACTCTGCCGCCGGTGGCGTCACTGCGCCAGGCATCACCGGCGAGGGTGGTGCCTGCGATCACCGGTGCCGCCGGACGCTGGTCAGCCGGCAGCACCGTCAGGGTGCCGTCACCCGCGACGAAACCGTTCGCGCCCACAGAAGCCGTGCCGCAGCCGGCCAGCAGCAGGGCGACGAGCAGGCAGGCGAACTTCCGCATCACGCGCCCGGGCGGAACTTCTTGAGCTTGACCGGCACCAGGTCGGCGCAGGGTTCGGCGTAGTCGACGCGCACCAGGTGCGTGGCGTTGAAGGTGAAGGTGGTGACGCTGGCCAGCCGGGTCTGGCGGCGCCGCGGGTCGTGCACCAGCGAGCGTCCTTCTGCCCACGACCGGGCCATCCAGATCGGCAACTCGTGGGAGAGGACCAGCGCCTCGCCACCGACGGCGTGCGACGAGGCATCGACCAGCGCAGCCCGCATGCGGGCGACGATGGAGGTGTAGGACTCGCCCCAGGACGGACGCAGCGGGTTGCGCAGTGCCCACCAGCTCGACGGCCGGAGCAGGATCTCGTTGCGCCTGCCGAAGCTGCGTCCCTCGAAGACGTTGGCCGCCTCGATCACCCGGTCGTCGAGGTGGACCTCCAGGTGGGGATGGGCTGCGGCAATGGGCGCCATCGTCTCCTGCGCCCGCTGCAGGGGCGAACTGACCAGGTGCACCAGCGGCACGTCGGCGAAGTGCTCGCCGAGGCGCTCGGCCATCTGCCGGCCAAGGTCGGAGAGCCCGAAGCCCGCGGCGCGGCCGTACAGCAGGCCGTCGGGGTTGTGCACCTGCCCGTGGCGCACCAGGTGCACGACGCTGTTCTCCATCCGACTCCTCGCCTCGCTGTCGCCCCAACAATACGGGGGCGAGTCGGAGCCCCTTTGCCGAGTTGTCAGAATCTCACGGTGCTCTAGCACCGTGAGATTCTGACAACTCGGAAGGTGGGGTCAGGCGCGGCGGACGAAGGGCAGCTGCAGCTCGGTCACCCAGGCATCCTCATCGCCTTCAGGGGTCTCCAGGTAGATCTCCCTGCTGGCACCGGATGGCTCTGCGCCGTGCTCCTCCAGCCAGGCTCCGAAAGCCTGCCAGGAACCGCCAATGGTCGCCATCGAGCCGAGGTGAACCTGGCTGACGGCCTCCGGAACCGCCGGCAGCTCGGTCACCTCGAACCCCGCAGCCGGTTCACCGGCGTAGCCGAAGCCGGCATGGCAATCCATGCCGTCGGCAGTGACGACGTAGTAGCCGATCCCAACCCCGGGCTCGCCCCCGGCGGCGTGGATCGCCGCTACCACCTCCCCGAACAGCGGACCGATCTGCCCGATCTGCTCCTGCGTGGCAGCGGTGAATGACCTCTCCGCCACCCTCATCGCCGGCAATGACTTCACCACGAACTCGCGTTCGGACATGTGCTCTTCTCCTTCGATCAGGCGGAGCCTCGCCTCGACGGCGGCCAGCCGGTCGGCGGTGTTCCGCAACTGGTCGGCGAGTTCGGCCTGCCGCAGCCGCAACATGCCCTGCAGTTCCTCGAACGAGAGGTCCTGGTCGAGCAGGCGGCCAACCGCGTCCAGGCTGAAGCCGAGGTCCTTGAGGGCCACGATCCGGTTCAGCCGGGCGAGTTGGCCGGCGGAGTAGTTGCGGTAGTTCGTCCACGGGTCCACCTGCGCGGGGACCAGCAGGCCGAGCTCGTCGTAATTGCGGAGCATCCGCACCGACACCTGGCCGAGCCTCGCGAAATCTCCGATCTTCAACATGACTCCTTTGTCATGCCTCCCCCGGTGTCAGAGTCAAGTCCTTGCCGCCAGCGCGGCGGCGAGGGCCTCGGCGTCCACATGCCACAGGGCATGGCGAACGCCGTCGACAAAGGTCACCGGGACGTGGTCGGAGTACTCGGCCCGGAGGGCCGGGTCGCTGTCGACGTCAACGGTCGCCCAGGTGTCGCCGGTCGCTGCGCACACGGCGCTGACAATCGCGACGGCGTCCGCACACAGGTGGCAGCCGTCGCGGACCAGCAGGACAACCCGGGCCCGGTCCATCGCTGAATCGAAGCGGAAAGGACGAACTACTTGCCCGCGCGACGACGCTGGATGCGCGTCTTCTTGAGCAGCTTGCGGTGCTTCTTCTTCGCCATCCGCTTGCGACGCTTCTTGATGACCGAACCCACTGGCAGACCTCTCGAATACCACCCGGCGGGGCGGCAAGTTGCTGGTTCGGGTTGGAATCAACCCGAAGGGACGCGGCTGGTCAACCCAGCCAGGCATGAGAATCCTACTGATCCCGGGACGCTGGGCGAAATCAGCCGGCGTTGTAGAAGGACTCGCGCAGGTAGGCGTTGACCGCATGCTCGGGTACGCGGAAGTTGCGTCCGAAGCGGACGGCCTCCAGATCCCCGGCGTGAATCAGGCGGTAGACAGACATCCGGGACACCCGCAGTGCAGCGGCCACCTCGGCCACCTTCAGGAATCGCACCGCGCCCAACGGCATCACCGCATCGTTCATCTGTTCCACCCCTCCAGTGGGTCGCCCGGGTGGCGACCGCCCGACAAACACTAGTGGTCCCGAGGGGCTCTCGGGACATCTGGGACGAAGATGTCAACAAGCCGCGCCGACAGGGCCGAAGTTGCCCGGGCGAGCTCTGGGGAGGGGGCCCACCGAAGGCGTCACCCCGACCCGGAGTGCTCCCACCGTGGCACCTGACGGGTGCTGATCAGCCTCGCGTACCGGTCAACTCCAGGGTGATGGTGCCCGTCCCGGCGGTGGCGGCCGCCAGCTCGGTGCCAGCAACCGCAACCGACCAGCCGGCCGGAGCGTCGTCACTGTTGACGGTGATCACGGCGCCCTGCCGCTGCACCCGGAATGTTCCGGGTCTTCCGGTTCCTCCCGGGACGACGACAGTGCGCTCGTAGCCGTCGGGCAGCTCGAACAGCTTCAGGGTCACCCCTTCGGCCCAGGCATATTCGGGACTGTCGTTCACTGCGCCCACAGGCAGCACGGTGCCGCGGCGGACGTAGACCCCGAGGGAGTCGAAGCCGTAGCTCCGGGTCGACCAGCCGGGCCCGTCGACGAGGGAACCGTCCAGCAGGTGGGTCCAGCGGCCCGCCGGCAGGTAGGTCTCGGCGACCCCGTCCGCCCGGAACACCGGCGAGACGCAGAGGGCGTCGCCGAGCATGAACTGGGTGTCGACCGTGTAGCCCCCACGGTCCTCAGGGAATTCGAGCACCATGGGCCGCATCATGGCGACACCATCGCAGCTGGCCTGCTCGGCCAGGCCGGCCAGGTAGGGCATCAGCGAGAGCTTCAACCGCGTGAAGCGGCGGGTGACCTCGACCGCCTCCTCGTCAAAAGCCCAGGGCACCCGGACCGAGCTGGAGCCGTGGAGGCGGGAATGGGAGGAGAGCAGGCCGAAGGGCAGCCAGCGCTTGAACACACCGGGGTCCGGGGTGCCCTCGAAGCCCCCGATGTCGTGGCTCCAGTAGCCGAAGCCCGACAGGGCCAGCGAGAGGCCCCCGCGCAGGGATTCGGCCATGGAGGCGTAGGTGGAATCACAGTCGCCGCCCCAGTGGACTGGATATTGCTGGCCGCCGGCCGTGGCGGCTCGTGCGAACAGCACCGCCTCTCCCTCGCCCCGTTCGGCAACCAGCAGGTCGTGGACGGCGCGGTTGTACAGGTGGGCGTAGTAGTTGTGCATCTTCTGCGGATCCGAGCCGGCGTGCCAGACGACATCGGTGACCGGGATCCGCTCCCCGAAGTCGGTCTTGAACGCGTCGACGCCCTGATCGATCAGTCGACGGAGCTTCGACTGGTACCAGGCGGTCGCCTCGGGATTGGTGAAGTCCACGAGAGCCATGCCGGCCTGCCAGAGATC
>JADGPA010000171.1 GCA_017882685.1 Propionibacteriaceae bacterium | reverse complement strand
TGGTGGTGGCACCATCGCGGACTTCACGACTGGCTCTGCGACGAATCTGACTCCCAAGGCGAGCTGGTCGTCAGGAACCGAAGACTTCGGATACACCACTGACGATGCCACGCTTTCCAACACTGGCGACGGCATCGCTCGATTCACGTCCAGTGGTCCCAAGTTCGCCCCCTTCACCACTTCGGACGCAGAGGTCCACTTCGGCACCGGTCCCGTCGATGAGACGAGCGCTGGTTTCGCCTGCATCGGCTACCAGTGGGGAACGTCCGGTACCTCACCGGCCGGCTCTTATTCCACAACGGTGATCTACACCTCCGTCCCAAACTTTTGATTGCGTCCAGGGCGCGCCGTCGACGAGCGACCGTCCCACATCCTAGGAAGTGGGACGCCGTCGGTGTAGCTCTGCCGGAGCGTTGAGAGCGGCGGGTTCAGCGTCCCAAAAGCAGTTCCCACAATCGCGTCTCGTAATAGCCGTACGGAGACGATATTCGGTACGCTGCCCGGATGGATCTCGGGTATGCACGAGTCTCGACTGCCAAACAGGACCTCGACCGCCAGATCGACTCGCTGACGACCGCCGGTATCCCGCCAGAGCGGATCTACGTGGACAAGAAGTCCGGAGCCACCACGGACCGGCCAGGGCTTGCCGCCATCCTCGGCTATGCCCGCTCAGGCGACGTGATCGTGGTGCACACCCTGGACCGGCTCGGCCGCACGGTGCGCGGCACCCTCAACCTGATCCACGGACTGTCCGAGCGTGGGGTGGGCGTGCGCAACCTCGCGGATCCCATCCACGTCGACTCCTCCAGCCCCGATGACCCGATGGCGCAACTGGCCGTCGTTCTGCTTGCCCTGTTCGCACAGATGGAGCGCACCTACACGGTGGAGCGGGCAGCGCATGCCCGAGCGGTCGCCACTGCCAAAGGACGCCGTGTTGGCCGACCCAGCGTCGTTGACCCCGCGAAGGTCGACTTCGCAGCTCACCTGCGCGATACCGGGCACACCATCTCCGAGATCGTCGCCAAGACCGGCATTGCACGCTCCAGCCTCTACCGGTACCTCCCACCTCGGGAGCCCGAGTCTCTTACCGCTGCCGGCACCCAGAGCGAATCGGATGCCGAAGCCCGCTGAGCTTGAAGAGCGCCGACGACACGAGGTGACGCGCTTGAAGCGCCAACCCGGGGGCCTACGTGCGATCATGGTGCGACGAGAGCGCGAGGAGGTGGCATCGATGGCCGAGGCAGCACGCGACGACTTACCCGAGCTTGTTGTCGATGAACCTCTTGCCGAGTGGTTGGAGCGCCGTGGCGTTCACGGAGTACACGCGGGCGACCGGGTACGCCTCCAGCTCATACATGGCGAAGCGACCGAAGAGGCGACGCCTGCATACTTTGGCAGCTTCAACAGCGGCGAAGGCAACCTCTCAGAGCGAGTGGATGAGATCGTCCGGTCCCACCTTCGGGCTCAGTGACGCTCATCGACGCCGGGCCGTTGGTGGCGGCCGGTGACGGCAGCGACTACCGGCGCGCCGAGTGTGTGCGAGCCCTTGCCGAGACTCGACCGCCTCGCTACGTGCCCGCCACCATCGTTGCGGAGGTCTGCCACCTCCTTGAAGACCGGGCCGGGAGCGAGGCAGAGGCTTGCTTCCTCGATATGTTCGCGAGCGGCTACCTCCGCCCGGTCGAGCTGACTGCCGCGGACTACTTGCGTACAGCCGAGCTCGTTCGGCAGTACGCGGATCTTCCGCTTGGCGGGGTCGATGCGTCGCTCGTGGCCCTCGCAGAGCGTCTCGGGATCACCGAGCTTGTCACGATCGACCTACGTCACTTCAGCATCGTGCGCCCTCGTCACGTCGGACAAGGCCCAGGTAGATCATGTCACAGTCAGACCAGCGCTAGGTGGCGCTCAAGGGCGCCCGCAAGACGAAGCAGGGTCGATTCGGTGGGGTTGCCGGCACCACGCTCGATTCGGTGGGGTTGCCGGCACCACGCTCGATGCGACTGATGTCAGCCTGTCGAACCCCAGACCGCTCCGAAAGCTGGCGCTGCGTCAGGACCTTGAAAGGGATTGGGTGATGAAGACCAGGGGGCGTCCGGCTAGGTCGCGTCCACCGGGTCACCGGGCGGGCTGGGGCTCGGAGTGGCTGCTGGCGGCGCTGGCTGCGTTGACGGTGGTTGTCACCGCCGCCGTGCAGGCGTCCGGCCGGTTTAAGGGCACCCCGGGCTGGCTGGTGGTCCTTCTCTACTGCCTAGCGGCGGCGCTGGGTGCGGCGGCGGCGCTGATCAAGCGACGTTCCGATCGGCTGCAGGCGGATCGGGAATGGTGGGAGCAGGTCGACCGGTTGCTGGCCTTGCCGCTTGGGCCGGATGCTCGGCCGCCTCGGCTGTCCACGCTCAACCCATACCGGCTCGGCACCTCCCCCAGCCGGTATGGCAGCAGCGAGCGGCAGGGGGACGACCCGTATGTGCCTCGGGACAGCGACGCCGAGCTCGACGAGGCGCTGAGGCAGAGGCAGTTCGTGCTGATCGTCGGGGATTCGAAGGCGGGCAAGTCTCGCACTGCCTACGAGGCGGCGTGCCGGCTTACCCGCAACGGGCACGCCCACGACCCGGCCGTGCTGGTACCCACGGGCACCGCTGCCCTCGCTGGCCTTCTCATCGAGCTCGACCCGCCGTTGGATCTGCAACCGGCGCCGGCGCTGCTTTGGCTTGATGACCTCACCGAAGGCGAACTGGCCGGGCTCACCCCCGACGTGCTCGACCGGCTTTCCAGCCACGTGATCGTGCTGGGCAGCATTACCGTTCAGCGCTACGACCGGGTCGACGCCTCGGACAGCGAGCCGGGTCGAAATGCCCGTCAAGCGCTCGCCCGAGCCCGAATCGTGCGTCTTGCCGCCGGGCTCAGCGAAAAGGAGCACCACAAGGCCCAGGTCGCCTACCCCGAAGAGCGGTTTGAGGCAGGCATCGGAGAACAACTGGTCGCTGCCGACCAGTTACGCCGCCGCTACGACAATGCCCGGCAGGGCGCCGAACCGCATGGCTGGGCGCTTGTCCAAGCCGCCATCGACTGGGTGCGCATGGACATCGGCCGGCCTATCCGCCGCTCAGAGCTGGCCGCTCTGTACCCCCTCTACCTGGACCTGGTCCGGCCCACCGCCGAGCCGAAGCACGACCTCACCGAGTCGCTCCAGTGGGCCTGTCACCCGGTCGCCTCCCGCATCGCACTCGTCCAACGTGTCAGTGACGAACAAGAGCCGGCCTATCGTCCCTTCGACTACCTCGTCGCCCTGGCCGACGGCCAGGACGGGCAACGCCCACAACCCATCCCTAACCAGACGTGGCTGCGGCTGTCTCCCCTCCTCACCCCGGCGGAGATCTACCGGGCTGCCCTGAGTGCCTCCTACCGGCGGCTGCCGCTTCCCGCCCAGAGCCTGTTCCAGCAGGCCATCGCCAGCGGGCACCCGGATGCGGCACCGAAGGCGGCGGCCAGCCTGGGCCTGCTGCTCACCGGGCAGGGTGAGGTGGAGGGGGCTCGGGCCGCCTACCAGCAGGCCATCGACAGTGGGCACCCGGACGCGGCACCGGCGGCGGCGGGCGGCCTGGGCGTGCTGCTCGCCGGGCAGGGTGAGGTGGAGGGGGCTCGGGCCGCCTACCAGCAGGCCATCGACAGCGGGAACCCGAATGCGGTACCGCTGGTGGCATTCTGCTTGGGCGTGCTGCTCGCCGGGCAGGGTGAGGTGGAGGGGGCTCGGGCCGCCTACCAGCAGGCCATCGACAGCGGGCACCCGGATGCGGCACCGATGGCGGCGCTCTTCTTGGGCAGGCTGCTCGCCGGGCAGGGTGAGGTGGAGGGGGCTCGGGCCGCCTACCAGCAGGCCATCGACAGCGGGCACCCGGACGACGCACCGGCGGCGGCGCTCGGCCTGGGCGGGCTGCTCACCGGGCAGGGTGAGGTGGAGGGGGCTCGGGCCGCCTACCAGCAGGCCATCGACAGTGGGCACCCGGACGCGGCACCGGCGGCGGCGCTCGGCCTGGGCGGGCTGCTCGCCGAGCAGGGTGAGGTGGAGGGGGCTCGGGCCGCCTACCAGCAGGCCATCGACAGTGGGCACCCGGATGCGGCACCGACGGCCGCATACAGCTTGGGCGTGGAGACTGGCAGATAATGCCCTTTCTCCTGCGGAGAGCTGGCTGGCGCAGCAGCAGCGGAACCGTCGGCGACATCGCTGAGATCGGCGACGGGCTGCGCATCAGGCGTCGGGCGGTCCAAGACCGACCAGGAGGGGCCAGGGTGCCGTCATCGGCGTCGCCCACGGCTCCAACCCACCCACCTGCCCGGTGCGAGCCTGGCGAGCCTGGGCGCACGCCTGCCCCGCCGCTACTCAGCCGCCGCCATCGCTGACCACCCGACCGCAGCCACCGGCGCTCACACCGTTGCGACCGGCTCAGCTTTACTTGGACGAAGAGACCGATGAAGCGCTGCGGCGGTGCCGCGCCGAAGGACTACTGAACCGCGTCGACGTCGGGTTCGCCGACCCCGCCCACCCGGCGGGGAAACCACGCTGGACTATGACCGGTCCACGCTGCTCGTCGTCGACGATGCCGACTTGCACGTGCCGTTGCTTGCCGCCCTGCTGACTCGGCTGGCCGTCCGGCCGACCGACGCCCCGCCGCCCTTCGGATAGCAGAGCCCCCCTCTGGGGACCCGCTAGCGGGGGGCACACCGATGTCACAGAGTGGATCAGGACCTCCGCATCAGTGCTGCGCTCCCCCTCTGCCCGGCGCCTCGCCGAGCTGTGCCAGATCGGCTAGGAGGTCCAACCGGTGCAAAACCAACGCCAGAGCCCGTCGAGGTGTGGGTGGCGGTCGGGTCTAGGGTCCGCGACCATCGTCGGTGATCGCGCCCACAGCCTGGGGGTCTGGTGTCGG
>JADGPA010000170.1 GCA_017882685.1 Propionibacteriaceae bacterium | reverse complement strand
GCACTGCTGCCGCTGGCCGCAGGGGTAGGCGCGGCGCTGCTGCATGCAGCGAGGGCAAAGGCGGCTGTTGCCGCGATAGCGATCTTGATCACCTGTCGCACGGTGTCTCCTTTTGGAATCTCTTTTTTGGCGCGGAAGCCGCGCTCATCGGCAAGACTCTAGTGCTCGCCGGGAGCGCCCCGGACCGCGTCGGAGCCGCTGTGACGAACCGTTACCGAAAAGAAACTGCGACGCCCGCCCACGCTAGGCTGGGTGGGTGGATATGGAGTCCTTCAGGACGGAAGCCGAGCAGCTGGTCACCAGCGCTGCCCTCGGTTATGACCAGAAGATCCGGCGCCTTGCGGGGCTCGCTGTGAGCGCGCTCCCCTGCCCGGACCTCTCGCCCCTGTGCGCGGAGGCGTTGCAGGCGCGGGTGATCTGCGACATGTACGAGGGAAACGCACCGTTCACGCCGCGCTACGTGCTGCCTGATTACGCCAAGGCCCTCCGCAACGGCGTCCGGCACCTCGAACTCGAGCCGCCGACCAACCTCGACGATGCCCTCTCCTTCCTGACGATCCTGTACAGCCAGGTGCCGTCGGTGACGACCTACCCGGTCTACCTCGGCGACCTCGACGCACTGCTGGAGCCGTTCGTTCCCGCTGAGCTGCCCGACGCTGAGCTGGACGCCAAGCTGCGGCGCTTCTGGATCCAGCTCGACCGGATGCTCCCGGACGCGTTCGTGCACGCCAACGTCGGCCCCGGCGACAGCCGCGTGGTGCGCTCGATCTGGCGGGTGGAGCGAACGCTCCGCCAGGTGGTGCCCAACCTGACCCTGAAGGTGTCGGCGGAAACCCCTGACGACCTGATCGAGGATGCCGTCCGCACGGTCTTCGTCACCGGCAAGCCGCACTTCGTCAACCACCCGATGATGGTCGCCGACCATGGCACCGACTACGCAGTGGTCAGCTGCTACAACTCACTGAAGACCCGCGGCGGCGCCCACAGCCTGGTACGGCTGAACCTGAAGGAAGCTGTCGCCCGGCACGTCGGCGGCATCGATGCCTTCTGCGAGGAGGCCCTGCCGCACTGGGTGGAGCTGACCGCAGAGCTCGGCGAGGCCCGGATCCGTTCGCTCGTCGAGCACGCGGCCTTCTTCGAGACCAACTTCCTCGCCACCGAGGGACTCATCGACATCGACCGGTTCTCGTTGATGTTCGGCATCTTCGGGCTGGCTGAGTGCGTCAACGACCTGATGGCCCGCGAAGGGTTCGAGGACGCCCGCTACGGCCATGACGAGCGCGCCGACGCCGCCGCCCACCGGCTCACCCGGCGGGTCGCGGAACTCGTCGCGGCGCGGCCGTTGCCCTACTGCGGCGGAGGAGGCGGGTTCGCCTACCTGCACAGCCAGAGCGGCATCGACCTCGATCTGGACACCACTGCAGGCACCCGCATCCCGATCGGTGACGAGCCGGGCCTGCGCGAGCACATCGCAACCTGCGCCCCGCACCACGCCCTGTTCGCCGCCGGCATCTCCGACATCTTCCACGTCGAGGAGACCGTCAAGGCCAACCCGCAGGCAATGGTTGACGTGATCCGCGGCGCATTGAGCGTTGGTATGCGGGACTTCACGTTCAATCTCGACTCCAACGAGTTCATCCGGATCACCGGCTACCTTGTGCGCAAGAGCGACCTCGTGGGGATCGAGGAGCACGGCTCCCGCCACTCCAGCGACTACCTGGCGGCCACGGCGGAGATCAACCACACCGTCACCACCCGCGCGGTGAAGCGCATCACAGCAGCTGAACTGAGCCCGCGAGGGTGACGACGGTCCTTGAGGAGGCCGGTGAGGAACGGGCCGGGCGTAACGAAGGGCCGACCGGCCTCATCACCGACGTCATCGAGTTCTCCGCCGTCGACGGGCCCGGCAACCGGTTCGTCATCTTCACCCAGGGCTGCAATCTCAACTGCATCGCATGCCACAACCCGTACACGATCAACCCGTGCATCGATTGCGGCGACTGCGTGGTCTCCTGCCCCTCCGGGGCCCTGAGCCTCGACGCCGCAGGCTCGGTGCTCTGGGACGCTGCCAGCTGTACCGGCGGGGACACCTGCATCGACGTCTGCAAGTACGACTCCACGCCGAAAGCGCGGACGTTGGCGGTGGCGGACCTGATCGCGCGGATCCGTCCGGCAGCGCCGTTCCTTTCCGGGGTGACGGTCTCCGGAGGTGAGGCGACCCAGCAGGCCGGGTTCGTGCGTGCCCTGTTCACCGCCCTCAAGGCGGACACAGAATTGGCCCGCCTCACCTGCTTCGTCGACACCAACGGCTTCACGGACGCCGCCACCTGGCAGCTGCTCTCCCCCGTCATGGACGCGGCGATGGTCGACCTGAAATGCCTGGACGACGCCATCCACCGGCGCATGACCGGCTCAGGCAACGAGCGCATCCTCGCCAGCATCCAGCTGCTGGCGGCGGCGGAGAGGCTTCACGAGGTGCGCCTGCTGCTGCTCCCCGGGGTGAACGACGCCAACGACCTGCTCGCAGAGACCGCTCGATGGCTGGCAGCCGTCGACCCCCGGATGCGGATCAAGGTGATCGGCTTCCGTCACCACGGCGTGCGGCCAACGGCGATTCCGTTGCGCGAACCCTCGGCTGAGCAGCGCGCCCGCTACGCCGACATCCTCCGCGCAGGGGGCGACTTCGACCTGGCCGTGGTTTGAGCTGCACGCTCGGTTTCCATCTTCTGCCCTCCCCTGGAGCCCCTTAGCATCTCTAGGGATGCTTGCTTGGCATCCCTAGAGATGCTAAGTTCGCCTCCTTCGGATCGACATCACAGGGAGGGCGACATGGCAAGGACACTCGGAGCAATCAAGGGCTTCGTGCACTTCCTCACCGACGACCCATCCCGCCGCGACGAATCTCCGCAGCACGTGCGCACGATCCTGGATGTTCTGGAGCCTCGTAGCGCTCGATGATGAGGACGCGCCCCGGATCACAGTAAGGTGCGGGGTGTGTTGACGACGTCCCAGGCGGCTGAACTTGTGGGCCTCCCGAAGGAGCAATTCCGCTCAGCGATGTCCAAGGAGCGCAAGAACGGCAAGGAATTCCACGCCCCGCGCGACAAGTGGCTCGACGCCCGTACACCGCTGTGGGACGAGAAGAAGGTGCTCGCCTGGGCGAAGGCCCGCAAGAGGCGCAAGAAGCGCGAGAAGTCAGGAAAGCACGAGAAGTCCGGCGACTGATCCTCGGGCTGCGTCGACCCCGCCGCCACTCCGTTCGGGTTGGGTCAGTGCTTCGGCTTCTCCGGCCACAGCGACGAGGCGTCGGCGGCAAAGGCCTTCAGGATGGCGTCGGAAGCCTCGAGGGCGGACAGCTCTCCGCTCTCCACGTCCGCCTCCAGGCCGGAGCGGATCGCACTCACCGACGTGGACGTGCGCAACGCGTCCTCCAACTCGCCGCGGACGAGGGCCCACAGCCATTCGCGCTGCTGGCGGGCCCGGCGCGCCTCAAGCAGTCCAGCGTCCTCCAGCCGTGCCCGATGGTCGACGATGGCCTGCCAGACCTCGTCGAGGCCCTTGCCGGTGAGCGCGCTCGACGTCAGCACCGGCGGACGCGGCGCCTGGGGGTCGGAGTTGATCAGCTTCATCGCGATGGACAGCTCGCGTGCCGTCACCCGCGCTTCACCCTCGTTGTCGCCGTCGGCCTTGTTGACCGTGATCACGTCGGCCATCTCCAGGATGCCCCGCTTGATGCCCTGCAACTGGTCGCCGGCGCGAGCCAGCGCTATCAGCAGGAAGGTGTCCACCATGCCGGCGACCGCGACCTCGGACTGGCCGACGCCGACCGTCTCGACCAGGACCACGTCGAACCCGGCAGCTTCGAGTACCAGCATCGATTCGCGGGTGGTTCGCGCGACCCCGCCAAGGTGAGTGCCTGCCGGCGAGGGCCGGATGAAGGTGTTCTCGCTCTGGGCGAGCTCGCCCATCCGGGTCCGGTCGCCGAGGATCGAGCCCCCGGTCTTTGCCGACGTCGGGTCGACCGCCAGCACTGCGATCTTGTGGCCGGCGTCGATCAGCCGTTGCCCGAGCGCGTCGATGAAGGTGGACTTGCCAGATCCGGGTACTCCGGTGATCCCCACCCGCACGGCCTTGCCAGAGTACGGGCGCAGGATACGCAGCAGGTCAGCGGCCACAGCGTGGTGAGCCCGTTTGCTGGATTCGACCAGGGTGATCGCCTTCGCGATGGCGGTGCGCTCGCCGGCCAGCACCTGCTTTGCCAGCAGCTCCGGGTCGAGGTCCGGACGCCGGACCTTGGCCGGATCGCGCCGGGGCGGGGCGGCGTCACCGTACTGGTGGCCCGGAGTCGAATCCGACCGCAGGTAGAGCGGCACCTTGTCCTTACTCATCGCACTCCCCATCGTCCACCGATGAGTGAGCCTGCCGAAACCAGTGGGTCTCGACAGGCTCAATCATCGACTTCAAGTTCCTACGCAGCGTCGATGCGCTCACGCAGCTTGGTCAACAGCTCGACCGCCGATTCCGGAATGACCGTTCCCGGCGGGTAGATCGCGTCGGCTCCGGCGGCGTACAGCTCGTCGAAGTCCTGCGCCGGGATGACCCCGCCGACCACGATCATCATGTCCGGCCGGCCAAGCTCGTCCAGCGCCTTTCGGAGCGCCGGCACGAGGGTCAGGTGACCCGCGGCCAGCGACGATACCCCGACCACGTGGACGTCGGACTCGACGGCCTGGCGGGCGGTTTCCTCCGGGGTCTGGAACAGCGGACCGACATCGACGGTGAAGCCGAGGTCTGCGAAGGCTGTGGAGATCACCTTCTGGCCGCGGTCGTGACCGTCCTGGCCCATCTTGGCCACCAGGATGCGGGGACGACGGCCTTCGGCCTTCTCGAAGTCGTCCACCAAGGCGCGGGCCTTGGTCACGCCCTCAGTCGTTCCGGATTCGGAGTTGTACACCCCTGAGATAGTACGGATGTTCGCGGTGTAGCGCCCGAAGACCTTCTCCAGCGCGTCGGAGATCTCCCCAACGGTGGCCTTTGCGCGAGCCGCGTCGATGGCCAGCTTGAGGAGGTTGCGGTCCGGATCGGTCGAGTCGACGTTGCCGGCAGCCCAGGTGAGCTTCTCCAGCGCAGCCTGGGTGGCCGCCTCGTCCCGCTCGGCGCGCAACTTCTGCAGCTTGGCGATCTGCTCGTCGCGCACCTTGCCGCCGCCGACCTTCAGCACCTCCGGCACCCGGTCGTTCTCGACCGTGTACTTGTTGACGCCGATCAGCGGCTGGCGGCCCGAGTCGATGCGCGCCTGGGTGCGAGCAGCTGCCTCCTCGATGCGCATCTTCGGGATGCCGGCCTCGATCGCCTTCGCCATGCCACCGGCGAGCTCGACCTCCTGGATGAGGTCCCAAGCCTTGCTGGCCAGATCGTAGGTGAGCTTCTCGACGTAGGCGCTGCCGGCCCACGGGTCGACGACGCGGCAGGTACCCGACTCCTGCTGCAGGAACAGCTGGGTGTTGCGGGCGATCCGGGCCGAGAAGTCGGTCGGGAGTGCCATGGCCTCGTCCAGGGCGTTGGTGTGCAGTGACTGGGTGTGGCCCTGCGTTGCGGCCATGGCCTCAAGGCAGGTACGACCGACGTTGTTGAACACGTCCTGGGCGGTGAGCGACCAGCCGGAGGTCTGGCTGTGGGTGCGCAGGCTCATCGACTTGGGGTTGCTCGGCTCGAACTGGCGCACCAGGCGGGCCCAGAGCAGCCGGGCCGCGCGGAACTTCGCGACCTCCATGAAGAAGTTCATGCCGACGGCCCAGAAGAAGCTCAGCCGCGGGGCGAACTGGTCGACCTTCAGGCCAACGGCCTCACCGGCGCGGATGTATTCGATGCCGTCAGCAAGGGTGTAGGCCATCTCGATGTCTGCGGTCGCCCCGGCCTCCTGCATGTGGTAGCCGGAGATCGAGATCGAGTTGAACCTCGGCATGTTCGCCGAGGTGAACGCGAAGATGTCGGAGATGATCCGCATCGAAGGGGTCGGCGGGTAGATGTAGGTGTTGCGAACCATGAACTCTTTGAGGATGTCGTTCTGGATCGTCCCGGCCAGCTTCGCCGGGGCAACGCCCTGCTCCTCGCCGGCCACGATGTACAGGGCGAGGATCGGCAGCACCGCACCGTTCATCGTCATCGACACCGACATCTGGTCCAGCGGGATGCCGTCGAACAGCTGCCGCATGTCGAGGATCGAGTCGATCGCCACACCGGCCATGCCGACGTCACCGCTCACCCGCGG
>JADGPA010000169.1 GCA_017882685.1 Propionibacteriaceae bacterium | reverse complement strand
GTGTTGGCCCGGACGGGCTTGACCTCGATCGGCACCTGGTAGGTGGCGCCACCGACACGGCGGCTCTTCACCTCAAGGGCGGGACGGATGTTGTCCAGGGCCTTCTTGAGGGTCTGCACGGGATCAATGCCTGTCTTGGCCCTCGTGCCCTCGAGGGCGTCGTAGACGATGCTCTGGGCGGTGGTCTTCTTGCCGTCCAGCAGGATCTTGCTGACCAGCTGGGAGACCAGCGGTGAACCATAGACCGGGTCGACGACGACCGGGCGCTTCGGGGCGGGACCCTTGCGAGGCATTACTTCTCCTTCTTCGCGCCGTAGCGGCTGCGCGCCTGCTTGCGGTTCTTGACGCCCTGGGTGTCCAGGGAACCGCGAATGATCTTGTAACGAACGCCCGGGAGGTCCTTCACCCGGCCGCCGCGGACCAGCACCATCGAGTGCTCCTGCAGGTTATGGCCAACGCCCGGGATGTAAGCGGTGACCTCGACCCCGGAAGACAGCCGGACGCGTGCGACCTTGCGCAGCGCCGAGTTCGGCTTCTTCGGGGTGGTGGTGTACACCCGGGTGCAAACACCGCGGCGCTGGGGCGAACCCTTGAGCGCCGGGGTCTTGCTCTTGCTGACCTTGTCAGTGCGGCCCTTTCGGACCAACTGCTGGATAGTGGGCACCGGCTGGTATCTCTTTCCGTGAGGCTTATGGTAGCGCGCACCGCGCGCCACCAGCCTCGCCTCGCAACTCAGCACACTGGCTGAGCAGGTCGAAGGGTCGGGCCGGACGCGGCGCACGCACGCATGATTCGGTCGCCCGAACACACAACGGTTAAGGCTACTTGATGCCCCTGCGACCGTCAAAAAAGGAATGCCGGACAGGTCTCCAGGCTCTTCCGCACAGGCCTCGTCAATGACAGAATGTACTTACAACGCTGCGGACCGATCTCCCGGTCCGCGAGGTCTCAAGGAAGAGGCTGTCATGCGGGAGCTGCGGGAAGACACACGCTTCACCATCACCGTCGACGGCGGCGAGGTGCAGGTGGACTCCGGACTCACCATCCTCAGCGCGCTCAAGAAGGAGGGATTCGACGTCCCGTCCCTGTGCAACGACGTTCGACTCGAGCGGGCCAACGGCAGCTGCGGCCTCTGCGTCGTCGAGGTCGGCGAGGAACGGCGCGAGGTGAAGTCCTGCATCACACCGGTGAGGCCCGGCATGGTGATCCACACCCGCTCGGACACGATCGAGGCCTACCGGAAGGTGCGCGTCGAGCAGTTGCTCTGCGACCACAACGCCGACTGCGAGCCGCCCTGCCAGCAGATCTGCCCTGCCCACATCGACATCCAGCGCTACCTGGCGCTGGTCACCGACGGCAATTTCGAAGCCGCCGTCCGCGTGATCAAGGACCGCAACCCGTTCCCGTCCGCCTGTGGACGGGTCTGTCCGCACACCTGCGAGGCGCAGTGCCGACGCACCCTCGTGGACGCACCGGTCGCCATCAACAACGTGAAGCGCTTCGCGGCCGACTGGGACCTGGCGCGGGAGCGGCCGTGGATCCCGACAGTCGGCGAGCGTACCGGCAAGAGCATCGCGATCGTCGGAGCAGGCCCGTCCGGCCTGAGCGCGGCCTTCTACGCAACCCTCGCCGGCCATGACGTCACGGTCTTCGAGCGCCAGCCCAAGCCGGGCGGCATGATGCGCTACGGCATCCCGGAGTACCGCCTGCCCAAGGCAACCCTCGACGCCGAGATCGCCACGATCACGGCCCTCGGCGCGAAGATCGTCTGCGGCAAGTCGCTGGGCACCCACCTGCGGCTGCAGGACCTGCAACAGGACTTCGACGCCGTCTACCTTGCGATCGGGTCTTGGACCCCCACCCCGATGGGGCTGGAGGGCGAGAACTCCGAAAGCGTCTGGACCGGCATCCGTTACCTCGAACGCGTCACCAAGGGCGAGGACCCCGATCCTGGTCGTGTCGTTGTCGTTGTCGGGGGCGGCAACACTGCCATCGACTGCGCACGCACCGCCCTGCGCCGCGGCGCCGAGCGTGTGGTGCTCCTCTACCGCCGCACCCGTGACGAGATGCCCGCCGAGCCCCACGAGGTGGCAGACGCAGAGGCCGAAGGTGTCGAACTCCACTTCCTCGCCGCCCCCACCGCCATTCGACGCGGCACGGAAGGGCTCACGCTGCGCTGCCTGGAAATGACCCTCGGCGAGCCGGACCGCTCCGGGCGTCGCCGGCCGATCCCGGTCGAGGGCAGCGACTTCGAGCTGGCTGCTTCGCTGATCATCGGGGCGATCGGCCAGAGCACCAACACCCAGTTCCTGTACAACGACCTGCCGGTGCGGCTGAACAACTGGGGCGACGTCGACATCGACGGTTCGACGATGCAAGCCTCGGAATCGAAGATCTTCGCCGGCGGCGACTGCGTCACCGGCCCGGCCACGGTGATCGAGGCCGTGGCCGCTGGACGCCGGGCCGCGTGGGCGATGGACCAGTTCGTCGCCAGGGGGTACGTGCGTGGCGAGCCGGCCGCCTACAACTGCAGTCGCGGCTCGCTGGAGGACCTGCCGAGGGACGAGTTCGCCGCCCGACCGAAGTTGAATCGCAAACCGATGCCCACCCGTCCGGTCGCCGAACGGGTCACCGACTTCGCGGAGGTCGAGACCGGCTACTCCGCCGCCGAGGCAAGGGCAGAAGCGGCCCGCTGCATGCGGTGCGGCTGCAAGGCCCGGTTCGTCTGCGATCTCCGCAAGGTGGCGACAAAGCAGCTGGTGACCTACGTCGAGCCGCTGCACACGCGTCCGCGCGTGCCGATCGTCCGGGACCACCCCTTCATCATTCGGGACCACAACAAGTGCATTTCTTGTGGTCGGTGCGTCGCAGCCTGCTCGGAGCTGGAAGGCCCCGGTGTGCTGGCCTATCAGTTCCGCAGCGGCCAGCTCACTGTCGGCACCTCGGATGGGCGCCCGCTGATCGAGACCGATTGCGTGTCCTGCGGCCAGTGCGTGACCGCCTGCCCCTGCGGCGCTCTCGATTACGTCCGGGAGCGTCCCGAGGTGTTCGTGGCGATCAACGACCCCACGAAGGTCGTTGTCGGGTTCGT
Source organism: Propionibacteriaceae bacterium (assembly GCA_017882685.1). Classification (GTDB taxonomy): domain Bacteria; phylum Actinomycetota; class Actinomycetes; order Propionibacteriales; family Propionibacteriaceae; genus Propionicimonas. Next base: position 4,875 of record JADGPA010000169.1, on the reverse strand, counting down.
TGCCCCGGCGCCACGCAGCGTGATCGCCGCCCAGTACGGCAAGTCGCCGCAGGAGGCGTCGCCGTTCGTGGCCGGCCTGATGCGAGCGGTCGGCTTCGACCGCATCTTCGACTTCTCCTTCGCCGCCGACCTCACGATCATGGAGGAGACCACGGAATTCCTCAATCGGGTGAGTTCAGGTGGCGTGATGCCTCAGTTCACCTCGTGCTGCCCGGGCTGGGTGAACCTTGTCGAGAAGCGGTACCCCGAGCTGATCCCTCACCTGTCGAGCTGCAAGTCGCCGCAGCAGATGATGGGAGCGACGGTGAAGTCGCACTTCGCCCAGAAGTATGGGATCTCCTTGGACGATTTGTACGTGGTATCGATCGTGCCGTGCCTGGCCAAGAAGTACGAGGCGGCCCGCCCGGAGTTCGCACCCGGTGGCATCCGCGACGTCGACGCCGTCCTTACCACCACCGAGTTCATGGAGATGCTCGAGATGGTGCGGATCAACCCCGACAAGGTCGCGCCGGACGCGTTCGACGAGCCCTACTCGCGGGTCACCGGAGCAGGGGTGATCTTCGGTGCCTCCGGCGGGGTCGCCGAGGCGGCACTCCGCATGGCCATGGAGAAGCTGACCGGCGAGAAGCTGGCCGAGCAACTGGAGTTCCAAGCGGTCCGGGGCTTCGCAGGGGTGAAGGACGCAACGGTCACCGCCGGCGGCAAGACCGTGCGGGTAGCGGTCATCTCCGGCCTTGGCAACGCCGAGCCGCTGATCAAGCGGGTGGTGTCAGGTGAGGACGTCGGTTACGACCTGGTGGAGATCATGGCCTGCCCCGGCGGCTGCATCGACGGCGCCGGTCAACCGGCGCCGGCGCAGGTGGGTGAACTGCGCCAGCGCACCGAAGTGCTGTTCGACATCGACCGCACCAGCAAGTACCGCCGGTCGCAGGAGAACCCCGACGTGCTGCGGCTGTACGACCAGTTCTACGGCGAGCCCAACTCCGAAAAGGCCCACCACCTGCTGCACACCAGCTACCAGCCCTTCGACGAGCAGGCCTCCGTCCCGCCGATGATGCCGGTCAACTGACTTGGGCTTGAATCCTCAGGGTCGTGCGGCGACGCTGTCGTCGGAACCGACGGCGTCCAGACGACGATGCACCGTCTCCCCGGTGAAGGACGCTGCGCCCGCGGCCAGCGCGAGGCAGGACGCACCGAAGCCGGCAACCGGTAGCCAGCCGAGATCACCGGCGCCCTCGAGCGACGTCATGATCGCCGGCGCGAAGCCCACGACGATCATGCCAACCTGGCCGCCGAAGGCTGGGCCGGTGTAGCGAACCGAGGTCGGGAAGAGTTCTGCGAACCAGGCCGCACTCACGGCGTTCGCCGCACACCAGGCCGCGAGCATGGCGGTGGATGCAAGTCCGACCAGCAACAGGTTCCCGGTTCCGAGGGCCGGCAGGTAGGCGAAGTAGAGTGCGGCGGCGAGGATGCAGGAGGTGATGAACACCGGACGCCGGCCGATCCGGTCGGAGAGCCGCGCCCAGAGGGGCTGGAGGACCAGACCGAGCGCCGTCACCACGCTGATCATCGCCAGGTAGGCGCCCGGAGATGTGCCCCTGGCCGTGGCATAGCTCAGGCCGTAGACATTGAGCACCGCGCCCCCGACGGCGAAGAGGGAAGCCAGAGCCACCAGGAGCACGGCACGCCAGTGTCGGGTGAGCACCTCGGCAAGCGGGATCCGGACCACGCCGCCCGTTACCACCATCGCCGTGAACGGCGGTGGCTCGGTGACGGTTCGTCGGATCGCAAATGCCACCAGCATGAAGGGCCCTGCCGCGAGGAAGGGCAGGCGCCAGCCCCAGGCCAGTAGTGCCGGCTGCGGCAGCCAGACCACCGAGAGGAACGCCAGCTTGCCCAGCAGGGTCCCCAGCGAGGTGCCCTGCATGGTCCAGGCTGCGAAGCGGTTCCGGGCCTCCCCGGGCGCATGCTCGAGGGAGAGGGCATTCGACCCAGCCTGCTCTCCACCTGCCGAGAGTCCCTGGAGCAGGCGCAGCACGAGCAGCAGAACGGGGGCGGCGATCCCGATCGCCGTGTACCCGGGCAGCAGGCCGACTGCTGTGGTCGCCATACCCATCAGCGTCACCGACCAGACCAACGCTGCCCGCCGCCCCTTTCGGTCACCGAGGTGCCCGAACAGCACGGCCCCGAGTGGTCGCGCAACGAAGGCACTGCCGAACGTGATGAATGCCGCCAGGGTCGCCTGAAGCGGCCCCAGTTGGGCGAAGAAAACCGGTCCGAGAAACAGCGCGGACGCGGTCGCGAAGAGGGTGAAGTCGAAGTACTCGACGCTGCTACCGAGCAGGGCGGAGGTTGCAGCGCGTGTGGCCATCGGCGCTGCCCGACGACTGTTTGTCCTCACAAACTCAGCTTAGGATAACGGCTCCTGCGCCGGGGCGGATTCGGGGTCTTCGATGAGCGCAACCCTGCGGGCGTGCCGTCCACCCTCGAACTCGGCGGTGAGCCAGTCGTTCACGATCAGCCGGGCGAGGCCCGGACCGACCACCCGGGCCCCGACGGCCAGAACGTTGGAGTTGTTGTGCTGCCGCGACAGCCGGGCCGAATACGGCTCGGAGCACACCACGGCGCGGATGCCGGGCACCTTGTTGGCAGCAATGGAGATGCCGACGCCGGTGCCGCAGACCAGCATGCCGAGGTCGTACTCCCCGGCTGCCACCAGGCGTCCAACCTTCGCCCCGTTCACCGGATAGTCGATGGCGACGCCCGGCGCCGGGCCGAGGTCTGTGACCTCGTGCCCGAGCGCCCTGGCCTCGTCAGCCATCTCCTGCCGGAGTTCAACCCCGGCGTGGTCGGAGGCGACGACGATCTTCATCGGGTACTGCTTAGCGGAGTTCGCCGGTGTCGTACTCGTCCAGACCGACCGCAGGACCGCCGACGCTCAAGTCGTAGTCGTACGGGTCGTAGGAGAGGTCGTACGCCGCGGCGCGTGCCTCGGCGGTGGGCTCCACCCGGATGTTCCGGTAACGGTCCAGGCCGGTGCCGGCCGGGATCAGCTTGCCCAGGATGACGTTCTCCTTCAGGCCGACGAGAGTGTCGGACTTGGCGTTGATCGCCGCGTCGGTGAGCACCTTCGTCGTCTCCTGGAACGAAGCCGCGGACAGCCACGACTCGGTCGCAAGGGACGCCTTGGTGATGCCCATCAGCACCGGACGACCCTGCGCCGGGGTCTGGCCCTCGGTCACCATCTGCCGGTTCTGCGCCTCGAACGACTTCCGGTCCACCAGCTCGCCGGGCAGCATCGACGTGTCGCCCGACTCGATCACCGTCACCCGGCGAAGCATCTGCCGGATGATGATCTCGATGTGCTTGTCGTGGATCGGCGCGCCCTGCGTCCGGTACACGGCCTGGACCTCTTCCACCAGGTGCTCCTGCACCTTGCGGAGGCCATTGACCCGCAGGACGTCCTGCGGATCGGGCGTGCCGGCGAAGAGCTGCTGACCGGCCTGCACGTGGTCGCCATCGGTAACGACGTGGCGCACCCCGGTGTTGTCCTCCCAGTCCAGCCGCACGCGACGGGGCAGGGGGTACTCGAGGTCCGGCTCGCCGTCGTCGCGGACGAGAACGAGCTTGCGAAGACGCTCGCCCTCCTCGATGCGCACGCGACCAGCAGTCTCGGCGATCGGGGCCTTGCCCTTGGGCTGACGGGCTTCGAAAAGCTCGACCACACGGGGCAGACCCTGAGTGATGTCGTCACCGGCCACACCACCGGTGTGGAAGGTACGCATCGTCAGCTGGGTGCCGGGCTCACCGATGGACTGTGCCGCGACGATACCGACAGCCTCGCCGACGTCGACCAGCTTGCCGGTGGCCAGCGAACGCCCGTAGCAGGCGGCGCAGGTGCCGGTCTTGGCCTCGCAGGTGAGGACGGAGCGCACCTTGACCTCGGTGATGCCGTTCTTGAGCAGCTTCTTGATGTTCACGTCACCGAGGTCGACACCGGCCTGTACCAGCACCTTGCCCTCGGCAGTGACGACGTCGCTGGCGAGCGTGCGGGCGTACACGGCGGTCTCGACGTTGCGCGCCGCGACCAGCTTGCCGCCCTTGCTCTCGGCAGCGATGGCCTTGGTGAGGCCACGGTCGGTCTGGCAGTCCTCCTCGCGGATGATCACGTCCTGCGAGACGTCGACAAGGCGCCGGGTGAGGTACCCGGAGTCTGCCGTCCGCAGTGCGGTGTCCGCCTGGCCCTTTCGACCACCGTGGGTGGAGATGAAGTACTCCAGGACCGAAAGGCCCTCACGGAAGTTGGACTTGATCGGCCGGGCGATGATCTCGCCCTTCGGGTTGGCCACCAGGCCTCGCATGGCGGCGATCTGACGCATCTGGGTCATGTTCCCTCGAGCGCCCGAGTGCACCATCATCACGATCGGGTTGTCCTTGGTGAAGTTGGCTTCCATCGCAGCAGTCAGCTCAGCGGTAGCGTCGTTCCAGAGCTGGATGAGCTCTTGATGACGCTCGTCCTCAGTCACCTTGCCGCGCTCGTACTGCTTGGTGATCTTGGCCGCCCTGATCTCGTAGGAGGCCAGGATCTCGGGCTTGGTCGGCGGCACCTGGACGTCACCGATGGAGACCGTAACCCCGGAGCGGGTGGCCCACTTGAACCCGAGCGCCTTCAGCCGATCGAGCGTGACCGCAACGTCTTCCTTCGGGTACCGCTCGGCCAAGTCGTTCACAATCTGGCCGAGCTTCTTCTTGCCGACCTCGACGTTCACATAGGGGTAGTCAGCCGGGAGCGCCTCATTGAACAGCGCCCGGCCGAGAGTGGTCTCAAGGATGACCGAGCCGTCGGCTCGCAACTCCTCCGCCCCCGGCGGAACG
>JADGPA010000168.1 GCA_017882685.1 Propionibacteriaceae bacterium | reverse complement strand
GTCGATGGGCGGGTTGGTGATCCCCTCGGGAGTATGAGTGCTCAAATTGGGCTTCCTGATCTCCGAACGCGGCAGCGGTTGAGTCCGGCTACCGTCACAGACCAAGCAACTCTACCAACTCAGCCACCGCACTACCCAAATCGTCGTTCACGACAACGTGGTCGAACTCGGCGGCGACAGCGAGCTCCGTCTCTGCCGTGCGGAGCCGCCGGGCCATCTGCTCCGGGGTTTCGGTACCGCGACCCTCCAGCCGGTCCTTCAGCGTTTCCCAGGACGGGGGTGCGATGAACACGGTGCGGACGTCGGGCACGCGCTGCTTCACCTGGCGGGCGCCCTGCACCTCGATCTCGAGGATCACGCGGCGCCCCGCGGCCATAGCAGCCCGCACCGGTGCGGCGGGCGTGCCGTAGCGGTCCTTGCCGTGGACGACCGCCCACTCCAGCAGACCATCGGTAGCAATCAACTCGTCGAATTCGGACGTGCTCACGAAGTTGTAGTGCACCCCGTCCACCTCTGTGGGCCGGGGAGCCCGAGTGGTCGCCGACACGGAGAGCCACAGCTCGGGGTGTTGCGCGCAGAGGGCCCGGACTACCGTTCCCTTGCCCACAGCGGTCGGACCGGAGATGACAGTGACGTCACCGCTCACTGAACTCGGCCTTAAGGCCGGCCACCTGATGGCGGCCGAGCCCACGAATACGTCGGTTGGGCGCAATGTCGAGTCGCGCCATCACCACACCTGCACGCTTCTCGCCCACGCGGGGCAGCGCCTTGAGCAGGTCGACGACCTTCACGTGTGCGAGCACATCGTCACCCGCGGCAGCTTCCAGAGCCTGTCCGAGGCTCAGGTCACCGGAACGAACCTTGCTCTTCAGGTCGGCGCGCTTGCGCCGAGCTTCGGTGGCGGCCGCGCGGGCAGCCTCGAGTTGCTCTGTGGTGAGCTGAGGAATGGTCACAGGAGTGCCTTCGTATGGGGTTTGGACTGACTTGCCTTGTGGGTTCAACCTAGCGCCCGTTGAGGCGCTCGTCATCCGATCTGAAAGGTTCCTCACTTGCAGGGATGTACGAACTCAGACTCCCGTGTGGCTGAGGAGTTCCGCGACCTTGCTGCGCAGCGCAGACGCGTCCGGGCCGGCGGAGATGACGCCGCGTCCGACGACGGCCAGCACCTGGTCGACGGCGTCGCCGAACAGGCCGGGAAGGTCTTCCATCCGGCCGCCCTGGAAACCGATTCCGGGCACAAGGATCGAGCCGTTGAAGTCGTCAAGGTCGCAGCCGAGGGAGTCATGGGTGCCGCCCACCACCAGGCCGATCGCCTTCTGCCTGGACGCGTGGTTGACCTCTGTCGCCGCGTCGATGATCGACTGCACCACCGAGTTGTCGTGGCTGAGCGCGAGCTGCACCTGGCTGCCCTCGGGGTTGGACGTCCGGGCGAGCACGTAGACGCCCCGCTCGTAGCGGTGGGCGCGCTCGAAGGCCGGTGCGAGGGAGCCGAAGCCGAGGTAGGGCGAGAGCGTGATCGCGTCGGCGGCCAGCGGCGAGCCGTCGGCCAGATAGGCGTCGGCGTAGGCCTCCATGGTGGAGCCGATGTCGCCGCGCTTCACGTCGAGGATGCTCAGGGCCCCGGTGCCGGCGATGTCGGCCAGCACGCGCTCGAGGGCTGCGATGCCGACCGAGCCGTAGGCCTCGAAGAACGCCGACTGCGGCTTGAACGCTGCCACCTTGTCACCGAGTGCGTCGATGAGGGTACGCGCGCAGCGCTCTGCACCGGCGGCGCTCACATCGAGCCCCCATGCCTTCAGCTGGGACGGGTGCGGGTCGATACCCACACACAGCGGGCCGCGATCGGCGACCACCTCGTGGAGTCTGCGCCAGTAGGTGGTCACGATCCCGACCTTTCGGTGTCGAGGGCATTGATGGCAGCGGCAAGGCCCGGCCCGCCGTAGATGAAGCCAGTGTAAAGCTGGACGAGTTCTGCGCCAGCGTCGAACATCGCCTTCGCGTCAGCCGCCGTCATGATGCCGCCGGAGGCGATGACCGGCAGGCTGCTGCGGGCCGCGAGGCGCGCGACCACCTGCCGGGCCCGCACGGTCAGCGGGGCGCCGGAGAGCCCTCCGGCCACCGCGGCCTGGGAAGCGTCGGAGGCTGCAAGGCCGTCGCGCGCCAGCGTGGTGTTGGTGGCGATCAGGCCGGCGGCCCCCCCGCTCACACAGGTGGCCAGCACCTCGTCGAGCTGGCCGTCGCTGAGGTCTGGAGCCACCTTGACGAAGATGGGCAGCGGCCCTTCGCCCTTCGTGACGCCGCCCGTTCCTCGCGGCTCCTCAGGGACCGTGACTGCCTCGAAGGCGGCCGCCTCCCCCATCAGCGCGGCGAGGAGGTCGCCGAGCGCACCGGCGTCTTGGAGACTGCGCAGGCCAGGAGTGTTGGGGCTGGACACGTTCACTGCGACGTAGTCGGCGTGCGGCGCAAGCAGGCGCAGGGAGGTGAGGTAGTCCTCGACGGCGTCCTCGAGTTCGATGAGCTTGGTCTTGCCGATGGAGATGCCGATCGGGATACCGGCCCCGCGGTTGCCCCGGTAGACGTTCCGGGCTGCAAGGGTGGCTGCGACGGCAGCGGCGCCGGGGTTGTTGAACCCCATCCGGTTGATCAGGGCCTTCGAATCCCGCAACCGGAACATCCGCGGACGGTCGTTGCCGGGCTGGGCACGGCCGGTCACCGTCCCCAGTTCTGCGAAGCCGAAGCCGAGCCCCGCCCAGGCGAGGACAGCTGTCGCGTCCTTGTCGAGCCCTGCGGCCAGCCCGACACGGGAGGGAAACCGGATGCCGGCGACGGTCGTTGCACGGCCACTGCTGCCGGCGAGCAGCCGGGCCGCTGCGCGGGCCGGAGCCGTCGAACCGATCCCGGCAAGGGTGCGGATCATCCATTCGTGCACGGCCTCGGGGTCGCCGTCGAAGCTGGCGAACAGCGCCGGCCGCACCAGGCGGGTGTACCCGGCGGCCAGCAACGGTGCAGGCAGGCCCATCAGGCGAGGGTGGCGAGTTCTGCGCGCACGGCTGCGCTCCAGTCCTGCAGGGAGCGGACGCCGATGGTCCCCCGGCCCAGCGCCTCAATGCCCTGCACACAGGCGGAGAGTCCCTGCACCGTGGTCACACACGGCACGTCGGCAAGGATCGCCGCGGACCGGATCTCCCACCCGTCACGCCGCGGGCTCCCGTCCCGGGAGACACCGTGTGGTGTGTTGAAGATCAGGTCGACCTCGCCGTCGAGGATGGCCTGCACGACCGTCTTCTCGCCGTTCGGGCCGGGGCCCTGGGACGCCTTGCGGATGACCGTCACGTCCACGTCCTGGCGGCGCAGCACCTGAGCCGTGCCCTCGGTCGCCAGCACCTTGAAGCCGAGGTCGGCGAGCCGCTTCACCGGGAAGATGGCGTGCCGCTTGTCGCGATTGGCTACGGAGACGAACACGGTGCCGCTGGTGGGGACAGCGCCGAAGGAGGCAGCCTGGCTCTTGGCGAAGGCCGTGCCGAACGTCACGTCGAGCCCCATCACCTCACCGGTGGACTTCATCTCCGGCCCGAGCAACGTGTCGACCCAGGAGCCGTCAGCGGTGCGGAACCGGTTGAACGGCATCACCGCTTCCTTCACCGCGATCGGGGCGCTGTGCAGCGTCGCTGTGCCGTCCACGCCGGTGCGCAGCATGCCTTCGGTGCGCAGCTCCGCGATGGTCGTGCCCATCGAGATGCGGGTGGCAGCCTTGGCCAGCGGGGTGTCGGTGGCCTTGGATACGAAGGGGACGGTGCGGGAGGCCCGCGGGTTCGCCTCCAGGACGTACAGGGTGTCGCCGAGCAGCGCGAACTGGATGTTGAGCAGGCCGCGCACCCCGACGCCGCGGGCGATGGCCTCCGTCGAGGTGCGGATCTGGTCGATCACCTCGTTGCCGAGGGTGATCGGGGGCAGCGAACAGGCCGAGTCGCCGGAATGGATGCCGGCCTCCTCGATGTGCTCCATCACCCCGCCCAGGTACAGCTCGGTCCCGTCGTACAGGGCGTCGACGTCGATCTCGATCGCGTCATCGAGGAAGCGGTCGACCAGCACAGGGTGGGACGGCGTGATGTCCGTGGCGCGAGCGATGTAGCCGGCCAGCGACCCGTCGTCGTAGACGATCTCCATGCCGCGTCCACCGAGCACGTAGGACGGGCGCACCAGCACCGGGTAGCCGATCTCGTGGGCGATGTCCAGGGCGTGTTCTGCTGAGGTGGCCATCCCGTAGGCGGGGGCGGTGAGCCCGGCCTCTTCGAGCACCTTGCCGAACGCGCCGCGCTCCTCCGCGAGGTGGATGGCCTCCGGCGGCGTCCCGACGATCGGCACACCGGCATCCTTCAGCGCCTGTGCAAGCTTCAGCGGCGTCTGGCCGCCGAGCTGCACGATCACCCCGGCCACAGGCCCGGCCTTCGCCTCCGCGTGGTAGACCTCGAGCACGTCCTCCAGCGTCAGCGGCTCGAAGTACAGCCGGTCGGAGGTGTCGTAGTCGGTTGAGACCGTCTCGGGGTTGCAGTTGACCATGACGGCTTCGTAGCCGGCCTCCCGCAACGCCATGGCTGCATGGACGCAGGAGTAGTCGAACTCGATGCCCTGCCCGATCCGGTTCGGCCCGCTACCGAGGATGAGCACTGCCGGCTTGGTGCGCGGCTGCACCTCCGTCTCCTCGTCGTAGGTCGAGTAGTGGTAGGGGGTGTGGGCGGCGAACTCGGCGGCACAGGTGTCCACCGTCTTGTAGACCGGGCGGACGCCGAGCGCCCAGCGAACCCCGCGAATCACGTCCGTGGACAGGTTGCGGAGCTTGGCGATCTGGGTGTCGGCGAGACCGTGCCGCTTGCCCAGCCGCAGGATGTCTGCGGTGAGTTCCGGGGCGGTGCGCACCCGCTCGGCCACCTCGAAGATCAGCTGTAGCTGGTCGAGGAACCACGGGTCGATCTTGGTGGCCTCGAACAGCTGGGCCGGGGTCGCGCCGAGCCGGTAGCCCTGCATGACCACCCCCAGTCGGCCGTCGTGCGGCCGCGCCATGCTGACCAGGAGCTCATCGAGGGTCTCAGTGATCGGCGACGTGAAGTCGAACCCGGCCTTGGCGTCCTCCAGCGAGCGCAGCGCCTTGCCGAGGGCC
>JADGPA010000167.1 GCA_017882685.1 Propionibacteriaceae bacterium | reverse complement strand
GCGCGCGACCGGCAAGGTCACCGCCAAACCCTCGATTCGGCTCCGGCCCTAACCCTGATCGCTCTCGTTCATCGAGACGTAGCCCAGAGAACCACTGCACTCATCACGCGCGGCCGACCGGTTCCAGCCCCGGAACCGGCCTTTGGCATGCCCACGTTGACCGAGGTTCTGCCCATACGGGGTGTCGGACGATGCACCTAGGGTGGCCCTATGGCTATAGGAGCATTCCCGAGTGTTGTCATCGACTGCCCCGACCCGGGCCGGCTCGCCACGTTCTACGGCGAGATCCTCGGCTGGAAGGTCGACCTGGAATCGGACTGGGCAGAGATCCGGGCCGACTACGGACAGGTCATCTGCTTCCAGCAGGTCGAGGAGGACTACAAGGCACCGCAGTGGCCGACGCAGGAGGTGCCACAGCAGATGCACCTGGACATCTCAGTGGAAGACCTCGAGGAGGGCGAGGCTGCCGTGCTCAAGCTCGGCGCCACCAAGGCCGGGCACCAGCCGGGCACTACCTTCCGGGTCTACCTCGACCCGGCGGGCCACCCGTTCTGCCTCTGCATCGCCTGAGCGGGGGCATGGGCGAGCCGAATCGCGCTGGCAACGCCGACTTCTGCTGGTTTTCGGCGTGTCGCGCGTCAGCCAGTGCGGTTCGCTTGCGCCTTCGGGCAACCCACGCGGGGTCGAGTGGTTCGCTCAGGTCACCCGCCATGCGTCCAGCGGTTGCACGGTCACGGTGACAAGGTCGCCGTCCTGGAGGTCTTCGGCCTGCCGGACGGCCCGTTTCATCGGCAAGACGTAACAGTGTGAGCCGGTATCGGGAAACACCGATGTTCGCCAGGAGGTTGCACCGACTGTCACCGCCACCCGTATGGACCCGAAGCCTTTGGGGGGGCCGGAGGTGAGCCGGATGGTCTCCGAGAGTTCTTCGGGGAGCGTGACGAACCGCCACGCGTCCTGAGCGGCCCAGCGCCACAGCGCGCTGGTGAAAGTGAACGGTTCCACTCCGGATCTTCCCCCCGTCGTGATGGGTTCCCGCTAAAACAGGGCACTCATCAGGTCGCGACGGGCCTTCAGCACGGCAGGATCGGCCGGGCCGATCGTTTCGAACAGCTCCAGCAGCCTGAGGCGGACGGTCTCGCGCTGCGGACCCGAGGTGTTGCGGATGAGTTCGATGAGCCGGTTGAACGCTACCTGCGTCGCGCCGCCCATCAGCTCAGCGTCGGCGGCCGCCAGCTGGGCTTCCGGGTCGGTCGGGGCTGCCGCAGCCTTCGTGAACACCTCGGCCGGGTCAACCGTGGCGACGCGGGACAGCAGCGCGGCCTGGGCGCGTCCAGCCTTCGCCTCGGGATCGTTCGGGGTGACGGCGAGCACCTTGTCGAACTCGGCCACCGCCTGGTCGAAGGCGCCCTCGGCGAGGGCGGCGTCCGCGGCGGCGAAGCGAGGATCGGGCCCCGCGGCGGCGTCAACGCTCACGGGCTGGGCGCGTCCGACGATGCCGTTGGCACTGGCTGCTTGCAGGAGCTGTGCGATGAAGGCGCTCGCCTCCTCCTTGGTCTTCGTGCCCTGCCAGAGAGGTGCCAGCTGACCACCGATGACGCCCAGCACCGCAGGAACGGCCTGGATACCGAAGGCCTGCGCGATCTGCGGGTTGGCGTCGACGTCCACCCGGGCGAGCAGCCACGCTCCCCCGGCCTCGTTGGCCAGCGCTGCCATGGCGTCGGAGAGATCCTGGGCGTTCGCGCGCGGCGAGTGCAGCTCCAGCACGATCGGGTACTTCACCGATTCGGCCAGCACCGCCTCGAAGGTCGTGGCGTCGACCTCGATCACGAAGCTTGCTCCCGGCGGTGGCGGCGGGGCCTTCGCTGCAGCAACGATGCCGGACAGGTCCATGGCGCGGGACGGGTTCATACCTGCAGGTGTCACGTGCCGCATTCTGCCAGCCGGTAAGGCACGGCGGCGAATGTTGCCACCGCGCTCCCCACCCGGGGGCGACACACGGCAAGATGGCCCCATGGCTCATGAACGCGCTGGGCAGGTTGCACTGCCAGAGGATCTCATCGACGTCGACACCCTGATCGACGCCTACTACGACCTCGTCCCAAACCCTGAAGACCCCGACCAGCAGGTGGTGTTCGGCACGTCCGGCCACCGCGGCTCCAGCCTCGACGTGGCGTTCAACGACGCGCACATCGCCGCTACGACCCAGGCGATCATCGAATACCGCGCCGGCCAAGGCATCACCGGCCCGCTCTACATTGGCAAGGACACCCACGCCCTCTCCGGCCCCGCCTGGCGCACCGCCATCGAGGTGCTGCACGCCCACGGCGTCACCATCCGCGCAGAGCACGGCGCCGACTACACCCCGACGCCCGCGGTCTCCCGCGCGATCATCGTCTACAACAAGACCCATGACGGCCCCCGCGCCGACGGCATCGTCGTGACCCCGTCACACAACCCGCCACGCGACGGTGGCTTCAAGTACAACCCGCCGCACGGTGGCCCTGCCGACACCGACGCCACCAGCGTGATCGCAGCCCGTGCCAACGAACTGCTCCGCAACCCCGGCGAGATCCAGCGCACCCCATACGAGCGCGCTGCGGTCGACGTCACCCGCGTCGACTACCTGGGCGCCTACTGCGAGGACCTGCGCAATGCCATCGACCTGGAGGCGATCGCCTCTGCCGGCGTCCATATCGGAGCCGACCCGCTCGGCGGCGCGGCCGTCCAGTACTGGCAGTACATCTCCGAACGGCTCGGCCTCGACCTGACCGTGATCAACCCGACGGTCGACCCGACGTGGCGGTTCATGACCCTCGACTGGGATGGCAAGATCCGCATGGACTGCTCCTCGCCGTACGCGATGGCCAGCCTGATCGCCAACGCCGGCCGCTACGACATCTCCACCGGCAACGACGCCGACTCCGACCGGCATGGCATCGTCACCCCGGACGCCGGCCTGATGAATCCCAACGCGTACCTGGCCGTTGCCATCCAGTACCTGTTCAGCCACCGCCCCAACTGGCGCCCCGATGCCGGCATCGGCAAGACCCTGGTGTCCTCCTCCCTCATCGACAAGGTGGCGACCGACCTCGGCCGCACGCTGGTGGAGGTGCCCGTGGGCTTCAAGTGGTTCGTGCCCGGCCTGACCAGCGGCGAGCTGGGCTTCGGCGGCGAGGAGTCTGCCGGCGCGTCGTTCCTCGCCCGTGACGGCTCTACCTGGACCACGGACAAGGACGGCATCCTGCTGGCCCTGCTCGCCAGCGAGATCAGGGGCGTCACCGGGAAGAGCCCGAGCGAGCATTATGCCGATCTCGAGGCGCGGTTCGGCGCGTCCAGCTACGCCCGGGTCGACGCTCCGGCGACGCGCGAGCAGAAGGCGAAGCTGGGCAAGCTCAGCGCGTCCGACGTGACGGCGACAGAGCTCGCCGGCGAACCCATCACCGCCATCCTGACCCACGCGCCGGGCAACGGCGCGGCCATTGGTGGGCTGAAGGTGACGACAGCTTCGGCATGGTTCGCGGCCCGGCCTTCGGGCACGGAGAACGTCTACAAGATCTACGCAGAGTCCCTGCGCGGCCCCGAACACCTTGCACAGGTTCAGGCCGAGGCCAAACAGGTGGTCGACGCAGTGCTGGCCTGACTAGATGTGAAAAGCTGGAGCCATGAACAACGACGATCTCTTTGTGTGCATCGACCATGTCGGGCTTGCTGTGGCGAACCTTGACGATGCCATCAAGTTCCACACGGAAGTAATGGGCTGGCGGGTGCTTCACCGCGAGACCAACGAGGAGCAGGGTGTCGAGGAGGCCATGATCGGCACCGGCGACCAGGGCGCCGAGAACGCTCAGATCCAGCTCCTCGCCCCGCTGCGCGACGACTCCGCGATCGGCAAGTTCCTTGCCAAGGGCGGTCCGGGCATGCAACAGCTCGCCTACCGGGTCAAGGACCTGGACGCCGTCTCGGCCACCCTGCGCGAGCGTGGCGTCCGGCTGCTATTCCCGGAGCCCAAGCGCGGCACCCACGGATCGCGGATCAACTTCGCCCATCCGAAGGACGTCGGTGGGGTGCTGCTCGAGCTGGTCGAGCCCGCCGCCCACTGATCGAGGACCCATTGCACTGGCCCGGCTCCCCTGCGGGACCGGGCCAGTAGCATCTAGGCCTGAGCGAAAGGGGAAATCGACGTGGCACCAGAAGACACCTCCGGACTCGACCTCTTCGACGAGACGGCGTCAGCCGTCCACGGCTTCCCCCAGGCCCTGCGCGGCTACGATCGCGGCGCGGTGGACGCCTACGTGCGCGAGGTGGAGTCGCAACTGGCCCGGGCGAAGGCCCAGATCCGGGAGCAGCACCGGCAACTGCGCGACGCCGGCACCAGGGTGGGCGATACCGACTACGAACAGCTCGGGGCGCATACCCGCGGCCTCCTGCGCGCCGCCGAGGCGCAGGCTGAGGAGCTGGTGACCACCGCAGAGCACCGGGCCCGCCACATCATGGCAGCCGCCGAGGCCGAGGCGGAGAAGACCGGAGTCGAGGCAAGGCTCGCCCTCGACTCCGCACAGGCCAGCTCGACCGACGAGCTGCACGCCATCCGCCGGCGGCTGAGCGAACAGACGGCCCTCGAGTTCCAGGCTGCGCGGGACGAGGGGGCCGCCGCTGTCCGATTCGCCCGGCAGCAGGCTGCAGAACTGCTTGCAGAAGCCTCGGCGAAGTCAGAACTGATCCAGCGGGAGTCCCAGCTCGCCGCGGAGACCAAGATGGTGGCTGCCGAACGGGAAGCCACCGAGCACCGGCTCAGCGTTGTCACGGAGAAGGAAGCAGCGCTGGCCGACGTCAAGGCCGCCCACGAGGCCACGGCCGCGGAGCTGGAGGATTTGCTCGACAATGCCCGCCAGCGCATGACCGAGCACGCCGCCGGCCTCGACGCCGACGCCCTCACCTGGGAGCAGCGACGCGAGGCTGCCCGTGCGGAGGCCGCCGAGATCGTGGCAGCTGCCCGCGTCGAGGCCGCGGCGGTCCTGCAGGAGGCCGACCACCGCGCCCGGGCCCTGCGCGCAGCCATCCTGGAGGGCAGCCAGAAGCAGAAGGCCGATCTCGAGGCCGAGATCGCACTCCTGATCGGACGCCGCAAGGCGATCGTCGCCCAGCTGGGTGAACTCTCGGCGCTGGCCGGCTCCAGTGCCGTCGACTACGGGGATGGGGAACCGCCGCAGTGACCACACCACCCTTGGGCCACGACCCGGCACCGGCGCCGGGTGCCCCGGTCGGCGCCCCTGTGCCGACGGCACGATCCGCGGGGACGCCGTCGGCGCCTCCGTCCACCCGCAGCTGGCTGCGCAAGTGGCGCCGCACCACCCAGCCGACTCCCCCGGATCTGTCCGACGGCCTCACCGCGCACACCGAGCATCGGGTCTCGCTGTTGGATCGCAACCCCTTCCAGATCGGGTTCTTCCTCACCGTCGGGTCGCTGGGCGCCTACGGGCTTGTGCTGACGGTCATCTCGCTGAAGACGGTGATCGTGCTGGTCCTGCTGTCCCTGGCTATCGCGCTGGGGCTGAACCCCGTCGTCGAGGGGTTCCACCACCGTGGCGTGCGTCGCGGAGTGTCAGTGCTCCTTGTCGCCCTCGTCACGATCTCGCTCCTCGTGCTGGCCGGCTGGGCCCTGGTTCCCGTGGTCAGCGAGCAGGTGAACCGGCTGCTGGTTCAGGCGCCCGACTACCTTGAGAACCTGCGCCAGAACCCCCAGATCGCCGCTCTCGACGCCCAATACGGCATCATCGGCAAGGCTGTGACCTACCTGGCCTCGGGGGAACTGCTCAGTGGTCTGTTCGGCGGGCTGGTCGGGGCAGGCCAGGTGGTGGCCGGCACGGTGTTCTCCGTGATCGTCACCACCGTGCTCACGCTCTACTTCCTGACGACGCTTCCGACGATCAAGGAGGTCATCTACCAGCTGGCCCCCGCCTCGCGGCGTCCGCGGGTGAAGTACCTGGCCAACGAGATGTTCAAGCGGGTCGGCGGCTACGTGTCCGGACTGTTCATCGTTGTCCTGATCGCGATGAGCGTCGCCTACCTGTTCCTGAACATCGTCGGGCTGACCCAGTACGCGCTCGCACTGACCGTCGTCGTGGGGATGTTCGCCTTCGTCCCGCTGGTCGGAACCACCATTTCGATGATCATCGTCTCGATCATCGCGTTCTCGTCTTCGCCCACCACCGGGCTGATCACCCTGATCTTCTTCCTTGCCTACCAGCAGTTCGACGCCTACTTCATCCAGCCGAGGATCTTCTCGCACTCGGTGCAGATCCCGGCCGTGCTGGTGATGCTCGCAGCCATCTCCGGTGGCCTGCTGCTCGGGTTCGTCGGAGCCGTCCTCGCCATCCCGACGACGGCTGCGCTGCTGCTGCTCTACCGCGAGGTGCTGGTGCCCCACTTGAACCGCACCTAGCCGATCACAAGCTGCGAGTTGAGCGGTGATGCCGCCGTCCAACTCCAGCTTGTTCAGAAAAGGCGGTCCTCTGCGTTGTCCAGGCCGCGCAGGGCGTCGTAGTCCACAAGGACGCAGTCGATGCCGCGCGTACCGGCCAGCGTGCGGGCCTGCGGCTTGATCAGCTGGGCCGCGAACACTCCGCGGACGGGGGTCAGCCGCGGGTCGGCATTCATCAAAGCGAGGTAGCGGGTGAGCTGCTCCACCCCATCGATCTCGCCGCGGCGCTTCACCTCCACGGCAACGTAGGCGCCGGTGTGGTCACGGAACAGCAGGTCCACCGGCCCGATCGGGGTGAGGTATTCCCGCTGCACCAGCGTCCAGCCGTCGCCGAAGGCCGCCGGATTCGCGGCTAGCAGCACCTGCAGGTGAGCCTCGACACCGTCCTTCTGCAGGCCGGGGTCGACGCCGAGCTCGTGGTTGGTGTCGTGGAAGACTTCAGCGATCGAGATCTGCAGGGTGTCGCCGTCGTTGTTGCGCACCTCCCAGACCTCGGTGAGCACCCGCTCCGCCGCGTCCGGTGAATCCGCCACTTCCGGTGGTGGTCCGACGGTGAGCGTGCACGGCGGGCTCATCCAGTTCAACGGTTTGTAGGCGCGGTCATCGGCATGGATCGACACCGACCCGTCCACCTTCACCATGATCAGCCGCGTGGCCATCGGGAGGTGCGCGGTGAGGCGTCCGGCGTAGTCGACCTGGCAGCGGGCAATCAACAGGCGCACCCGCACAACCTACACCGGAGAACGCCTGCCAACTTGCCTCCCGGCACGGGGTTGGATAGGACTGCAGACATGGCCAAGCGACCCTCGAAGCACCTGCGGGTGCCCCGACCGCTGTCGACCGGCGCCTTCGCCCGCATGGAGGCCAAGGCCGACGGCGAGTGGATGGTTCAGACCATGCCCGCCGACGGTTCGACGAAGACCTACACCTGTCCCGGCTGCAGCCAGCCCGTGGCCGTCGGCGCCGCCCACGTGGTCACCTGGCCGCGGGTGGCGAGCATCGGGTCGACCTCCACGGTCGAGGAACGGCGCCACTGGCATACCACGTGCTGGCAGCGGAGGCGCTGATGGCCAGCCTGCACACCGAACTGGTCGGCGACGGCCGTCCCCGCTTCGCCTTCCTGCCCGGGCTGTTCGGCCGTGGCCGCAACTGGAGCCAGGTGGCACAGGCACTGGCCGCGGCAGGCTTTGCGTCGGTGCTGTTCGACCTGCCCGACCACGGCCAGAGCGCGTGGACGCCGAAGTTCTCCTACCCTGGCATGGCAAAGGCCGTCGCCAGCAAGATCGACCTGCGGCTCGGATCTGCGGCGAACCTGATCCTTGTGGGTCACTCGATGGGCGGCAAGGTGGCCATGCTCATGGCCCTCAACCACCCGGAGCTGGTCTCTGCCCTCGTCGTGATCGACATCGCCCCGGGCGCCTCCGACCAGGTGCATACCTTCACCCCGCTGGTCGCTGCGATGAGATCCCTCGACCTTGATGCGCTCACCTCCCGGGCCGACGCCGACGAGCGCATGCGCGCAGCCGTTCCCGACGACGCCGTGCGGTTGTTCCTGCTGCAGAACCTTCGCCGCAAGGGCGGCTGGCACTGGCAGCTGAACCTGGCGATGCTCGGGCACTCCCTGCAGCAGATCGGTGACTGGCCCGACACTGGGGACGCCACGTACCCCGGACCGGTGCTGTGGCTCACCGGCGGGCGGTCCGACTACGTCAAGCCCGAACATGTGGCCATCATGACCCGGCTCTTCCCCGCCGTCCGTCACCACGTCGTGGCCGACGCCGGGCACTGGGTGCATGCCGACCAGCCCCAGGCTGTGATCGAGGCCCTGCTCGCCGTCGCCGTCGCCGCCGACTCCGACGCCGGGGTCAGCCGACCGTAGCCGAGGTGATCACGGCAGGCAGCTTCGGCTTGCCGGTGCCGTCGCCCCAGCTGCCGTCCTGCCCACCGGCGGCGATGGCCTTGACGACCTTGAGGCCCGCCGCATCCACCGCGCCGAAGACGGTGTAGTTCGGGTCGAGATTGGTGTCGCCGAAGACGATGAAGAACTGCGAGCCGTTGGTTCCCACGCCCGCGTTGGCCATGGCCAGCGTCCCGGCGGGGTACGTTTCCTCACCGGTCAGCTCGTCTGCGAACTGGTAGCCGGGGCCACCGGTGCCCGTCGCTGTGGGGTCGCCGCACTGCAGCACGAAGATGCCCGAGTCGGCCAGCCGATGGCAGGACGTGCCGTCGAAGTAGCCCTGCGAAACCAGCGAGACGAACGAGTTCGTGGTGCACGGGGTGCGCTCCCGGTCGAGGGTGAGCGTGAGCGCCTTGTCGTTGAGCTTCAGCGTGACCGTGGTGGTGCCGCTGTTGGCCACACCGGAAGCGGGTGGCAGGTTGACCTTCTTGGCTGCCGTCCCTGCTGCCGCGTAGGTGCAGGCCGCGCCGGCGCCGGAGGCCGGTGCAGACGCCGCGGCGGACGCGGCGGACGACGCCGGGGCAGCCGGTCTGGCTGGCACAGGAGCCGGGCTTGAGCAGGCGCTCAGGACGGCGGCGAGGAGCATCAGGGGCAGCAGCAGGATCGACTTCTTCACGCCAACAGGGTGCCACAGCTGCCGCACGCGATTCCCGCGACCCTTCGTCAGGCTCAGGGAACGAAGGGGATCGGGCTCGGGCATCGGAGACCGATATTGTGGACCAATGGTCAACCTCACCCGCATCTACACCCGCACCGGGGATGCCGGCAAGACGCGGCTCTCTGACCTGTCCGAGACGACGAAGGCCGACCCGCGTGTTGACGCCTACGGCGATGTGGACGAGGCGAACTCGCTGTTGGGGCTCGTCACCACCCAGGCAGACCTGCCGGAGCACGTGCGCGAGGTGTTGCGCCACATCCAGAACGAGCTGTTCGACTGTGGCGCCGACCTGTCCAACCCAAAGGTGGCGAACCCGCCGTACGAACCCCTGCGGATCATCCAGCCCAACATCGACCGCCTCGAGGGCTGGTGCGACGAGTTCGGCGACCCGCTGCCGCCGCTGCGCTCGTTCATCCTTCCCGGCGGCACGCAGACCGCTTCCCTGCTGCACCTCGCCCGTAGTGTCGTCCGCAGGGCCGAGCGCGCCGGGTGGGTGGCTGCGGAGCTGTACGGCACCGAGCAGACCAGCGACGAGCGTCCCGGCGGGGTGAACCTGCTGGCGCTGGGCTACCTGAACCGGCTTTCGGACCTGCTGTTCATCCTCGCCCGTGTCATCGGGCAAGAGGCCGGAGAGGTTCTGTGGGTGCCCGGCAGGGACCGCGAGATCGCTGACCCGAAGGCCGCCCGCCGCCGGGACCGGATCACCGGAAGTGGGCCCCGGGCGGAGCCGACTCCAGCCAGCTGAGCAGGCCGGTGAGTGAGGCCACGGCCATGGCCACCTCCCAGGAGCGCCCGTCGCTGAGTTCGAGCCGCAGGATCCGCTGGTCGTCATACAGCAGGACGGACTCGATCGGGTCCGGTTCCCGCTGGGCGCCGGCATGCGACTGCGACCGCGGGAAGATCATCCGCGGGCGCAGCGAGATAGAGAACGCCCGGAACCATTCCAGGTTGTCCCCGGAGTAACGCGCGACGCCCAGCACCCATCCGGTGCCCGGCGTCTCAGTGGACAGCCGCACGGAACAGTCGAACAAACCGCCCTGACGCGAGAGCCAGCGGCGGCGTACGCCGAGGAACAGCACCGGGACAAGCAACAGGACGACCAGCGTCAGCGCCACCAGTTCGGTGATGCCCAGCCAGTCCATCCGCGCTCCGCCCCGAGTTCGCCGTCTAGTTGGACTGCTTGGCCAGCGTGGCGGCGCGCACCTGGGCCTGCGCCCGCAGGTAGTGCTGACGGGTCTCGTCGTCGAGCTCGCCGGCGTTGAGGCGCTTCTCGGCCGCTGCCAGTTCATGCTCGGCGGCCTTGAGGTCGATCTCCTTCGCCACCTTCGCGAACTGCGACAGCACTGACACCCGGTTGTCCGCCACGGAGATGAAGCCGCCGTCGAGGGCCAGCACCTCACGATTACCGTCCGCGGTCAGCACCTCCGCAGCGCAGGGCACCAGGGCTGCGAGGAACGGCTCGTGACCGGGCAGCACGCCGAGGTCGCCCTCGGTGGTGCGGGCGATGACGCTCAGCGCCTCACCATCCCACGTGATGCCTTCGGCAGAGACGACCTCGACCCGCAGCACGTCCGCCACGTCAGGCTTCCTTCTGGATTCGGTCCCAGTTCGCCATCACCATGTCCATGCCGCCGACGTTGAAGAACGCCTGCTCGGCGACATGGTCGACCTCGCCGGTACAGATCATCTTGAACGACTCGATGGTGTCCTTCAGCGGGACGGTCGAACCCTCCACGTTGGTGAACTTCTCCGCCATGTAGGTGTTCTGGCTCAGGAACTGCTGGATCCGCCGTGCCCGGGAGACGATGATCTTGTCCTCCTCGCTCAGCTCGTCCACGCCGAGGATCGCGATGATGTCCTGGAGCTCCTTGTTGCGCTGCAGGATCTGCTTCACCCGGGTGGCGGTGTCGTAGTGGTCCTGACCGATGAACAGCGGGTCCATGATCCGCGAGGAGCTCGACAACGGGTCAACCGCCGGGTAGAGGCCGCGCGATGCGATCTCGCGGCTGAGCTCGGTGGTTGCGTCCAGGTGGGCGAAGGTGGTGGCCGGCGCCGGGTCGGTGTAGTCGTCTGCGGGGACGTAGATGGCCTGCATCGACGTGATCGAGTGACCCCGGGTGGAGGTGATCCGCTCCTGAAGCTGACCCATCTCGTCAGCGAGGTTCGGCTGGGAGCCCACGGCGGACGGCATCCGGCCGAGCAGGGTGGAAACCTCAGAGCCAGCCTGGGTGAACCGGAAGATGTTGTCGATGAACAACAACACGTCCTGGTTCTGCACGTCGCGGAAGTATTCAGCCATGGTGAGGGCGGACAGCGCTACCCGCAGTCGGGTGCCCGGTGGCTCGTCCATCTGGCCGAACACAAGGGCCGTGTCCTTCATGACACCGGCCTCGATCATCTCCGCGATCAGGTCGTTGCCCTCACGGGTCCGCTCCCCGACGCCGGCGAATACAGAGGTGCCGCCGAAGTTGTGCGCGATCCGGTAGATCATTTCCTGAATCAGCACGGTCTTGCCCACACCGGCGCCGCCGAACAGGCCGATCTTGCCGCCCTGCACGTAGGGCGTGAGCAGATCGAGCACCTTGATTCCGGTCTCCAGCATCTGGGTCCGGGGCTCAAGGGTGTCGAAGGCGGGGGCCGCACGGTGGATCGGCCAGCGCTCGGCGACCTCGAAGGAGGCGTCGTCCTCGTTGAGGCACTCGCCGGTCACGTTCCAGACCCGGCCTTTGGTGACGTCGCCGACCGGGACGGTGATCTGGCCGCCGGTGTCGAACACCTTCGCGCCGCGACGCATGCCGTCGGTGGGCTTCAGCGAGATCGCGCGCACGATGTTGTCGCCCACCTGGAGCGCGACCTCGGCCGCGATGGTGCGGGGGTCACCGTCGCCGGTGTCGATCTCGATCAGCAGCTTGTTGTAGATGTCGGGCAAGTGGTCGGCGGGGAACTCGACGTCCACCACCGGGCCGATCACCCGGGCCACCCGTCCGGTCGCGGCACCGGCGCCGGTGTCGGTCGGGGTCTGCGTAGTCACGGTCATCGCTGTCTGCCTCTGCCTAGTCGTTTTCGGTCAGGTCGGCGAGCGCGCTCGCACCACCGACGATCTCGCTGATTTCCTGGGTGATCTCGGACTGTCGGGCCGCATTGGCTTCCCGGGTGAGCCGTTCGATCAGCTGCTGTGCGTTGTCGGTTGCCGACTTCATTGCACGCTGCTGGCTGGCCAGTTGGGACGCAGCCGACTGCAGCAGGTAGAACCAGACGCGGCTGCGAATGTAGAGCGGCAGCAGCGCGTCCAGCACCGTCTCCGGGTCGGGTTCGAAAAGGTACAGCGGTTCCGGGTGTTCCGCATCCGCCTCCTGCACCCCTTCGACCACTTCAAGGGGAAGCAGCCTGCGGACGCGCGGCGTCTGGGTGAGCATCGACTCCATCCGGGTGTACACCGCCCAGATCTCGTCCACCCCACCCTCTTCGGTCGGCTTCAGGAAGTCCTCGAGGAGCCGGTCGGAGATCTCGACGGCGCGGTCATAGCTGGGGGCGTCGGAGAAACCCTGCCAGTGCGCCTCAATCGGCAATCCGCGGTACTTCAGGAACCCGATGCCCTTGCGGCCGACCACGTAGCGGACGATCTCCCTGCCCTCTTCATGCAGACGCTGCCGCACACCGGCGACGGTCTTGATGACGTTGGAGGAGTACGCCCCGTTCATGCCCCGGTCGGAGGTGATGAACAGCACCGCCACCCGCTGGGGGTTCTCCACGTCCCTGGTGAGGGGGTGGTCGAGCCGCGACTTGTTCGCCACGGCGGAAACCGCCCGGTTCAGCTCGCGCGTGAACGGCAGGGCCCGAGCGGCGACCTGCTGCGCCTTGATGATCCGTGAGGACGCGATCAGTTCCATCGCCCTGGTGATCTTCTTGGTCGCGGTCACCGACTTCCGGCGCTGTCGCAACTCCCGCAGGCTTGCTGGCATCGATCAGCTCCGCTTCCTCTTCACCACGATCTGCTCATGGCTCAGATCCTCGTCCGGGATCGCCTTGGCCGCCGGATCGCCCTCGGCAAGCGGGTGGCCGTCGGTGCTGACGTACTGGTCGCGGAACTTCGCCAGGGCCTCCACCGTTGCCTGCTCGCTGTCTGCGGTGAACTCGCCGGTCTCCGCGATCGTGTCGAGCACCTTGGTGAAGTGATGCAGGTAGTCGAGGAACTCGCGCTCGAAGTGGAGCACCTCGTTCACCGGCACCTCGTCGAACTTGCCGGTGGTGCCGCCCCACACGCTGATCACCTGTTCTGCCACCGGGTAGGGGCTGTACTGCGCCTGGCGCAGCAGCTCCACCAGGCGGGCACCACGGTCCAGCTGCCGGCGCGATGTGGCGTCCAGGTCGGAGGCGAACATCGCGAACGCTTCCATGTCCCGGTACTGCGCCAGGCCGATCTTGAGCGTGCCGGAGACCTTCTTCATCGCCTTGACCTGGGCGGCGCCGCCAACTCGGGACACCGAGATGCCCACGTCGATGGCCGGACGCTGGTTGGCGTTGAACAGGTCGGACTGCAGGAAGATCTGGCCGTCGGTGATCGAGATCACGTTGGTCGGGATGTAGGCGGAGACGTCGTTGGCCTTGGTCTCGATGATCGGCAGGCCGGTCATCGAGCCCGCACCGAGTTCGTCCGACAGCTTCGCGCAGCGCTCCAGCAGACGGCTGTGCAGGTAGAACACGTCGCCGGGGTAGGCCTCGCGGCCCGGCGGGCGGCGCAGCAGCAGCGACATC
>JADGPA010000166.1 GCA_017882685.1 Propionibacteriaceae bacterium | reverse complement strand
CCTCCATCTCCCAGATCGGCGTGCAGCTGACCGACTCGGCGTACGTCGTGGTCAACATGCGGATCATGACCCGGATGGGCCGGCCGGTCCTCGACCTGCTCGGCAGCGACCGTCCCTTCGTCAAGGCGCTGCACTCGGTAGGTGCGCCGTTGGAACCCGGCCAGGCGGACGTCTCCTGGCCGTGCAACGACGACAAGTACATCTGCCACTTCCCGGACAGCCGGGAGATCATCTCGTTCGGGTCGGGCTACGGCGGCAACGCGCTGCTCGGCAAGAAGTGCTTCGCGCTGCGCATCGCCTCGACGATGGCCCGTGACGAGGGCTGGCTCGCCGAGCACATGCTGATCCTGCGGATCACCGGTCCCGACGGCCGGGTCTACCACCTGTCGGCGGCCTTCCCGTCCGCCTGCGGCAAGACAAACCTTGCGATGCTGCGTCCCACCATCCCGGGCTGGAAGGTCGAGACGGTCGGCGACGACATCGCCTGGATGCGTCCCGGGGCAGACGGACGGCTGTACGCGATCAACCCGGAGGCCGGTTTCTTCGGCGTCGCGCCGGGCACGTCGGAGGAGACCAACCCCACCTGCCTGCACGCCCTCAGTCGCGACGTGATCTTCACCAACGTCGCCTTCACCGATGACGGCGACGTCTGGTGGGAGGGCCTCACCGAGGTCCCGCCGGACCACCTGATCGACTGGCAGGGCAAAGACTGGGCGCCCGGCTCGGGGCGTCCCGCTGCCCACCCGAACAGCCGGTTCACCGTGCACGCGTCCCAGGCCGAGTCGATCTCGCCCGACTGGGAGGACCCGGGAGGCGTGCCAATCGACGTCATCCTCTTCGGTGGCCGCAGGGCCCACAACATCCCGCTGATCAGCGAGTCCTACGACTGGGAGCACGGCGTCTTCATCGGTGCAACCGTCTCCTCCGAGCAGACCGCAGCCGCGGAAGGCACCGTCGGCTCGTTGCGGCGCGACCCGTTCGCCATGCTGCCGTTCTGCGGCTACAACATGGCCGACTACTGGTCGCACTGGCTCGACATGGGCAAGGTGCTCGGGGACAAGGCGCCGCGGATCTTCCAGGTGAACTGGTTCCGCAAGGACGCGGACGGCAAGTGGCTGTGGCCGGGTTTCGGCGACAACTCGCGTCCGATCGAGTGGGCGCTGCGCCGCGTCAACGGCGAGATCAGTGCACTGGACGGGCTTTCCGGGCACATCCCGGCACCCGGTGACCTGAACCTCGAGGGCCTGGACATCTCCGAGACCCAGCTCGCGGCGTTGTTCGAGCTCGACCCCGAAGCCTGGGATCGCGAGGCAGCCCTCACCGAGGAGTACTTCGCCCAGTTCGGCGACAAGGTGCCTGAGGCCCTGCACCAGCAGCTCTGGTCCCTGCGCGAACGCATCGCCAAGGCCCAGGACGCCGCGGAGTAACCCGCAACACCTCGTCACCCGCAAGCTGTGAGTTAGCCGGTGTCATCACCGCCCAACTCACAGCTTGCGTGTTTGTGGGACGGAGTCAGGCGGCGAAGCGCACCAGGGCAACACCGACCAGCACGAGGGCAGCGCCCAGGAGCCGCCAGAGGGTGATCGGACGCGGGCGTACGCCCAGCCAGCCACGGTGGTCGAGCACGAGCCCGGCAGCCACCTGGCCGAGCAGGACGATGCTCACCGCCAGCGACGTGCCGAGCACGGGCGCGTTGAACGCGTTGACGAGCACGAACGCCGCACCCAGCAGGCCGCCGCTGAGCAGCCACCAGGGGATCGGCCCGGTGCGCTGCAGTCGCGGGCGACTCACCAGGTTGACGACGATCAAGCCGGCCGTCCCGATCAGGAAGGACACCAGTGCCGCAGCCAGCGCAGAGCCTATGGCCTGCCCGAGCCGGCCGTTGACGGCGGTCTGGATCGCGCCGAGCGTCCCCGCCAGCACCGCCACCACCCACAGCATCGGGTGCGGGCGGTGGGCGTCCTCGGGTGATGTGGCTGCGGCAGGGCGCCCGGCGAGGTTCACCATCGCCGCGCCGACGACGACGAGCACGGCACCCAGTGCCCGGAAGAGGCTGAGCGCACGCACGGCGGTGTCGAACGCTCCGGTCATGTCGATCACCAGGCCGCCGAACACCTGCCCGACCAGAGGAAGCACGACGGTCGCCGACGCACCGATCCGCGGCATGAGCACGATGTTCATGGTCAGGAACACCAACCCGCAGACGCCGCCGATCCAGATCCACCACGGCTGGCCGGAGGCGGTGGCCACCCAGGGCATCGGGGTTCCGGTCACCAGCACCAGCACGCCCAGTCCGGCGGAGCCGATCGCGAAGGAGATCAGCGACGCCGGGAACACGGCGCCAAGCAGCCCAGCCAGCCGGGAGTTGATGGCCGTCTGGAAGGGGATCACAGCACCCGCCACCACACCGAGCACGAGCGCGAGCAGCACAATCTGACCGGTCACAGAAGCCCTCCCCCGCGTCGACTGCTGCGCAGACTAGCCGCTGGGTGGTTCGATTGACGTCCTGGCCAAGGACGGAGCCGCCCATGTTCACACTGCCCGAGTCGTGGGTCTGGGACTTCTGGTTCGCCGACGACGGGGAGCACTACCACCTGTTCTTCCTGCACGCGCCGAAGGCGCTGAAGGACCCCGACGCCCGGCACTATCGGGCCTCGATCGGGCACGCGATTTCCACCGACCTCACCACCTGGACGCGGGTCGCCGATGCCGTGGGCCACGGCCAGCCGGAGGAATTCGACGAACTGGCCACGTGGACCGGTTCGGTGACGCGGGACCCGGACGGCACCTGGTTCCTCTACTACACCGGCGCCCGGCTGGTGGCCGGCAAGAATGTGCAGTCCATCGGCTACGCCACCTCGCCCGACCTGTACGCCTGGGAGAAGCAGGGACAGGTGGCCTCCGCCGACGACCGGTGGTACGAGAGGCTCGCCGACAGGGGCTGGCGCGACGAGGCGTTCCGTGACCCCTGGGTGCTGCCCGACCCGGACGGCGACGGCTGGCACTTGCTGATCACAGCCCGCGGGCGCACCGGCCCCGCCGACGATCGCGGCGTCGTCGGGCACTGCTGGTCATCCGACCTGCGCACCTGGGAGGTCCGACCGCCGCTCTCGGAGGTAGGGCTGGGCTTCGGCCACCTCGAGGTCATGCACACCGTCGAGGTCGAGGGCCAGGCATTCCTGATCTTCAGCTGCCTCGGCAGTGACACCTCCGCCGCGATGCAGGCGACCGGCACTCCGGGCGGCACCTGGGTGGCGAAGGCCGAGACCGTGCTCGGCCCGTACGACCTCACCAACGCACAGCTCCTTGCCGATTCCAGTGTGTACGTCGGACGGCTGCTCCCGTGGCGGGACACCGGGGAGTGGACGTTCCTCGCCTTCAACAACAGGCTGCCCGACGGCACCTTCGGTGGCACGATCACCGACCCACGCCCGGTCTCGCTGGTCGACGGCGAACTCGTCCTCGGCTAACCGGGGACGGTTCTCAATCCGGTTCAAACCGGTGGCTGGCCCCAATCCGGGGGGGTCAGTGGACGGGCTCGATCGCCGGCCAGCGTCCGCGCAGGTAGGAGTCGGGGTAGCGGGCCATCGCGTCGGCGTCCAGCTCGGCTGCAGCACGTAACGGCCAGGAAGGTTCGCGGAGCGCAACCCGGGCCAGCGAGATCGCGTCGGCGCTGCCCTCATCGAGGATCGCCTGCGCCTGGGCAGGCTCGGTGATCAGGCCGACGGCGCTCACCGGCAACCCCGCCTTGCGGACGTCGCGAGCCAGCTTCACCTGGTAGCCGGGGCCGGCAGGAATCCTCGCAACAACATTGCCGCCGCTGGAGACATCGATCAGGTCAACCCCATGCTCGGCCAGCATCGCCGAGACCGTCTCGGCCTCCGCGACGGTGAAACCACCCTCGGTCCATTCCGTGGCAGAGATCCGCACCAGCAGCGGCTTGTCCTGCGGCCAGACGGCCCGCACCGCGTCGGTCACCTCCATCAGCAGACGGCTGCGTCCGGCCAGGTCGCCGCCGTAGGAGTCGGTGCGGTGGTTGGACAGCGGTGAGAGGAATTGGAACAGCAGGTACCCATGGGCGGCGTGCAGCTCCACGGCGTCGAAGCCGGCTGCGTCGGCACGCACGGTGGCGGCCGCGAACCCGGCGACCACTCCGGCGAGGTCGTCAAGGGTTGCCTCACGGGGCGTTGCAAGGCCAGGGAACGGCACAGCCGAGGGACCGATGGTCTCCCAGCCGCCGTCGTCGGGCGGGATTGAGCCCGACCTGCCATGCTCACGGAACTCCCGATAGGTCGAGCCCTTCCGGCCGGCGTGCTGAAGCTGGATCGCCACCTTCGCGCCCTGGGAGTGGCAGAAGTCGACGATGTGGCTCCAGGCCTCCTGCTGCTCCTCGCTCCACAGCCCCGGGCACTGGGGCGTGATGCGTCCCTCCGGCACCACCCCGGTGGCTTCGGCAATGATCAGCCCGAACCCCCCGGCAGCACGGGCACCAAGGTGCACAAGGTGCCAGTCGCGGGGCACACCGTCGCGCGCCTCGCACTGGTACTGGCACATCGGCGCAAGGAAGATGCGGTTCGGGATGGTCACGCCGCGCAACGTCAGCGGATCGAAAAGGGACACCATGGTTACAGGTTAGGGACGGGCTTGTTGCAGCGGGCGTGCCGTCCAGCGATTGCACCTAGCCTCGCCAGCGAGAGGTGAGGCGATGTCGGACACGGCCAGTTGGGCCGAACGTCACGCCGCAGCCGCGATGGCCTGGGACACGACCCCCAACCCGTTCGTGGTCGCGGCGTGCCGAAAGCTGCGCCCGGGCCGCGCCCTCGACCTCGGCGCCGGCGAGGGCGCCAACTCGGTGTGGCTGGCGGGACGCGGCTGGCAGGTGACTGCCATCGACTCCGGCACCGTCGAGGTAGGACGCATCCAGAGCCATTCGGCCCTGCTGAATCATCCGGTCGATGCGATCGTCGGGGACGCGGTCGGCTATCGGCCGCGCCAGGCCAGCTTCGACCTCATCCTGCTCAGCTACCTGCAGCTGCCCGAGCCCCAGTTGCGGCTGGCGTTCCAGCACGTTGTGCCCGGGCTGGCGCCCGGCGGCCGGATACTCGTCATCGCGCACGACGCCAGCAACCTCGACCGGGGTTGGGGCGGGCCACGTGACCCCAACCTGCTCACCACGCCCGAGGTGGTCGCGGGGCTGCTGGCAGCCCTGGGCCTGGTGGCGCGGCGGGCGGAAGTGGTGCGCAGGGAGGTCCGCACCGAGGTGGGGTTCCATGTCGCGCTCGACCACGTCGTCGAGGCGCTCGCGCCGAGCGCCGGCTGAGCCCAGGCAGCCACGCGGCGCCGCCGGCACGACGTCGGGCCGAGCCGACGACATCACGGCCCCACCAGGGCGGCCTCCAGCTCGGCCCGGGTCGCCTGGCCCCCGGTACCCCCCGAACCGCGGGTGGACAGTGAGCCGGCGGCGGTGCCCCAGCGCAGCGCGTCGGCGGGGCCACGTCCCTGCAACCAGGCTGCGAGGAAGCCGGCGTCGAAACTGTCCCCTGCTCCCGTGGTGTCCACCACGTCGACCGTGAGCCCCGGGGCGCGCACGAGACGGTCGCCGGCAACAGCGAAACCGCCGGCTGCGCCGTCCTTCACCGCAACCAGCGGACCGTGACCGGCCAGCAGCCGGGCGGCGGACTCCGCGTCCTCCGGTTCGCCGCCGAGCGCACGGGCGATGGCCACGGCTTCTGCGGCGTTTGGCAGGAACAGGTCAAGGTGCGGCAGGCAGTCCCCCACCCCGGCCCAGGCCCCAGCCGGATCCCAGTTGGTGTCAAGACTGGTGGTGACCCCGCGGGAGCGGGCCTCTGCCAGAAGCGCGGGCAGGCCGTCCTTGAGGCCGGGCAGCAGGAAGTAGGACGCGACGTGCAGGTGCCGGGCGGCGGGCTCGGACGCACCGCCGGGGAACAGCCTTTCGCGGACCTCGGCAGCGGTGAGCCCGGCCATCGCCCCGGTGAGGGTGAGGATGGCCCGGTCCTCGGCACCGGAGAGGATCACCGACACCCCGGTCGGCTCGTCGCCCTGCAGGATGGCGGCGGTCTCAACGCCGTTGGCGGCGAGCAGCTGCAGCGTCTGGTCTCCGAAGACGTCCGCGCCGACCCGCGCGACGAGCGCGACGTCGATGCCCAGCCTGGCCAGGCCGGACGCACAGATACCGGCGCTGGAGCCGAGCACGAGGTCGGCGGAGTCGAGGAGTTGCTCGGCCTGGCCGAATCGGGGCACCACGTCGCCGCGCAGCACAAGGTCGAGGTTCGCGTCGCCCGCGACGAGCACCCTCATCCCTTCAGCCCCGTCATCGTCATGGTCGCGATGAAGTGTTTCTGCGCGAACAGGAAGAACAGGATCAGCGGCGCTGTTGCCACGACATTCCCCGCCATGAGCAGCGACCACTGCGTCCTTCGCGTGCTCTGGAAGTCCGCGATGCCCAGCTGGATGGTGAACAGGTTCTCCTTGTTGATCGCCACCAGCGGCCAGATCAGGTCGTTCCATGCGCCCAGCAGCGTGAAGATCGCCAAGGTCGCCAGCGCCGGTTTGGCCAGCGGCAGCACAACGCGTAGGAAGGTCTGCCACTTGTTGGCCCCGTCCAGCGCAGCGGCCTCCTCCAGCTCAACCGGGATCGAGAGGAAGAACTGGCGCATCAGGAAGATGCCGAAGGCCGAAGCGAGCCATGGCACGAACGCAGCGGCGAGGGTGTCGATCAGGCCCAGCCGGGAGAACATGATGTAGGTCGGGATCATCAACAGCTGGGTAGGGATCATGATCGTCGCGATGATGGCGATGAAGCCGAAGTCGCGGCCACGGAAATGGAGCCGCGCGAACCCGTAGCCGGCAAGGGAGCAGAGCACGAGGTGGGAAGCGATGGCGATCAGGGAGACGATCGTGCTGTTGACCAGCCAGCGAAGGATGTCGGTGTCCCTGAACAGGCTCGCGATTCCATCCAGCGTCAGCCGGGACGGAATGAACGGGGGCGGGAAGCGGACCAGTTCCTCCGCCGGGGCGAGCGCCGCCAGCAGCATCTGGACGAATGGCGTCATGAACAGCAGAGCCAGCGGTGCGAGGACGAAGTGCCACCCGCTGATCCGCCGGCGCCGCCGGGGGGACGGGGGCTCTGCCAGGCGAGTGGACGCCGACAAGTCCCGGACGGTAGTGCCCATCAGAAGGCCTCCAGGTTCCTGCGACGCGCGTAGACGACCATGCCGATGGTGATCAGCAGGGTGACGAGGAACAGCAGGTAGGCCGCGGCGGAGCCGTAGCCGAATTGCAGGTTCTTGAACGCCTTCTCCCAGAGGAAGTAGACGATCGTCTTGGTCGCGTCGAGCGGCCCACCCCGCGTGGTTGTGTAGACGAGATCGAACAGCTGGATCGCACCGATCACCTGCCAGATCGTGACGAAGACGGTTACGGGGCCGAGCTGCGGCCAGATGACGTACCAGAACGCCTTCCACCGGCTGGCACCGTCGATGCGGGCGGATTCGACCAGCTCGCTCGGGATGTCCTGCAGTGCGGCGAGGTAGATGACGGTGGTGAACGCCGCCTGCCCCCACAGCGACATGATCGCGATCACGATCATCGCCTGGTTGGGATCCTCCAGCCACCCCTGGGTCGGCAGGCCCAGTACCCGCAGCACGTTGTTGACCAGGCCGTACTGCGGGCTGAAGAGGTAGGTCGAGAGGATGCCTGTGGCCGCTGCGGACGCGACGAACGGGACGAAGATCGCCGTCCGGTAGACCCCGATGAACCGGATGTTGCGGTTCAGTGCGACCGCGAGGAAGAGCCCGGTCAGGACTGACGCCGGCACGAACAGGATCACGTAGACGCCGGTGTGCACCACCGCGTCGATGAACTCGGAGTCGGTGATCAGCCGGGCGTAGTTGGCCCCTCCGATGAACTTCGGGGTGGCGAACCCGTTCCACTTCTGCAACGAGAGCACGAAGGCCCACAGCGCAGGGAAGACCGACAGCCCGAGGATGATCAGCATCGCCGGGCCGACGAAGCTCCACCCCTCGAGCATGTCGCGTACCCACCGGGACCGGCTGCGCGGACGTGGTTCGATCCGCCCCTGCCGGGATGCGGGTCGGGGTGTACGCGGCGGTGAGGCCGGTTCCGTCGTGGTCGCCATGTCGTTCCTGCCCGTCGGTGTGGCGGCTCTGTTCTCAGGAAAGCACGATCGAGCGGGTCAGGTGGCGTGGACGGTCGGGGTTCAGCCCGCGAACGCCCGCGATCCGCACGGCGAGTCGCTGGGCGAGGGCGAGCTCGATCAGCGGGTCCTGCGCTGCCTGGGCGAGGACGCAGGCGCCGGTGGCGGCGATGTCGTCGGCGAGGTCGTCGTCCCTTGCCCCGATCATCCAGACCAGCGAACCGGCGTGGGCGACGGCCAACGGGCCGTGCCGGTAGTCGAGCAGGGGGTAGGACTCCGACCAGGCCTGGGCGGCCTCGCGCACCTTCAGCGCAGCCTCTTGCGCCAGCCCGTAGGTCCAGCCCCTGCCGAGGTAGACGAAGTGGTCAAGGTCGTCGGGCACGAAGGGCGCATCCGTTGCCAGCGCCTGAGCAGCCTGGGCCGGAAGGTCGGAGACGTCCTCGCCGAACGCTGCCCTTGCCAGCAGCAGGAAAGTTGTCGGGAACCGGGTCTGCACCACCGACTGCTCGTCCGCGAAATCGAGTAGCAGGACCTCGTCGGCCAGAGCGGCGCACGGGGAGTCGGCGACGCCGGTGACGACGACCCGATGCACGCCTGCAGGCAGCGCCTGAAGGGCTTCGATCACCTCTGTTGTCGTCCCGGAGCGGGTGATCCCGATCACGGTGGTGTAGTTGCGCGCCGGCCTGGGCTCGGAAGCGTACGCAGCGTCCGTTTCACCGAGGCCGGCAGCCTCGCGCAGGTACGCGAACGACTCGGCGACGAACACCGAGGTACCGCACCCGATCGCCAGCACCCGCTCTCCCGGGCGGGCCAGCAACCGGGTGGCCTCCGGCACCAGCCGCAGGGCCGCGGCCCAGGTGGCCGGCTGGCTCTCGATCTCAGCGGTGGTTATGGTCATGTCTCTCCTGGACTCGATCTGGGTGGCTGTACTGGAGCGATCAGCGTTCGGCGAGCGCCTCGTCGGCCTTCCTGGCCGCGTCGGCAAGGGCCTTGGCCGGTGTGCCGTCCCCCTGGAGCACGTGGGAGATCGCGCTCCCGACGGCCTCCGACAACCCCACGTAGCCGGGGACTGTGGGTCGGGCCTGCTTGGCGTTGGCGCTGTTGTTGGCCATGATGTCGAGCCCGGGCAGTGCCTTGACCTGGGCCTTGAACTCCGGCGAGTCGAGCTCGGTGTTGCGCAGCGGAAGGTTGCCGTACTTCACGTTCCAGTTCACATCCTGCGCCGGGTCGGTGAGCCACTTCAGCAGCTCGAACGACCAGTGGTTCTCTCCTGCATCTCCGGTGTCCATCAGTACCCAGATGTCCGGACCGGAGACGGTCTGGTGGTCGCCGTTGGTGCCCGGCAGCACGGTCACGCCGTACTTGGTCTTTGCGGTGTTCAGGTCGTACAGCTGCCAGGGGCCCGAGGTCATCATGGCGATCCGGTTGTTGGCGAACAGCTGGGCGAACTTCGTGTCGGTCTGGTCGATGTAGATGCTCTTGTCATCCACGGCCATGGCCCGGAGGAACTCAAGGGATTTCTCACCCTCGGGTGAAGCGAACGCCGACTTCGTCAGGTCGTCGCTGAGGATCTTGCCGCCGTTCTGCCACAGGTGCGGCCAGAACTGCCAGGTGGTCTCCTCCGAGCCCGACACCGAGTACGCGTAGCCATAGGTCTGCTTGGCCGGGTCGGTGAGCTTCTTGGCCGCTGCCCGGAAGTCGTCCCACGTCCAGTTCTCGGTGGGGTAGGCGACCCCGGCGGCGTCGAAGACGCTCTTGTTGTAGATCAGCGAGATGTTGTCGACAAGGGCAGGGAAGCCGATGGTCTTGGCCCCGGTCGGACGGACGGTGGTGCGCGCGGCCGAGGGGAACTCGTCCCACTTGATCGCGGGGTCGGCCACCAGCGAGGTGATGTCCTGGGTCTTGCCGGAGGACTCCAGCTCGCTGGCCCACGAACCGAAGGAGTAGGAGATGTTGGGGAAGGTGTCGCTGGCGAAGCCGGCAGACAGCTTCTGCAGCAGTTCCTCCGTCGAGGAGGCGCCAGAACTCACTTCGATGGTCACGTTCGGGTGCAGAGTGTGGAAGTCGGCGGCCAGGCCTTCCAGGATCTTCTCGGCCTGATCACTCTGGCCGGTCCACCACGTGAGGCTGACCGGGGCGTCCGGCGTGATCGTCGCCTTCGGCGTCTCCGCGGGTCCGCTGCAGGCGGCCAACCCGAGAGTGGTGGCGGCGGCGATCGCGATGGTGGCCCGGAGGCGGCGTGTGGTGGTCATTACTTGCCTCTCGACACAGGAGAAACCGGTTGTGGCCATCATGTGGCTGTAATGAGCGATCTGTAAAGAGAAGTGCGCGAAACGCGCACTATCACTGCGCGATTCGTTACTAAACCGTCACTTGTGTTCTAGGGTCAGTGCATTGGCGAGGAAGGCACAGGAATGACAGCCATCGATGACCTGCGGCTGCGGGACTGGACACCGCGCAGCCAACTGCGCACGACCGCGACGCCGGTGGACCATCCGGCGGTGCCCTGCATCGACGCCCACAACCACCTGGGCCGATGGCTCAGCGGGGACGGCGACTGGATCATCCCCGACGTCGCCGAGCTGTTGCGCATCATGGATGACCGGCATGTCGAGCTGATCGTGAACCTCGACGGATTCGCCGGCGATGAGCTGGAAGCGAACCTCGACCGCTACGACCGGGCGAACCCCGGTCGGTTCCGCACGTTCTGCCAGCTCGACTGGGGACGGCTCGCCGAGCCGTCCGGGGAGAAGTCACTGATCTCAACGCTGGAGGACTGTGCTCGCCGCGGCGCCGGCGGCATCAAGGTCTGGAAGAACCTCGGCCTCGCGATCCGGGACGAGACCGGACGCCTGGTGCGGCCGGATGACGCAAGGGTCGTTGCTGTGCTCACCCGTGCCGGGGAGCTGGGCCTGCCGGTGGTCATCCACACCGCGGACCCGATCGCCTTCTTCGAGCCGCTGGACGCCTTCAATGAGCGGCTCGACGAACTGCGCGGCGCGCCCGACTGGTGGTTCGGCGACCGCGACATCCACCCGACCTTCGACGAGCTTCTGGACGCCCACGCCGCCCTCGTACGGGCCTGCCCGGGCACGACCTTCGTGGGCGTGCACGCCGGCTGCTGCGCCGAGGACCTGGACCGGGTCGAGCGTCTGGTCCACGAGGCACCGAACTACCACATCGACATTGCCGGCAGGATCGCGGAGCTGGGGCGCCAGCCCCGCCGTTTCGCCCGGTTTGTCGCCGAGCATGCGGACCGGGTGCTGTTCGGCACCGACATCTACCCGATCACCGACGAGCAGTACCGGTTGCACTTCCGTTTCCTCGAGTCCGCCGACGAGAGCTTCGAGTACGGCCCCGGTGAGCCGATCCCGCCGCAGGGACGCTGGGCCGTCTCCGCGCTCGCCCTCGACCCGGCCATGCTGGCCGGGCTCTACCGGGACAACGCGCGTCGCGTCCTCAACCTCGGCTGAGCCCACCGCTGGGTGAGGACCGCAATCGCTGGTTGAGGCCTGTCGAGGCCGGCCGCCACCGGATACGACAGGCTCTCCCCCCGCGGCTCAGTCGTTCTGCAGGCTGCCGCCGAGCGCCGTGGGCAGGTACCTTGCGTGGGCCTGTGTGAGTTCGTCGCACAGTGCCCAGATCTGGACGGGCGTCAACGAGGAGCTGGCGTTCGCGTCGACCAGGACCGCGCGGCGCACGAGCTCCGGGTCACCCTCCGCGGCTGCCCGGACGGTGAGTTCGGCGACCGAGAGGTAGGTGCGGTTCAGCGCAGCCCCGACCGCCGGCACCGCGCCGAACGGCTGCGGCACAACGCCGGACGCGTCCACGACGCACGGCACCTCCACGGCCGCGCCCTCGGGCAGGTTGTCGATCAGCCCGCGGTTGATCACGTTGCCGTGGATGACCCGCCTCGTGCCGGTGATCATCGAGTGGATCACCTGCGGGGCGTACTCCGCCGCGTCCCCCTCGTCGTGGAGTTCCACATCGCCGCCAGCAGAGAGCACACGCCGTGCGTCCTCGAATTCGCGCACGTTGTCGGCCGAGATCCCGAGGTACTCCAATGGCTGCAGCCGGTAACGCGCCACCTGCTCGTCGGAGCGGAGGAACCAGCCCAGGTACTCCGCGGAGTGCTCACTGGTCTCGGTGGGGTACCACCCGACGCGCCTGAAGATCTCCACCCGGACGCGTCGCTCGAGTTCCGGGTCGGCGGCGATCCGCTCCCGCAGCAGCGGGTAGAGGTCACGGCCTTCGCGACTCCATTCGACCAGCCAGGCCTGGTGGTTCACGCCGGCGGCGCGGTAGTCGGTTCCCTCCTGCGGGACGCCGATGAGCTCGCAGAGGTCGTGGACCGTCCAGTACACGCTGTGGCAGAGCCCGACCACCTTCAGTTCAGGTGCCACCACCGACAGCCACCACACATTCATCGCCATCGGGTTGGTGTAGTTCAGCAACCAGGCCTGAGGACAGAGTTCGAGCATGTCGCGTGCGATGCCGGTGAGGACCGGAAAGGTGCGCAGACCGCGGAAGACCCCGCCAACCCCGGTGGTGTCGCCGATGGTCTGGCGAAGGCCGTAACGGGCCGGGATCTCAAGGTCGAAGCGCGTGGCTTCGATGCCGCCGACCTGGATCGAGTTGATCACGAAATCGGCACCGCGCAGTGCCTCGCGACGGTCGAGGGTTGCCGTCACGCTCACCTGGCGGCCGAGTTGCCGGGAAACGCTCGCCGCGGTCAGCCGGGCGACCTCGAGCCGTTCGCCGTCGATGTCGTGCAGGGCGATGTGCAACTCCGGCAGGTCGGTGAAGCGGAGCAGGTCGGTCAGCAGCTGCCGGGTGAACACGACGCTGCCGGCACCAAGGAACGCGATCGTCGGCATGTCCCGATTCTTCGCTCAACTGCGCGTATCTTGCAAGTAACTGCTTGTATTGACGACCAAATGCTCATCTGAAATGCTCATTCCATGCCCACTGCCTTCAGCACCTCGTCGGTCGCGGAGCTCGGCGGATCGCGGAAACGGTCCAGGAGGCTTGCGAACGTGCTCGACGCGATCGCAGAAACCGGCGAGATCAGGCTGCCTGATCTGGCCCATCGGTTCTCGACTTCTGCGGCAACCATGCGCCGCGACCTGACGGTGCTCGCCGACCAGGGTCTGATCGTTCGCACCCACGGGGGCGCGAAGACCAATGGCATGTCTGGCGAGGTGCCCGTGGCGTTGCGGGACAACCGGTTCGCCGAGGCCAAGCGCCGGATCGCCCGAGCCGCGGCTGCCCGCATACCCCGTGAGCGTCACGCCGTCGCCCTCAGTGGCGGCTCCACCACCGCCGGCGTTGCCCGCGAGCTCGCGACACACGCCGACCTGACGATCGTGACCAATTCGCTGTCGATCGCCTCGCTGGTCTCAGCACATCCGAGGCTGAAGATCGTGATGACCGGCGG
Source organism: Propionibacteriaceae bacterium (assembly GCA_017882685.1). GTDB lineage: Bacteria > Actinomycetota > Actinomycetes > Propionibacteriales > Propionibacteriaceae > Propionicimonas. Next base: position 19,140 of record JADGPA010000166.1, on the reverse strand, counting down.
GATTCTCCGACCCCAGTCGCTCGAGCTGGTCGGCGTCCTTGCCGAAGGCACGTTCAGCGCGGTCAACATCACCACCGCCATCCTCGGAGCCGACGGCGTCTCAGCCGAGGCCGGGGTCACCACCCACGACGAGACCGAGGCCCGCACCAACCACGCCATGGTCGCACGGGCGAAGCAGACCATCGTCGTTGCCGACGGGTCGAAGATCGGTCGGGCCGCTCTGGCCCAGATGGCACCCATCGAGGCCATCGACGTCCTGATCACCGACGAGTCCGCCGACGCCGCCGAACTCGACCGGCTGCGCGGCCTCGGCGTGGACGTCGTGGTGGTCTAGCCCACCCGTGACCTCCGGGTTGCGATTCAGTGCGTCCCCATGGCCAACGCCTGGCCGTAGGACGCCGGGTCGTTGAGGATCTGCAGGATGTGGCCTGCGACGTCGACACGGCTGATCCGGTTCTTCATCGGGCGGCCCTCGCTGGTGGTCTGGGCGACGTAGTTGCCGGTCGCCGGATCGTCGGTGAGCCCACCCGGACGGACGATCGTCCAGTCCAGCCCGGAGGCCTCGACAGCGGCGCCGGCACAGGGTTCCCGACGGCGTGCTCGATTTCGGGAACCCGGCCCGGGCAACGGCTGGACGCTCAGCCGTCCACCAGGAGGCCGATCAGGCCGCCGAGCACGAGGTCTCGGCGGGCCGATACGCCTTCCAGCCGGCACAGTCGATGGGTGGGCGGGAGCCCGCTGCGTCGTCGGGTGAGTTGTTCGCGTGCAACGGGCACCCATTGCTGGTCGAAGATGTGAGTCGGATCCCCGGTCACCTCTTCCGTGCCGAGGTGTTCGGCCCACAGCCGCAGCCGGGTGCTGCGCACCAGGTCGGGGTCGGTGAACACCACGTTCGCCTCGGTGTCGTTGAACAGGGAGTGGGCGTTCAGGTTGGCAGAGCCGATGGTGAGCCAGCTGTCATCCACGATCCCGACCTTCGCATGGACGTATGTGCCGGGGCTGTCGACCGCCATCGGCTGCAGCGTGGCCGCCACCAGTCGCTGATGAAGGTCGGCCTGGACGAGCCGGGCCAACTGTCCGAGTGTGGTGTCGCGCCCGCTCGTGGGTTTGCTGGGCAGCACAAGGATCATCCGGAAGTCCGGGCCGGGCGGCCGGCGGAGCTTGTCTTCGAGGATGTCCACGATCTCTGGAGCCCACAGGAACTGGTTCTCCAGATAGATCAGGTGCTGCGCGCTTGCGAGGGCTCGGCGGTATTCGGCAAGGATCGAGAACTCGCCCTCGGGCAGGAAGCGATAGACCCTCTCCGGCACCGTCCGCAGGAACTGCGCCGCGTGCGGGCCGGCCGGCTCAGGCACCTTCGGTGTTGGCAGGCGTTCTTCGGTCACCTCTGCCCAGCGGGCGTTGAAATGAGTGGCGACGTCCCCGACGACCGGTCCGCTGAGGCGCACAGCGGCATCGTGCCAGCCGAGCCCTTCCCGCGGCTCGTGGCCGGTCGTGTCCCACCTGTCAGCAGTCAGGTGGGTCATGTCGAGTCCGCCCACGAACGCCACTTCGTCGTCGACGACCAGCAGCTTCTCGTGGTGGCAGTGCTGCAGGTATTCGTGCGTGTCAAGCGCCACGCTGACGCCGGGGATGCGCGCGAAGGCATCCCTTGCCTCGCGGGCGTCTGACCTGGTCGGTCGAATCACGGGCAACTGGGGGCCACCCCACAGGAGGACCCGCACCCGGGCTCGTCCAGCAGCCACTGCGAGGGCCCGGCCCAGAGTCGACGCGGATTCTCCTCTGGTCAGCTCGAAGTCGGGCATGGCGTGCCAGCCGGCCACATGAACGCTGCGCTCGGCACGCTCAATCGTCAGCAGCATCGCCGCGAACGCGTCCTTGCCGTCGATGAGGATCTCGACCCAGTTCCCGCCACGCATCGGCGAGCTTGCAGCGTCGACCGCGGCGTCGGGGTTCTCATCGAGGATGGCCGCCCACCCGTTGCGGGCCAGCCGACGGCGATGATGACCTCGAAGGAGCGATTCGATCAGCCGTCCGACCGCGTCGTCAACCCGCGCAGCGAGAGACCCGTTCACCTGCGGTTCAGCTCTCATGGTCCCCCCTGCCACCCAGAGGCGCTCTTCGCAGCCCTACCAGGCATTCGTCCCCCTTCATACTGGCCCGTTTCTCTGGAGTTGGCCGGCCATCGGCAGTCCCCGATGCGGGGAATGGCTTGTCAGCGGCAGGCTGCGAGGTAGGCCCGCACGGGATTCAGGGCTTGGCTTTCGAGTCGGTAGTGTGCCCACCTCCCGCGTTGTTCCCTGACCAGTAGTTCGGCTTCGACGAGCTTCTTGAGGTGGTGGGAAAGGGTTGGTTGCGAGATCCCCAGTGCTGCAGGCATGTGGCAGGCACACGCCGTGGTGTCGGGGGATTCGGCGACCAGGCGCAACAGCCGGAGCCTGACCGGATCGGACAGCGCCTTCAGCACACCGGCCAACGATTCCGCGTCGGTCGCGGGCATGAGCTGCTGCGGCGCACCGACGGCGCACTCGATGGTTCCCAGGACACGGTTCATGACGCGACCAGGGCGAGGCTGCTGCGACCGATCGGTTCCTGCTGGAGCAGAGGGACGATGGCGAGCCGGCGAGCGCGTTCCCGGACGGCGTCGATCGATGCTTGTTCCTGACCGGCACGGTGACGCAGCAGCGGAGACGCCGTGTCCGCGGCGGCGATGGACTGGTTGATGACCCAGCCCCACGGGTGGATGCCAGCCCTCCTCAGGTCGTCCTCGAGGATGCCGGCCTCCAGAACGGGGGTGGTTTCCGGCAGCGTGACGAGCAGGATCCTGGTGTAGCCGGGGTCCTGCAACCGCATCATCGGGGTCGTGTACGAGCTGCCGGTGGGCATGTTGCGGGCGATCTCGCGGTGGTAGGAGCCGGCTGCGTCCATGAGCAACAGGGTGTGTCCGGTCGGCGCTGTGTCCATCACGACAAAGCTGCGCCGTGCCTGATTGACGAGGCGGGAGAACTGCTGGAAGACGGCAACTTCCTCTGTGCACGGCGACAGCAGATCCTCTGCGAGCACCGCCCGGCCGGCGTCGTCGAGGCTCTTGCCCTTGGTGTCCATGACGTGTTTGCGGTAGTCGGCGACGGCCTGCTGGGGGTCGACCCGGGACACGGTGAGGTTCGCCACCGCCACATCGTCGCCGAGGGTGCTCTCCAGGTGGCCCGCTGGGTCTGTGGTGGTGAGGTGGACCTGGTGTCCCAGCTCGGCGAGACGGGTGGCTATCGCGGAGGCGATGGTGGTCTTGCCGACTCCGCCCTTGCCCATGCACATGATCAGGCCGTGGCCGTGGGCGTCGCCAGCGAGTTCGTCGATCAGGGCCTCCAGCGAAGGCGGCAGGTCATCACCGTGCTGTGAGGAGCCATCATTCGGGATCGCCGTTACGTCCTCGAACAGGGACCTCAGCGCGGCGAGGCCGACCATGTTCTCGGGTTTGAGTTCGATGATGTCCCGCGGGACGGAGGCCAGCGAGACGGGCATATCGGCGATCGCTGCCTGCTCGCGGTCGCGGACGGCGAGGGCGAGGCTGTCGGCGGCGGCGGCGCTGCGGGGCAGGACTCCGTTGATGACGACGTTGCTGGGCCTGATGCCGGTGACGGTCAGCTCTTCTGCTGTCCGGGCGATCTCGGCCAGGCTGGAATCCTGCGCTCGGGCCACCAGGATGAGGCTGGTCACCGACGGGTCGGCGAGCGCCTTCACCGCACCCGCGTAGATCGTGCGCTGCTTCTCCAGACCGGACAGCGGCCCGAGGCAGGAGGCGTCCCCCTTGCCCTCATCAAGGAAGCCCGTCCAGTCGCCCGGCAACTTCAACAGCCGGATCGTGTGCCCGGTGGGCGCAGTGTCGAAGATGACGTGGTCATAGCCGGCGACCAGCGATGGATCGGCCAGCAGGCCGGTGAACTCGTTGAACGATGCGATCTCGGTGGTGCACGAGCCGGACAGCTGCTCGGTGATCGAGGCGATCTCCTTGTCGGGCAGCAATCCTCGCACCGGGCCGATGATCCGCTCGCGGTAGTCCGCTGCGGCCTGCTCAGGGTCTATTTCCAGGGCATCGAGGCCGGGAACCAATGGCACCTGCGTGATGGCGTTGCCGATCGTCTGCCCGAACACCTGGCCGACGTTGGAGGCCGGGTCGGTGCTCACCAGCAGCACCCGCCGTCCGGCTTCGGCAAATTGCACTGCAGCGGCGCAGGCGATCGAGGTCTTGCCCACCCCGCCCTTGCCGGTGAAGAAGAGAAAACGAGTTGGTGCTGTCAGGAACTTCATCAGGGAGCGACTCAGCAACAACTGCTGCTGGAGCCGCCGCAGCAACTCTGGGACGGGACTGTGGCGAGCGTGAGGGTCCTCGGTTCGGCCGAGGCGAGACCGGCGTAGCGGGCCAACATCTCGCGAGTGGGGTACCGGCCGGCGAGCACGGTCACATCGTCGACGAGGACCAGGGGCAGTCCCTCGGATCCGGCAGCGGTGAGGAAGTTCGTCACCACCTGGCTCTGCACGAAGATGGACGGGTCGTTCGCCAGATTGTGCCGCGCAATGTCGACGCCCTGAGAAGTGAAGAAGTCCAGATCGGCGCTGAAGTCCACCAGTGCCTGGTCGACATCCTCACCACACACCCCGGTGTTGCAGCACAAGGCGGGCTCGAACACACGGATACTGACCACGGGTCACTCCTTCATAGGAACATCGACGACTATCGATACGAACTGTAGACCCAATAGATCGATAACCATCAATCCGAGCTGGACCAAACCGCTGGCTCCGGAGCCATCCCTCGGGGCGCGAACGGCTACGGCGTTGTCAGGTCTCGGTCGCGGACGCTTCCTACAAGGTGAGTGAGGCCATGAGGCTGCGGACGCGGCGCTCGACTTCGTCCCGGATGGGACGGACGTCTTCGACGCTTTGGCCTGCGGGGTCCTCCACGTCCCAGTTCTCATACCGTTTGCCGGGGAAGATCGGGCAGGCATCGCCACAGCCCATCGTCACCACAACGTCGGCGGCCCGGACCGTTTCGTCGGTCCAGGGCTTGGGGAACTCCCCGGAGATATCGATACCACGCTCGGCCATTGCCGCGATGGCCGCCGGGTTGACTTCAATACCGGGCTCGGATCCACCGGACCAGGCCACAGCCTTGTCACCGGTCAGCGCCTGGAAGAAGCCGAGCGCCATCTGGGAGCGGCCGGCATTGTGCGTGCACAGGAACAGCACGACCGGCTTGCCGTCGTCGTGGAGTCCCTCGATGCGGGCAAGTGCCTGGAGGCGCTGGTGGGCGAACCGTTCGGCGAGCAACGGCAGGAACCGGGTCACCTTGGCGTGATCGGCGAACTGGTCGAAGGAGCTGGCCAGGAAGCGTTCAATGGTCTCCTTGCCGTAGAGGCCGTCGAATTGGTTTGCGAGGCGGGCGGAGGCTTGCTTGAGGGCGAGCTTCTCGTCGGTGTGCAGGCTTTCCCAGCTGCGTTCCGAGACGGGATGGGGGGCGGTGGTCATGAGGATTCTCCTTGGAAACTGGCGGTCAGGCGGGTGATCCGGTCGGTGATGTCGTCGTAGGCCCCCTCGAAGGCGTCAGCATTCTCGGCGAGGGCGGGGTCGGGGACGGACCAGTGCAGCGGCTGGTTGTCGAGATCTTCGTAGGCGCGGTCACAGACGGCGACGACCAGCTCGTCGCCGCTGAGCACGTCGGCGGCGAGCCTGGGCAGGGCCGCGGTCAGGTCCAGACCGTGACGCCGTCCGACAGCGATGGCGCGGGGATGGACGCGGGCCGCGGGATGGGTCCCGCCGGAGACGACGGGAATGTCGCTGATGGTTCTCCAGTAGGACTCGGCGAGTTGGGAGCGGGCCGAGTTCTGCGAGCAAACGAAAGCAATCTTGTGGGGGCGGGCCAGACGCCCGTCCCCGATCAGGTCATTGCAGGCGCGGGTGCGCGTGACGTAGGTGCGGCGGCCGTCACCCTCGGATCGTCGGCGCAGGACCAGTCCGGCTTCCTCGAGGACGCGCAAATGGTGCGCAATCAGGTTGGTGGGGATACCGAGTTGGGAGCCGAGTTCCCCGGAGGCACGGTCGGCATTCGCCAGGAGGTCGATGATCGCCAGGCGCGAAGGGTCACCGAGCGCGGCGTACGCTCGGGCCCTTGCCTCGAGTTCGACAGTTGACATTGCAGGCTTACCTCCACGACTATTGAGTCAATGGTAACTGAGGTATTGTTGCTGTCAAGCCCGGACGGGGTGCGTCCCGGGAGATTCGAGGAGTCACGTAGATGAGCAAGCCCACCGTCCTGTTCGTGTGTATTCACAATGCCGGCCGCTCCCAGATGGCCGCCGGCTACCTGCGCCACCTCGGGCAGGGCCGGATCGAAGTACTGTCGGCCGGCTCGACGCCGGCCGAGTCGATCAACCCGATGGCCGTACTGGCGATGGCAGAGGAAGGCATCGACATCGCCGCGGAACAGCCCAAGATCCTCACCACCGAAGCGGTCAAGGAGTCCGACGTGGTGATCACGATGGGGTGCGGCGACACCTGCCCGTTCTACCCGGGCAAGCGCTACGAGGACTGGGTGCTGGACGATCCGGCCGGCCAGGGCATCGAATCCGTGCGACCCATCCGTGACGAGATCCGCAACCGAGTTGAGACCCTGATCGCCGAACTGGCCCCCGCCAACTGAGATCAACGCCCGACCAGAGCCAGCTGGAACTCCTGGGGCGCGGTGTGACGCTTCTCTGAATCTCCGGTGGACCTGGACAGGCGCAGGATGAGGCTGGTGCCTTTGCCCGCTCCTGGACCGGCTGCGGTGAGCTCGCCGCCGCGGGAGGGGCGTTTGGATAAGCGGTTCTTGAGCCAGGCTGGAGGGCGTCGCGGATGACTCCGCTGGTGTTGGCGCGGTCAGCCTCGGCCCGGTCTCTCAGTGCTTGCTCGAGTTCGGGGTCTAGCCGGACGGGGACGACGCGGGGCGCGGCTGTCCCGATGGGTTGGCGTCCACCACGGTGGCGCAGGAACTCGGAGGTCGTAGCCGGATTCGGCCTCAGCTGCGAGTTGTGCGATCTCTTCGGGGTGACCGGCCCACGATGAACTGCATTCTAGGTGCGGCAGTTGGTGCGTTGGGCGAACGTGACATCGCCGGCGACGTGGATGTTCCCGGGATTCCCACACGCGCCCCAGGGGCAAGGAAAGCGGACTCTGCGGATCACGCACTCATTCGTCACTAGACCGTCGCTCCGCTGACGCGGCTCGCCATTCCACTGCTAGCTTGAGGGAGTCGTCGCAAAGGTGCGTCAGCCTCCTTTGCAGGGCACAGTCGAGGAGGCTGAGTGAGCCAGTACCTATCGGTCTTCGCGACTGCGGCCGGGCAGGCAGCGACACTGGTTGCCTACGATGAGCTCGTCCAAGTGTGGCCGGTTCCCTGCTTGGAACTCGATATACCTACGTGTGGCGGGATCACGCATGTCATCGCGAGTGGTCCGGAGGACGCCGAGCCAGTGGTTCTTCTGCACGCCTATTTCGCCACCGCCACCTCGTGGTATCGGACCGCGGGTGCCCTCAGTGAGCGCTATCGGGTCTATTCGGTTGACATCCTCGGTGACGTAGGCAGGAGTCGTCCAGTCCGGCCAATGATCAGCCTCGACGACTTCGCCTTGTGGTTCTCGGAGTTGGCTGACGGCTTAGGAGCTGCCCGAGTGCACCTGGTCGGGCGCCAACCGCGTCTTCCCGCGAGTGTACGCACCGGAGGAGTTCGCGCTGATAGAGGCGCCCACGCTCCTGATTGTCGGCGATCACGAGCGGATCTATTCCCCTGACGCGGCAATCGAGGCGGCTGGCCGGCTCCTGCCGGGAATCGCAACGGAACTCATCCCGGGGGCGCACCACATCACCGCGGTAGCCCAGCCACAGTTGGTGAACGCGCGGATTCTGGAACACCTGGGGAGTAGCTCTTCCAGCTGAACCGCATGGTCAATCGCGAGGTAGCGCCTTGACCAATCCGCGGCTGCACGCCTCTCGGCACACACGGTCGTTTCGGATTTCCGAACCGTTCCCACTGGAAGGGCGCCCGACAGCAGCCACCGGTACTCAGTCTCGGACAAGGTGCCGCCCGCGTAGTCAGCTCGGCCACCAGCGGGGTTCCCGAACGGGCGAACTCGTGGTGATCCCCCACCTGAACGGAGCTGGCTACCGGGCGTGGACCACCAATCCTGCGACCACACGTGCTCTCCGCCTAGCGACTCGGAAGCGTCGCCGCGGCGCGGCGGTAGCGGCAGTCGCGACAGCGGGACGCCGCCAAGCCGCGTTTGATCGACGACGTGTCTCGGAGGAGGCTCACGGCTTGGGGTGCCAGGGCCACAAGCAGCGCCAGGGCCGCGCCCAGGTTGACGATCTCCATGCCGTCGGGCGCTGCGATGAGAAGCGAGCCCGCGAGCAGGGCGCCCGCCTGCCAGATCGGCCACGCCCCGGACCGCATCAGGCCGACCGCCTGCACAGCAACGCCGAGGGGCAGCAGCACCATCCCCCAGACGAGCACGACCCAACCCTGCTTGTCGAAGATCGCCATCAACCCGGGCATCATCGCGCTGAAGGTTCTGTCGTCCACAGCGTCCAGCGCACTCATGGTGAGGCACAACGCACCTTTGTCGGCAGCGAGTAGGCAGGCTCCGAGTACCGCCATCGCGCCCCCGACCAGACCTGCCCACGCACCACGACCGGCCCGCAGCAGCGACTGGAGATGCAACGCGACGACAACGAGAAGGGCCGTGTTGAGTGTCACCAGCGCGTGCGCGAACTGCAGGACCGGATTCCCGCGAGCCCGCAGGATCAGGTCGGCCGGCTCCAGCAGCCGGACGCCACCCAACCCCGGGTGGGTGCCGAACGCAAACACGAAGATGGCCGGCATGATGACCAGCGCCGCGGCAGTGCCGAGCCGCCGTGCGCGCTCGATAGGATCTGGTTGGCTCAGGGTCCGCGGCGTGGCCGGCAGGGTCTTGGTGGTCATGGTTCCTCCTTAAGATGGACTTGTATTTCCACCATCCGGCACCGTTGCGACCTGCGCCACGACGAACCCCGTCACGCCCGGACAGGAGGCGCGTATGTGTCCGGTATCGGCAGACCCGCGGGCGGTTCGCACCCGTAACAGGCTTCGCGGCGCTCTGCTGGACCTGCTCCGCACCCGATCCTGGGACGACATCACGGTCGCGGACGTGGTGGCTCACGCCCGGTGCGCCCGCTCGACGTTCTATGCACACTACGACGACCGCGATGCCCTCCTGGACGACGCATTCCTTGGCGCAATGGAGATCGTGCCGGCAACCGGAGCAGACCACTGCCTCGCCTTCGTTCCCAGCCTGTTCGAACACCTCGCCCGCCACCGAGTCCTCGCCGAGCCCTTCCTCGTCCAGGGCCACGGTGGTCCGATGGTGACGGCCCTTCGCGAACGGATCAACGCCCACATCCGCGAACGACTCGACGCGACGGCGCCCTCCCTGGCGGACACGCAACGCGCGGAACTCGCGGCGGCCGCGGGAGGCGCAGTGTGGGCCGCCATGCTCTGGTGGCTCGAAGATGGCCGAGACGTTCCGCAGGGCGACGCGGCCTATGCCATCCTCACGCTCCTCACCCCTGGACTCGCCCGAGCGACGCACGGCTAACCAAGCCCTCACGCCGGCTCGGACGTGTGTCAGCGGTCAGCTGTCCCTGGTCAGTGGGTTCGTGAGTGTGACCCAGGTGGCGATCTGGGTTCGTGAGGTGAAGCCGAGTTTGTCCATGATGTTGCGGACATGGTTCTCCACCGTCCGTTCGGAGATGAACAGTCGGCTCCCGATCTGCCGGTTCGTGAGCCCCTGCGAGATCAAGCGGGCCACCTCCGTCTCCCGCTTGGCGAGCGGAGCGAGTACGGCCTTGAGGCCTGCTTGCTCCCGTGGGCTGGATGACCCGAGGGCGAGGAGGAGGGCGTTCGATCTACTCATCGTCGCACCGGCTCTGAACTCGGTGTCGTAGGACGCTCCACCCAGCTGAGCGCGCAGCGAGTCGCCGCGGTCTTCCAGCAGGGGAGCCAGGACAGGGTTGACCTTGGCGCCGGTCTCGGTCCGGAGCCGCTCGGTGGCGCCGAAGAGCCGGGCGGCGCGAGAGTGGTCGCCACTGGCTGCCGCCTGAACGCCGAGGGCGCCGACCAGATGGAATTGGCTCACCCGATCGTCGATGCGATCGGCGAGCTGGAGCGCCTCGGTGAGATGTGGGGTGGGGTCCTCGCTCTGGGTCAGTAGTGCGGCGATACCTTGGTTCATCAACCAGATCTCGAGGGTGTACAGATCGCCGGCTGCCCGGCTGAGCGGTTCGGCCTGGGAGGAGGCGGCCCGGAAGGTTTCGAGATCTCCGGTGAAGAACCCGTTCATCGCTTGGGCCTGGAGCGACGCCAGCGTTGCCTCCAGGTCACTGAGCTGCGCGGCGGCCGCTCGTGCCTCGTCGCACAGCTGTTGGCCGGACGCGTGATCACCGGCCATGTTCGCGGCAACCGACGCCATCGCCAGTGTCTCGGCGAGCCGGCGTGACGTTCCGGCTGTGCGCTCTGCGTCCGCAGCTCGCTCGAGTTCCCGCCTGGCGGTTGCGGGGTTGGCCTGGAGGATGGCGAGGAAGCCCCGCAGGAAGTGGGCACCCGTGTTCGTCCTGGGGTCGTCGGGGGCCGCGTCGAGGAACAGCTCGATCCAACGCTGTCCTTCAGTGGTGGCCCGCGTCACCCAGTACCACACGAGGGCACCGACCAGTTGGAGACCCTGCTCGTGGTCCCCGTCGGACCGGAGGCGGTGCAGGAGCGACCGGAGGTTGTCGATCTCGAGGTCGATCCACTCCAGCCACTCGACGATGCGGAACCTAGCTCCGTCTGCGGCTTCCCGGCACCGCGAAACGTAGTAGTTCCCGAAGTCCCGCTGGGCGGTCTGCTCCTCACCCGACTCCCGCAGCTTTTCCGCCGCGTACTCGCGGGTTGTCTCGTGAAGCCGGAAGCTGGCGACCGGCCCGACCTCTTCCTTCAGCAGCAGCGACTTGTCCACCAACGAGGACAGGGAGTCCAACACGTGCGCGGCGCCTGCGTCGCTGGCACAGATCGCTTCGGCGTCCTCGAGAGTGAAGCGGCCGGCGAACAACGACAGTCGCCGAAGCACCGCCTGTGATCCGGCCGGGAGGAGCTCGTAACTCCAGTCCAGTGTCGTGCGGAGGGTCTGGTGGCGGGGCAGGGCGACCCGGAAGCCTGACGTGAGCAGCGCGAACCGGTCGTCGAGATGGGCCAGGATTTGCTGCACGGTGAGGACCCGGGTCCGGACCGCGGCAAGTTCGAGGGCCAGTGGCAGCCCGTCCAAGCGGCGGCACAGACCGACGACGGCCGAACGGTTGTCCGCGGTGAGTTCGAATGCCCCGGAGGCGGCGGCCGCGCGCTGGATGAACAGCGACACCGCCTCGTTCTGTCCAAGCAACCCGAGCGGCTCGGCGTCGTCGGCGAATGGCAGTTCCAGTGGCGGGACGGGCAACACCTGCTCCCCGGGCACCGACAGTGGTTCCCGGCTCGTGGCGAGCACCCTCACCTGCGGTGCGGCCTCCACCACCGAGGTGGCCAGCCCGGCTGCGGCGTCGAGCAGGTGCTCGCAGTTGTCCAGCACAAGTAGAAGCTGCTTGTCGGCCAGGTAGGACAAGAGCAGGGCCAGCGCCCCGCCGGGCGCCTGGTCGCGCAAGGCGAGGGCTCTGGCTGCGGAGTTGGGCAGGAGTGCGGGATCCCGCACCTCAGCAAGCTCGACCAGCCAGGCGCCGTCGGCGAATCCCCGGGCGAGATCGGTCGCGACCCGGACAGCGAGGCGGGTCTTCCCAACACCGCCGGGCCCGACGAGGCTGACGATCCGTGCCGAGGCCAGCTTCGACCGCAGTTCCGCGACTTCGTGGCGGCGACCCACGAAGCTGCTGGTCTCCGCAGCCAGGTTGCCCGGCACCCGCGCCGTCCGCGTCATGACAACAGGTAATCACCCCGGGAGGCCAGCGCTCAACGCCGCGCAGGATGAGGTGCCGGATGCGTGTTTCCCCGGGTGCCCCGGACCACGCGGCCATTCCTACGTTGGAGGTATGAGCGAGGAGCTGAAGAGCCGGACCATCGAGGTGAGCTGCGTCGGCCAGCCACCTGTCGACCGCGTCGCTCGCGCGTCCGGTGTCAGCGACGTGCGGGTCGAGGGACTCGTCCTGCAATGCCGCGTCACAGGCAGCGTTCAGCCCTTCCTCGAGGCGCTGCACGGCTCCGAGATCCTCAGCCTCACCACCAGCAGTGACCAGGAATCCACCAAACCCCCGACCGACAGCGTCGGCCGGTCTCACAGAAAGACCACACCCATGCGGCCCTACCTCGTCAATGCACGCGTCACCGGCGTGCTGTTCATTGCCGCAACCGCGGCATCCCTCATCGACGCCGCGCTGCTCCAGCCGCTGCTCACCGCCCCCGACTACCTCACCGCGATCCAGCTGGACCCCGGCCGGGTCACGGCCGGCGCCTTCTTCCAGTTCCTCGCCGCGGTGTCGGCTATCGGCATCCCGGTGGCGCTCTATCCCGTGCTGCGACGGTACGGCGAAGCATGCTCGCTCGGCGCGGTGATGCTGCGAACGGTCGAAGGGCTGATGTACATCGTCTCCGCCCTCGGCGCCCTGCTCCTTGTCGCTCTCAGCCAGTCCAGTGACGGTGCTGCGTCGACATCGACCGCCACCCTGACCGGGGACCTGCTCCTCGCCCTGCGAAGCCACGCCAGCGTGATCGGCATCCTCGCCTTCTACCTTGGCGGCAGTCTGTACTACATCGTGATGGCGCGCTCCCGGGTTGTGCCGCGATGGCTGTCCCTGTGGGGTCTGGCCGGCACGACGCTCGGTCTCATCGCCGCCATCGCCGTCTTCTTCGGCGCGATCACCCTGTTCTCACCGATCCAGATCGCCGTCAACATCCCGATCGCCCTCAACGAGATGGTGCTCGCCGGCTGGCTCCTCATCAAGGGGTTCGCAGTCACCCCCCCGACCACTCCGCAGCCGATCACGCTCCACCCCGCCGCCTCGACCCGCTGACCAAGCAAGGGAAGACCCCAATGCCCACGAAGCCAACCATGCCTGCCGTCCATGCCGACCGGTACGGGCCGCCCGAGGTACTGCACATCCGACAGATGCCTGTCCCCGAACCGAAGGCGAACGAGGTCCGCGTCCGGATCCTCGCCAGCGCCGTCACCGCGAGCGACATTTTCATCCGCTCAGCCCAGGTGACCCCGCGCCTCCAGATCCCATTCCGGCTCATGATGGGCATCACCAAGCCCCGCCAGCAGATCCTGGGATTCGTCTTTTCCGGAATCGTGGACGCCACCGGCGCCGACACCTCGCGGTTCACTCCCGGCGACCAGGTGTACGGCTGCACCGGCTTCCGGCTCGGCGCCTACGCCGAATACCGCTGCATGCCCGAAACGGACTCCCGTGTCCACGGCTGCCTGGCACGCAAGCCCGCCAACCTCAGCCACGAAGAGGCCACCGCCGCAGCCTACGGCGGCCTCCTCGCCCTCCAGTACGTTGAGAAAGGCCAGATCCATTCCGGCGACTCCGTGCTCATCTACGGTGCATCCGGAACATCAGGCACCATCGCCGTGCAATACGCCAAGGCGCTCGGCGCTCACGTGACTGCGGTTTGCAGCACGGCGAACATCGACCTCGTCCGGGCACTCGGCGCCGATCACGTCCTCGACTACACCACGTCCGACACCCCACCGCCCGGTGCCCGCTACAACTTCGTCCTCGACTCGGTGGGTGGCCTGAAGGGCTCAAAGCTCAAGGAAGCCTGCAAGCTCGCACTCGAGGAGAACGGACAGTGGGTCTCGATCGACGACGGCGACCTCCAACTCAGCTCGCAGCGGCTGGACCAGATCACCACACTCGTGGAGTCAGGCACACTCAAACCCGTGGTTGGCGCCGCCTATCCACTCGAGCGCATCGTCGAAGCCCACCGACACGTCCAGACCGGCCATAAACGTGGCGGCGTCGCGATCACCATCTAGCCTCGGAATGGGCAAGTGACTACATCTTTCCAACTCAAGAGGATGCGGCATCAAACCTGGGGCGCTTCATGTTCTACCCAGCGGCCGAATGGCCGGGAACCTCAGATCTCGCGCCGGAAGCGCCTGCCCGACACGACATCTCGCGGTCCGTCGCTCCGCAGCAAGTGCTCGGCGGGCCAGTCGTAGCGGCTTGGCTGTTCACCACTCTTTCGGGTATTCCGGTCACGACCCCGTCCACGCTGGACAATGAGCGCGTGCCAACGCCGGTACGGATGCAGCGGTCGGCGTGCTGGTGAGCGCGCTGACCTGGAGCTGGGACTACTTCTTCGTCCCGCAGAACCATTCGACGCCCGAGGGCGCCGGCTTCGGGACCTTTTCTGCGATCCACCTCGGTGTGCTCGCCGTGCTGGCCATCGGCATCGCTGCGCTGGTCCTGGGCTATCGCAGGGCCGACACTGATCGTCGTAGGCGACTGCGACTGGTGGTCGGCTGGTCGGTGTTGATGCTTGAGGTCCTGCGACAACTCGCCTATGTGGTGACCGGTACGTACTCCCCGGAGATCCTGCCGTTGCACGTCTGTGCGATCGCCACCGTTTCCGTCTTCATCGACGCGGTGCGACCCAATCGCTGGACCGGCGACTTCCTTTACGCGATGGGCTGGTGGGGTGCCTTGGCGGCCGATCTGTTCCCCGATTGGGCCAGCCGACCCATCCTCAACGTCTTCACCTGGCAGAGCTTCACGATCCACGCCCTCATCTTCGGCTACGTGCTGATGCGGCTGGTCGCCGGCGAGCTGGTCCCCGACATCCGCAACCTGGGGCGGGTGACCATCATGGTGGTGGTGTTCGCGACCGTCGGCGACCTCGCCAACCAGGTGTGGGACACGAACTTCTGGTTCCTCAATGTCGGAGCGCCAGGTTCCCCGCTGGAGGGCATCCAGGCGCTCGCCGGCAACCTCTACGTACCGGTCCTGATCGTCCTGGTCGCGATCCTGTGGGCGGTGATGTACCTACCGTGGGTGGTGCGCGCCCGGCGCCCACCAGGAGTGCCCGTCGTGGGAGCGCTGTAGAAGCCTCAGACCACCGGTCCAGGCGTGCCGTTGACGAGCGGACAGCCCTGACTGCGTCCTGACCGATCGCGGCGATTCCCTGATCGGTGAGGCCCGCCAACGGGAGCCACGATCGTGGTCGATGCACCATCCCATTTCGCGATGCAGCGCTTGTGTTTGGTTCCATGAGCACGCAGATCGCCTCCGGCTGCCCGACGAGATGGTCGCGTTCCTCGACAAGGCTGTGGCCCGGGGCAGGGCCGCTAGCCGTGCTGCGCTGGTCAGTTCCGCACTGGAACGCGAGATGCGACGCCAGGCCGCAGTGCAAGACGCGGCGATCCTCCACCAGCCGGGTGCTGCCGACGACCTGGACCCACTTGTCGACTGGATGGCCGGCCACCTCGATATTGCCGACTAGCGTGCGGGAGACCAGCGAGGTCCCGGTCGGTCCGGCCAACGGGCTAGAACAGGACAGCGTGATCTCCCTCGACAACGTGGCGACGATCCAGGCAAGTCGGCTCGGCCGACCCATCGGGTTCCTAACCACCGCGCAGGAGGAGCCGCGAGCGGAGCGCCACAAGGGGTGGGTGTATGAGTCCGCTCGGATTCGCACGTGCCTTGTTCTCCCCCGGGCAGGGTCCGGGCACATGAGCCACCTCTACCCCTTGGCTACGCACAAGTGTTCCAGTTCGCGCTGGTCGCACTGTTCGCCGTCAGTCTGGTCATCGGCCTGACCCGGCGCGCCCCGGGGCGGTCCTGGCTCCCCCCGCTGATCCTGGTGGTGATCCTGATCCCGTTCGGCCTCGCCGACTGGTGGGTCAACCGTGGCCTCGGCAACCCCCAGATCCGTGGCGTCGAAGGGATGGACAACGACTACATCGGAGTGAGCCTTCACTACATAGTGCTGATCATCGCTGCAGTGATCAGCCTGGTTTCGGTGGGTCTCGCTGTTCGGAAGCGCCATCGTGCCGGGACGGCACACGCCGCCTGAGCGAGACGGCCGCTCGCAGGTGAGCCGAGCGGACCGCGGCAAGACCGGATACTCGGCCGAGTGTGAACTCGTGCACCATACGGGCGAGTCACCGGCAGTGGGTGCGGTCAGGAGTCGAGCTTCCAGCGCCGTGCCGCCATCCACACGATGGCGATCGTCGTGGCCACCTCAATGACCGAGAAGTACATGTAGTGCAATGTGGCGGTTCCCATGAAGAGGGTGGCCAGCTGGACCAGGGTCATCACCACCGCTGCCACGATGCTCTCGATGCGCGCGAACCGGTGCGATGCAATCCGGGAGATGAGTACCGACGCCATCGGCACGGTCATCAGGATCGCGGCGTTGAGCAGGAATTGCTGGTCGATGACCAGACCTCCGACCTTGCCGTCCAGGAAGCCGCGCAGGTCCTCGGGATACATCAGCCCGAGCAGGTCGCAGTAGAGGTAGTTGAGGATGGCGAAGAGCCAAAGAGACGAGACCACCTTGCGGGGGCCGATGCGGGAGCCTGCGGCAGGGACAACTGGCGCCAGGTTCGTCATGGGGATGGTCACAGCAGATCCTTTCTTAGTCTGTAAGATACATCTTAGGACGTAAGATGGGCATCCGCAAGGGAGGTGGGATATGCCCGCTAGAACATCCAAGGAGCCACTCAGCCGCGAACGTGTCCTCGACGCTGCCCTCGCAGTAGCCGACCTAGATGGACTCGGGACGCTGACGATGCGGCGGGTGGCAGACGAACTCGACTGTGAGGCCATGTCCCTCTACTACTACGTCAAGGACAAGGCAGGGCTACTCTCCGCCCTGACCGCCTTGATCGTCGACCAAGTCATCGCCGAGACCGTGGCCGACGGGCCAGCCGAACCCGGCTCACCCGAATACGGCGGGGCCTCCGATGCTCAACCCACTCTGGCCAGCGCCGCAGACTGGCGGGAAACGATCCGCAACCGATGCCTCGGTGCCCGCCGGGTGATGCTTCGCCACCCGTGGGCCCCCCCACTGGTAGCCACGGAGTCGGACATCCCACCCAGGACAATGATCATCTTCGAAGCCCTTGTGGCCACCATGATTCAGGCAGGCTTCGATTTCGAGATCGCCCACCGGGCCATCCACTCCCTTGGCTCGATGATCATGGGCTTCACCCAGGAAATCTTCGAGCCGGGCTCACCCGACGAGGGCACCACCACCGACGAGATGGCGCAACTGGCAGCCGCCTTCCCGTATCTCGGCGCGATGGCGATGACCCAACCGCACGACCAGACCGACTCGCTGAGCGTCTGCGACACCAAAGCGGAGTTCGAGTTCACCCTCAACCTCATCCTCGACGGACTGGAACACCTCCGGCCCGCAGTTGACCCGCACGACTGAGCCAGGCTCCTGTTCGTCCGCAGGGATTCCGCGACCAGGGCGGCCTGTCTCCTATGATTGCCGAATGTCGACGCCGATTCTCGACACCAAGCTCCATGCCCCGCCGCTTCGGCCCAACGCGGTTCCTCGTCCCTCCCTGATCGAACGGTTGGACGAGGGTGTGCGGAGCAGGCTGATCCTTGTGTCTGCCCCGGCTGGCTTCGGCAAGACAACGATAGTCAGCGAGTGGGTGGCCGGCTGCAACCGTCTTGAACCGGAGGTTCGTCCTGCTTGGCTTTCCCTGGACGAAGGGGACAGCGATTCGGCGCGCTTCCTGGCCTACCTCGTCGCCGCTCTGCGGACGGTTGCCGCGGATGTTGGGCAAGGGGTGTTGGGTATGCTCCACTCTCCCCAGCCGCCACCGACCGAAACGATGCTGACGGCTCTGCTCAACGAGATCACAACGCTCCCGCACGGTCTGGTCCTCGTCCTCGACGACTACCATCTCGTCGACTCTGAACCGGTGGACGAGGCTCTCACGTTCGTTCTGGAGCACCTGCCGCCACGGATGCACCTGGTCATCGCTTCCCGGGAGGATCCACGTCTACCCCTGGCCCGGTGGCGTGCTCGGGGCCAACTGACTGAACTGCGCGCGGCAGACCTGCGTTTCACCCCCTCCGAAGCCGCCGATTTCCTGAACCGGGTGATGGGCCTCGACCTCTCGGCGGAGGACGTCACCGCCTTGGAGAGCCGCACCGAAGGCTGGATCGCCGGCCTGCAGCTGGCAGGGTTGTCCATACGGGGGCGGCCGGATGCCGCCGGCTTCATCCGGGCCTTCACCGGCAGTCACCGCTTCGTGCTGGACTACTTGGTCGAGGAGGTTCTTCAGCGCCAGCCACAACCTCTACGCGGCTTCTTGTTACAAACCGCCATTCTCGACAAGTTGTGTGGTGCTCTGTGCGATGCCGTCACCGGGCAGAAGCATGGCCAACGCATGCTTGAGCGCCTGGAGCGCGGCAACCTTTTCGTTGCCCCGCTCGATGAAGAGCGTCACTGGTATCGCTATCACCACCTCTTCGCCGATGTTCTCCAGGCCCACTTGCTCGATGAGCAACCAGACCAACTGCCCGTGCTGCACCGGAGGGCGAGCGAGTGGTACGAGGAAAGCGGTTTGCGGCCCGACGCCATTCGTCACGCTCTGCGCGCCGAGGACTTCGGGTGGGCGGCGGAGCTGATCGAGCGGGCGGGGCCCCTGGTGGAGGACAGCTCCCAGACCGCCACGTGGTTCAAGTGGGCAATGGTGCTGCCGAACGAGCTGATTCGCGCCCGGCCTGTGCTCAGCGTTTGGCTTGCCTATGCGTTGTTGGGTCGCGGTGAGATCGAGGCTGCCGAGACCCGGTTGACCGACGCCGAGCAATGGCTGAAGACGCCCGACAAGGCGGATGGCCAGTCACCGTCCCGCGCGGTCGTTGTGGACGAAGAACAGCTTCGGGAGCTGCTGGCGACCATAGCTGTGGCCCGCGCCTACTATGCCGACTCGCTCGGTGACGTGCCCAATACCGTGAAGCACGCTCAGCGGGTACTCGAGCTCCTGCCCGAAGGAGACCATGTCAGGCGCCAACAGGCGACCGCGCTCATGGGGATGACGTACTGGGCCAGCGGCGACCTGGAAGCCGCCGACCGGGTGT
>JADGPA010000165.1 GCA_017882685.1 Propionibacteriaceae bacterium | reverse complement strand
GAGTACCTCTGGCTGCTCACCGGCTACCGCAACCTGCTGCTCATCGTCGCCGTCTTGTACCTGTTCGCCTTCCTGCTGACACCGCGAAACAAGGGCTCGCTGGTCTCGATGTAGCCTCACCGCCGACCTCGACCTGGCCGGAGGTGACCGAAATGCTCAGCCGGGTCCGCCCGGATGCGCAATGGTTGACCCATGGGGACGCTCAGCTACGGGATGATCAGCTCGCTCGACGGCTTCGTCGCCGGCGCCGACGGGGACTTCGACTGGGCCGAGCCCGACGAGGAGACGCACCGGTTCGTCAACGAACGTGAGCGCACGGTGGGCACCTACCTGTACGGGCGACGCATGTTCGAGACCATGCGCGCCTGGGCAGAGGACGACTGGCTGGCCGACCAACCCGACTACGTGCGCGAGTACGCCGACATCTGGCGGGCCGCCGACAAGGTGGTGTTCTCCACGACACTGGCAGTACCCGGCATCGAACGGACGCGAGTGGAGCCGCACGTCGACCTGCGGGCCCTCCGCACGGTCAAGGAGTCCAGCGACACCGATCTGTCGGTGTCGGGCCCAACGCTGGCCGCCGACCTGTTGCGCGCAGGACTTGTGGACGAGCTGGCGATCTACGTCGCTCCAGTTGTCATCGGTGCCGGCACCCGCCTGCTGCCCACCGGGCTTCGGCTCGCCCTGTCGCTGGCGGAGGAACACCGGTTCGCGTCGGGCATCGTCTTCCTTCGCTACACCGTCCGGGGCGGCGACGGGCCGCAGGCCTGAAGTGCTGAGCCCCACCACCGACGCCTTCTGGCAACGGATGGGGCGCACGCGGCCAGGGAGACGGCTGCAGACGCCCTGTCGACGCGGACATCATCGGCCAGGCGAAGGGCTACTCTACGCACAAGCGATGAGCCGCAGTTAAGCGCCTCCGGGGGGACGCGTACCGCCTGATTGGAAGCTGATGTCCCCCCGCCTGCTTCGTGTCCTGACCGCTGCCAGCGTCCTGGCACTCTTTGCTCCGACCTCACTGCCGGCGAGCGCCGCCAGCCTGTCGGGCACCGATTCCCGTCCCTTATTGTCCCGCGTCTTTGCGGCGAACTCGCCGTTCTACCAGAAGCTGCCCGATCGCACGCCTGCGGCGACGAAGTCGAAGAAGCTGGTCGCAAGCCTCAACGCCCAGGCCCACAAGTTCTACGGGACGAAGTCCACAGCCAACGTCGGCATCAACACCACCCGATTCACCCCTGCCCTCTACGTCGCGTACAACACCGATCCGGTCTACGACATCAAGGGCCGGAATTGCCAGCACCGGTGGAACGGCTGGGACAAAGAGCTCAACCGTCAGCTCCAGGGCGTGCACGTGCCGGCCGACCTACAAGCCGATCAGTCCTCCGACGGTTCGGTCTCGATCTACAACGCAGACACCAACGAGGTGGTGGAGTTGTGGAAGGCGCGGCAGGTGGACGGCCAGTGGCAGGCCTGCTGGGGCGGAAAGATCGCCGCAGCGAACCGCGCGTCAGGCACCTTCACCTACGGCTACGGCGCCTCTGCGAGCGGCCTTGCGCTGTGGGGCCTGACCATCCGGCAGTCCGAGTTGCTGGCCGGCCACATCGACCACGTGATCAGCCTCGCGATCCCGTACACCAAGAAGGGCACGATCTCCTGGCCGGCCAATCGCACGGACGGCTACAAGAGCGGGACGCAACTCGCGATCGGGCAGAGGCTCCGGCTGCCGGCCAGCCTCGACCTCTCGGCGATGAGGCTGTCGCCGGTGGCACGCACCATCGCGCAAGCTGCGCAGGAGTACGGGATCATCGTCAGCGACACGTCGGGGTCGGTGGCCTTCTCTGCAGAAAACCCCATTGCGCTGGCCAACAACCAATACGACAGCATCTTCCGCGGGCACTACGCCTTCGCCGAGATGCTTGGCAGCAAGGCCAAAGGTGAGGTGCCCTTCCCGCTGAACAAGCTGAGGGCGCTTCCGCTGGACTACCAGGTGCCGCCTTCCAACGCGTCCCCGACCACGCCGAACACCGCCTACGCTGCTGCGCTGAAGGCGGCCTCGCCGGCCATCCACTGGCGGCTGGGCGACACCAGATCGGTTGCTGCCGATGCCAGCGGACGCAAGCAAGTCGGCACTCTCTTCGGCGTCACCCGGTACGTGCCGGGAGCGATCGCCGGAAATCTGGCCATCCAGACCGCCGGCGACCAGGGCTCTGGGGTGTACCAGGCCCACCCGTCGACACCGGCGAAGGAGTTCAGCGTGCAGGTGTGGTTCAAGACCACCAGCACTGTGGGCGGCAAGATCCTCGGCTTCGAGAACACCAGGACCGGGAAGGGTTCGCGCGCCGACCGATCGCTGTTCCTGACCACGGACGGACGGCTGGGCTTCGGCACCTACTGCAGCCGGATCCGGACCGTGGTCAGCACGCCGACCTTCAACGACGGTGCCTGGCACCAGGCCACCGCCACGCAGGGCAACGGTGTCACCAGCTGTTCGTCGACGGCGTCCTCGTTGCGGGCAACGCCCTCACCGGCGCGCAGCCCGGTTCCGGCTGCTGGCGGCTGGGTGGGGGGAACCTCGACGGTTGGCCCGAGAAGCCGGACAGCGCCTGGTTCGCCGGTTCGCTGGACGAGTTCGCCTACTACAAGAGGGCGCTGAGTGCGGCCACGATCGCTGCCCAGTACCGGGCTGCGGCCTGAGCGCGCAGCCCGCCCCGGTGTGGGCGTAGGTGCGCCGCCGTAGTGTGACCCCATGCTCAACATCACCACGGCCGACGGCGTCGCCGAGGCGATCGTCGTCACGCCCGCGTCCGGCCACGGCCCCGGCGTGCTGTTCTTCATGGACGCCTTCGGGCTGCGCCCCCGCATAGAGGACATGGCCGAGGAGATCGCAAGTTGGGGCTACGTGGTGATGGCGCCGAACGTGTTCTACCGCGACGGCACGGTCGAAGAGGTCGCACCCACCGGTGACCTCTCCACGCCGGAGGGACGCGAGGCGTTCTGGCGGGTCGCCGGGCCCCGCATCGGGCATCTGAGTGCTGCCCTGGCGGTTCAGGACAACGAGACCTATCTGGAGACGCTCCGTGGCCTGCCTGGAGTGACACCCGGGCATGTCGGCGTCGTCGGGTTCTGCATGGGCGCGCGGCTCGCGGTGCGGGCGGCCTGCCGACACCCTGATGTGGCGGCCTGCGCCGCGTTCCACGCCGGTGGTCTCGTCACCGAGGCGCCCGATTCACCGCACCGGGAGCTGGCGACGGCCCGCGCGGAGTTCCTGTTCGGGCACGCCGACAACGACGGCTCGATGACTCCCGACAATGCCGCCGAGCTCGGTGAGGCACTGGACGCTGCCGGCCTCGCCGCGACCAACGAGATCTATGAGGGTGCACCTCATGGCTACACGATGTCGGACACCTCCTCGTGGAACGAGCAGGCCTTCCTTCGCGCCTTCGCAAACCTCAAGGCGCTGCTCGCCCGCACCTTGCACTGAGCGCAGGCGGCTCCCTCCCGTCCCATGATCCCCGCTGACCTCCCGGCCTGAGCCGTCCGCCGTCCCGTTCGCCCCCCAAGCGTGCCCTCGCTCCCGGAATTCCGGGAGCGACGGCGTGTTTCGGGAGCTAGGAGGTGGGGACGGCATGGACTCACATGATGACCACGCTGGTGACCCTGATCCAGAATGCAGAACGGGACGCGACCCCGACCCGCCAACCTGCGTCCGGACGTTTGGTCCCGCACCGCTCTGCGCTCTCGGCTGTCGCCCACCGGTTGGCGCAGCGATTGACCGACCGAGGGTTCCGCTCGAGGGTACGGATGTCTAGCGTGTCGGTGCCGGGTGTCGAATTCCGGTCGGGCCGTTCGTCGTCGGTGTAGGAGGAAAGGATCAACATGGAATACCTGCTGATGTACACCCAGGGCAAAGACCCGCTGCCCTACGACCCGGCCGACGACAATATCGCTGAATGGGCGGCTGACACCCAGTCCCGTGGCGTCTCCGAGTACGGCGAGCGCCTGCGGCCCGGCGAGGACGCCACCACCGTCAAGGTTCGCGACGGCAACGTGCTGCTCACCGAAGGCCCGTTCACCGAAGCCAAGGAGTGGGTTGGCGGCTTCGACATCATCCAGTGCCGCGACCTCGACGAGGCGATCGGGATCGCGTCCAGGCACCCGGCTGCCCGCTTCGGCAGCGCGGAGGTGCGTCCGTTCATGGTGTGGCCAGACGCTGCGCCCGGCTACCGGGTCGTGCCGCCCGGCTTCCCTGAACGTCCGACGAAGGGCAAGCGCTACCTGATGCTGGTCTGCGTCGATCCGGACGCCGAGTTGGACGGCCCGGGCGACGCGGACCCCTGGGTCGAGGAGATGGACGGCCGCGGCGTCCGCCTGTTCGGCGAGGTGCTGCGCCCACCGGCCGACGCCACCCAGGTGATGGCCCGCGACGGCCGCGTGGTCGTCTCCGACGGCCCGTTCACCGAAGCCAAGGAGTGGATCGCCGGCATCGACTTCCTCGAGGTGCGCGACCTCGACGAGGCCGTGGAGGTCGCGGCAGCCCACCCGATGGCCCGTGGCGGGCTGATGGTGCTGACCCCGGCGTGGCCGTTCGACGTCGAGGACGACCACGTGGAGCGGGCCAGGCGTGAAGCGTCCGAGCTCGGAAAGCGGAGTGAACCGGGTGTAGGGGTGGCGCACTGACCACCGATGGAGCGGCGCCGGCGGTCGGGCTCGACCCGGGCGTCAGCGCCGCCGTCCGCTCGGCCTTCGAATCCGACTGGGCGCGCATCGTCGCGACCATCATCAGGTTCACCGGCGACTGGGACGTGGCAGAGGACGCCGCCGCCGGAGCCTTCGAGCGCGCGCTCACCACGTGGCCCCGAGACGGGGTGCCACGCAACCCGGCCGCCTGGCTGACGACGGCCGCCCGCAACCTCGCCCTCGACCGCTTGCGCCGCAGGGGCGTCGAGACCGGCAAGCTGCAGGAATGGACGACCATGGAGGACGCGCGGGGGCGGACGCCGGATGACCCGGCCGAACGCGCCGTCGGCGACCCCGACTGGGACGACCGGCTGCGGCTGATCTTCACCTGCGCGCACCCGGCACTGCCGCTGGAGGCGCGGGTGGCCCTCACCCTGCGCACCGTCGGGGGCCTGAGCACCCTGGAGGTGGCGAAGGCGTTCCTTGTCAACGAGTCGACGATGGCGCAGCGCATCGTTCGGGCGAAAGAGAAGATCACCAACGCTGCGATCCCCTACGAGGTGCCGGCACCGGACGCGTTGCCCGAGCGCCTCGACGCGGTGCTCGCCGTGCTCTACCTGATCTACAACGAGGGCTACAAGGCCACCTCGGGGACGAGCCTGCAGCGCCCTGACCTGGCCACCGAGGCGATCCGGCTCGCCCGGCTTCTCGTAGGGCTGCTGCCCGATCCCGAGCCGGTCGCCCTGCTGGCCCTCATGCTGCTGCAACATGCCCGAGCAGCGACCCGGGTGGACGAGGCCGGCGACCTGGTTCCGCTCGAGGATCAGGATCGGTCCCGCTGGGACGGCTCGGAGATCACAGAAGGCCTCGCTCTGCTGGAGGCCTCCGCCGGCCGAAGGCGCGGCGCCTACCGCGTCCAGGCGGAGATCCAGGCGGTGCACGCACTAGCGCCCTACGCGTCCGACACCGACTGGCCGGCCATCCTTTCCCGCTACGAGGAGCTGCCCGACGCCCCCATCGTCGAGCTCAATCGCGCGATCGCCGTCGGCATGGCCGACGGCCCGCAGGCCGGCCTTGCAGCCTTGGCCCGGCTGGCGGCGTCCGGACGGCTGGACGGCTACCACCTGCTGCCAGCCGCACAGGCCGACCTCAGCCGTCGCGCCGGGCTGCATGCCGCTGCCGCAGCGCATTACCGCGCGGCGATCGGCCTCGCCCCGACCGAACCGGAACGCCGCTACCTCGAGCGTCGGCTGGCCGCGGTGGAAGTGTGATCGCACAACCGGGCAGAATCGACCCATGATCGACGAGAACCTCCTGCAGGCCTGGTGGACGGGGCTCTCGCCCGGGCTGCGTGAACGCGCCGCGGCCATCGCCGCACGACCCTCTCCCCGCGGGATGGCGATCGACGACCTGACTGCATCGATGATCCTCGCCGGGCTGCCCACCGCGCGCATGGTCTGGACGGGGACGCCCGAGCACCTTGTGGAGATGCTGGACGGGGTTGCCGACTTCGTGGCCAGAGCCAGCACCGCGTCATGAGGCCCCGCCTGCAAGTGGTGCCCCGCCGCCTGCAACGGATACTTACTCTGCAGCGTGGTTAGAAGTGTCCAAACGCCGAAGGAGGCGCTGTGAATCGGCGTGATCTCTTCTCCCTTGCCGCGGCCGTCAGCGCCGGTTCGCTGTTTGCGGGCTGTGCGTCCGCGCCGCCGTCGGCCTCCCCCAGTCCATTCGCCACCCCGAGCCCGGTGGCGCCCGCCGAGATCCAGCCTGGACTTCCCGGGTTCGCCGGCCAGCTGTTCGGCGCGCTCGCGCCGGATCACAGCAACATCGTGTTCTCGCCGTGGTCGATCGCCATGGTGTTGTCGATGGTTCGCGAGGGAGCTGTGGGAGCCACCTCCTCCGAGCTGGACACG
Organism: Propionibacteriaceae bacterium; assembly: GCA_017882685.1. GTDB lineage: Bacteria > Actinomycetota > Actinomycetes > Propionibacteriales > Propionibacteriaceae > Propionicimonas. The sequence continues at coordinate 15,990 of JADGPA010000165.1, read as the reverse complement.
CTGCTCGGCGGAGCCGCTCCCGGCTACGGCGACAGCCTCGCCGCGGGAGCCCGGGCGATGCAGTCCGCGCGCGGCACGCTCAACGTCGGCAACTCCCTGTGGGGCCAGGATGGACTGGGCTGGAACCAGCCGTTCCTGTCCCGGCTCGAGACGACGTATCACGCACCGCTACGACAGACCGACTTCGAGGCCGACGCTGAGGCGGCGCGGCAAGAGATCAACCACTGGGTTGCTCAGCAGACCAAGGGCAAGATCCCCACCCTGCTCGATCCCGGGATGATCGAGGACACGACCCGTCTGGTTCTGGTCAACGCGCTCCATTTCAAGGCTCCCTGGTCCGAGCCGATGGGCGAACTCGGCGCGCGGTCGTTCGCCACATCCACGGGCCACAAGGTCATGGTCCCCACCCTCACCGGAGCGGGCAGCTGGCCCTGGCTGTCGACAACCGATGCCAGCGCAACCGCGATCCCGTGCGAGGGCGGGGACTTCGCCCTTGTGGTCGCCCTGCCGACGGACCCGACCAGTCGCGGTTCAGTCGATCCGTCCGTCTACGGCAAGGTGCTGCAAGCCCCGCGAGTGCAAGTCACGCTGCAAATGCCCGCCTGGAAGTTCCGGCTCAAGGTGATGCTCAACGACGTCCTGAAGCAGCTGGGCGTCACGCTCGCGTTCGACGCCGACCATGCCGACTTCAGCGGCATGACCGTAGACGAACGACTCTCTCTGGGTTTCGTGGTGCACGAGGCGCTGATCGAGGTCAACGCCAAGGGCATCGAGGCGGCCGCAGCAACAGCCGGCGGCATGGCCGGCACCGGAGCCCTTGTCGATCCGAAGGAACTGGTGCTTGGCCGTCCGTTCGCCTACGCGCTCATGCACGTCGCAACGGCAACGCCGCTGTTCCTCGGACGCGTGGGCGATCCATCCGTGGAGTCGGCCGAATAGGTCGCCCGGGCGCCGCAACGGGTGGTCGGGGTGACGTGGACGAAGCTCGCAGGTGGAATGATGGCATCCCATGGCACTGACGAGACTGCTGACCGAGCGTGACCCCAACGGGCGAGCCACCCGCTGGATCGTCGGGCTGCTCACCGTCCCGCTCGCCGTCGTCGTGCTCAGCGGCCAGACCGTGGTGCCCTCGGGCGCCATCACGCCCACCGACACGACGACCATTTCCGTCCCCGCCACGCTGCCGGATCCCGCGATCCTCAGTGCGAGACTCAAGGCCGTCTCCACCAAGGACATCAAGCAGAAGTCCGTCATCGTCACCACCACCGACGGCCAGGTGCTGGCGACCCGGTCGGCGAACACGCCGCTGACCCCGGCCTCGACGATGAAGGTGCTCACCACCATGGCCGCGGTCGACATCCTAGGCGCGGACCGCACGTTCGCCACCCGCACGGTCGACGCCGGCGACGGCCGCGTCGTCCTGATCGGTGGCGGCGACCCGTTCCTCACCGACAAGGCTTCGACGAAGCCCTACAAGCTGGCGTCGCTTGCCACCCTCGCCGTGAGCACGGCCACCGCGCTGAAGGCCGCCGGCCGCACCACCGTCGCGCTGCGCTACGACGCCAGCCTGTTCAGTGGGCCGCTGTTCAGCCCGAGGTGGAAGAGCAAGTGGCGGACCTACGAGGCCAGGGTTGCTGCCCTCGAGATCAACTCGGGCAAGCTCAGCAACGGCAAAGCCTCGACCAACCCGGCGAAGACCACGGCCAACGCCCTTGCGAAGCGGCTCCATGCCGCCGGCATCACCGTGAAGTCCGTCGCAGCGGGCAAGGCCGACGCAACAAGCACCGAGCTGGCCCGCGTTACCTCGGCAACCGTGTCGACGATCGTGCGGCGCACCCTGCTGGTGAGCGACAACGTCGCCGCCGAGACCCTGCTGCGTCAGGCTGCGGTCGCGAGAAGCAAGGCCGGGAGCTTCACCGGGGCATCCGCGAATCTTCGCGACTGGCTGATCGCGCGCAACCTGTGGGCCTCCGGCCAGAGGATCTATGACGGCAGCGGCCTGGCCCCAGCCAGCAAGCTCACCACCGCCGTGCTCGCAGGCGCGATCCGGCTGGCCCTTGCCGACGCCACCTTCGCCCCCGTCATCGCCGGCCTGCCGGTGGCCGGCGAGACCGGCACGCTGAAGGACCGCTTCGACGACAAGTCCGAGCGGGCCGGGCGCCACACCGTCCATGCCAAGACCGGGACGCTGAGCGGCCTCGCCGGGCTGGCCGGCTACCTGACCACCGCCGACGGCGCGGTGCTGGTGTTCGCCGAACTGGGCAACCGGGCCACCAGCTACTACCGGGTCTACAACTGGCTGGATCGGGAGGCGTCTGTTGTGGCCGGATGCGGATGTCGCTGAGCCCGGACTCGGCCGTGGAGGTTGTGCTCGGCATCACCTTCGACTGCGTTGACCCCCCTGCTTTCGCCGCGTTCTGGGCGCTCGCGCTCGGCTATGTGGAGGCTCGCCCACCGGAAGGGTGGGCCACGTGGGAAGCGTTCCTCACCGACCAGCAGGTTCCAGAGGAAGAATGGGACGAGGGGGCAAAGATCCAGCCGGCCTCGGGAACTGGGCCCACGATCAGCTTCTTGAAGGTTCCCGAGCCGAAGGTGGCGAAGAACCGGGTGCACGTCGACGTGAAGGTGTCCGGAGGCCGGCACATCGAGCCCTCTCTGCGCACGGAACCGCACGAAGGCCAACGAGCTCGTCTCGGCTGGCGCGACGGTGCAGCGCGAGGACCACGTCAACGGGGCGCTCGACCACCTCGTGATGGCCGATCCTGAGGGCAACGAGTTCTGCATCGTCTGAAGATGGCGCGTTTCGAGTATTCCGGCGGCCGTGACCCGCGTTCTCGTGGTTATCGCCCGCCCGGCCACCCGTCTGGGTCTGCCGACCCTCGTTGTGGTGGTTCTGGGTGCTCAGGACGCGCCGAGAACCACCAGAACGCGGGCCAAGCGGCGGATCGACGCCGGGAACGACTCATAAGCACCACAACCCGGGTCGAGCGGTCGACGTCGTGGAGTTCGCAGACGGGTCGCACCCGATCTGCAATCAGGACGGCTGAGAAGAGGTCGCCAACCACGTTCTCTTGCTGGATCAATCCGGGTGACCAAGTCTCTCGGAGCCCGGCCGTTGGCCGCATGGGCATGATGGGCGTCATGGTCGACAGCACACCACTGGGCATCACAGGCTCGACGGGACACCTCGGCGGAGGTGTGGCGCGCAAGCTGGCCGCCGCCAGGGTGCCCAGCGGCTGCTCGTTCGGGGGCCATCGCGAGCACCAGAGCTGGCCGGAGCTACCGTCGTCCCGGGCTCCTACGCCGACAAGGCCGCGGTCACGGCTGCATTGGGGGGCCTGTACACCGTGCTGATGGTGTCGGCTTCGGAGAGCCCCGACCGGATGGACCACCACCGGGCGTTCATCGACGCCGCTGCCGCGGCCGGTGTTCACCATGTCGTCTACATCTCGTTCTACGGGGCGGCACCCGAGGCGCACGTTCACCCTAGGCCGCGACACGTCCAGAGGTTGGCTGGCTATCCAGCCACATCGCTGGCCGACCTGCTTCGCCGCGGCGGCTCGGCCTACTGACACCCGATCTGGAGTCCGGGCGTTCTTGCACCAAGGGCTGACCGGGACCCTACGCTGAGGTGCGTCTCAGCGGGAGGTGCCGGTGGAAGGGTTCGTCACGGAGCGTCTGGCTGTTCGCCGGTTCCGGGCCTCGGATGGTCCTGGCCTGCACGCGTACCTTTCGCGGTCCGAGGCCGTCCGGTTCGAGCCCTATCCGGTGCAGTCCGCGCAGGATTGTGCGCGTCTCGCCGGCGAACGAGTGAGCGACCCCGCGTTCTGGGCGGTCTGCCTTCGGGACTCCGGGGAACTGATGGGCAACCTCTACTTGAGCCTGCAGCAGCCGGAGTCGTGGCGTACCTATGAACTCGGCTACGTCTTCTACCCTGCGTACTGGGGACGCGGGCTCGCGACCGAGGCGGCTGCGGCGCTGGTCGCTGAGCGCTTCGCCGGAGGGGCACATCGCGTGCTCGCGCGGTGCAACCCGCAGAACACCGCCTCCTGGCGTCTCCTCGAGCGCCTCGGATTCCGCCGGGAGGGTCACTTCATCCGCAGCGCCAGCTTCGCCACAGATGAGACCGGCGAGCCGGTCTGGCATGACGCGTACCTGTACGCCTGCCTCGCTGAGGAGTGGACGTAGGGTTGTCGGGTGAGCGAGATCCCGCAAGGGTCGGATCCGCGACCCGGGATCCCGTCCAGTGTTCGCCGTAGCCGCGAGGCCATCGAGCGGCAACCCGAGCTCGCGCCGGCGTACTTCGCCGCGATGTGGGAGGGCGACCCTCTGGCTGACGCCTTCGTGGCCGACGCCGCGGTGCTGGGCAAGGGCCGCGCGATGAGGATGCTGCGCACGGCTTGCAGGAACGGCATCGATGCCGTCGAGGACGCACCAGCGTCCCTTGTCGCACTGTTCGCAGAACTGGAGGACGTGCCCGACTGGGTCGATCTGGACGCGATCGACCACGCCTGCCGTTACCTGGGGCGCTTCACACGTCAGGGTGGGATCGTCCTCGGGGCGGCCTCGCTGGTCGGCGGATATGCGAACTCGGCCGCATCCCGGCCGCTGGAGCTGACGGGACGCTACGTCGAGAGCGCCGGTGTGCGCACCATCGAGGTCGCGTCGTGGCTGGTCGAGGCCAGCTCAACCGGCGGCCTGCAGCGTTTTGGCAAAGGGTTCGATCTCACCGTCCGGGTGCGGATCATTCACGCGCTGGTTCGGCAGGCACTGTGCGACGACCCGCGATGGGACGAGTCCGCGTGGGGCGTGCCGATCTGCCAGGCGTACCTGGCGTACACGCTGGTCGAGTTCTGCCTGATCCCGCTGCGGGGCATGGCTGCCATCGGTGCGGCGTTCCTGCCCCATGAGGTGGCGGCCTACTACGCGCGCTGGCGCTACATCGGCCACCTGCTCGGCATTCGTGCCGACCTCCTCGCCACGAACCAGGCCGAGCAGGAGGCGCTGGAGCAGCTGTACCTGATGACCCGTCCCGAGGTGGACGACTACTGCCGCGACCTCGTCGGCGCGATCAACCGCGAGTTCCGCCGCGTCCATGCCTGGGCGCCGGCGATCGTGCACTCGCTGGAACGGGTGTTCCTCGGGGACCAGATCGCCGAGGAGCTCGCCATTCCCGATACCCGCCTCAAGAACGCCATCCGCCGCGTCGGACCCGTACTGGCCGAGATCAACCGGCTCATCGACCGGACGCCCGGGATGCTGCCGCTGCGCACGACCATGGGCGAGCGTTATCGGATCAAGCAGGATGCCCGCCTCAGAGCGCGCTACGCCGTGCGCCACGACCTCGTCGACGAAGCGCCCACCGGCAACCCCCACCCGGCACGCGTCCAGAACCCTTAGGGCTGACGCTCCGGGCACCGGCTTCTACGGACGGGCGCGCTTCGCTTCGGCAAGCCACTCAGTGTCGAAGGCCAGGTCGAGCTTCTCCAGACGAGCGATGTCACCGGCCACACGTTCACAGATCTTGCGCACTTCAGGTCGGCCGGCGGTGAGTCCGTTCAGCTCGTTCCAGACCGCGGTGAGTTCGGCGATCAGACCCTTGTTGGCTTCGATGGCGCGGACGCGGATGTTCCCGGCCTGCTCCCGCAACTCTGCGACGCGATCCCTGGTTTCGTCCATGCCTCATGCTAGGCCCTACCGCCGCACCGCCTTGTCGAGACGCTGCGCTCCAGGCGACCCTGCTCACCGGCGACAGGCGCCTCGCCAGATCCACCGGTCCACGTGCCATCGAGGTCATGAAGACCGACCACGAGACACGCGCCTCTGCTGCGTGCGGGCGATCTTGCCGATCTGCGGATGCTGACTGACCTTGGGAGGTCCCATCGGGCGTAGCTCGCCCGTGCGTGCGAGCGCCTCGGTCGGCACGCGCTCAACTGTGGATCTGTCCACCGTCTATGGTGCACAGATCCACACCCAAGTCCAACGTCCGGTTGCCGCGGGTGGGCGCAAAGGGACTCGAACCCCCGACCCCCTCCTTGTAAGGGAGGTGCTCTAACCAACTGAGCTATGCGCCCCGGGGAGACATCTTAGGGGGAGCAACCGCCTCAGGCGGTCAGCCGGTCGCGAAGCTGCTGGATCGTCGCCGTGGACAGCCCGAGACCCTGGGTCAGGTAGCCGTCGATGTCGCCGTACCTGGCCTTCAGCTCGTCCAGTCCCGCACCGAGGTAGTCGGGCTGCACCCGCCCCAAGGCCCGCTCCACCCCGGCGGCCGTCCGACCGGAGGACTTCAGCTTCGCCCGGTACGCGGCGTCGATCAGCTCAGCCCGGAACTCGTTCGACTTCAGGTACTCCGCGGTCACCTCCGTCCGACTCGCGCCGGCAGTGAGCTGCAGCAGGGCCGAGATCCAGCCGCTGCGGTCCTTGCCCTCAGTGCAGTGGAACAGGATAGGCCCGTCCGCTGCAGCTATCAGGGTCAGGGCCCGCGCGATCTGGCGGCGCTGCGCGGCCACGTCAACGAAGTCGACGTTCATCTGCCGCATGTGCGCCTGCGCGGCGGCCACCGTCCGGTACCGCACGCTCGTGGTGCGCGTCACGGCGAAGATGTTCACGACGTGGTGCTCGACACCCTTGATCGTCGGGTCCGGCGAATGGGCGGCCACATAGTCAGTACGCAGGTCGATCACCTCGCCCACTCCGGCCTTCTTCAGAGCCGTCTTGTCTGCTGTGGACAACCAGGTGAGGGTCGCGGAGCGGTACACGATGCCGGTCGCCATCTTCTTGCCGTCCGGCATCGACAAGCCCGTTCCCGCCACGTCCCGGAAGTTCGCCACCGAAGTGAGCTTGAGTGGCGACGCAAACGGCGCGGACTTGACCGTCGGTGTGGCGGACGGCGCCACCGACCGCGTCGCCGACGCCGACGGCGACGGCGACGGCGTAACCACCGTCGTCGACGACGAAGGTGGAGCCACGGGTGTCGCGGTGCAGCCCGCGGACAGCACCGCCAGAAGCGAGGCTGCCACGCAGCCCCGCCGGAAAGGCGTCAGCGGCAGGCTAACGACGCCCACCCTTCGGGCGGACGAGCTTGTGGGCTTGCCAGACTGGCGACACCGATGCGGTGTTGGCGAGGGCGAGGCCGGCGGTCAACGCCGCCTCGGCCAGGTCGGCGGGATCGACGTAGCCGTCGCGCCCTGTCCGGGGCGTCATCAGCCAGATGTGGCCACGGTCGGTGAGATCGGTCAGCGCGTCCATCAGGCCGTCGCCGAGGTCGCCGTCCTCGTCGCGCCACCACAACAGCACCACGTCGACAGCTTCGATGGCTTCGTAGACGAAGTCTTCACCGAGGACGTCGAGGACAGCCGACCGGAACCCCTCGTCGACGTCATCATCCCAACCCAGTTCCTGGACCACCTGACCCTTGGCGACGCCAAGAGTTGCGACGATCGACGAACCCTTCGTCGGCGCGGTACTCACGCGCTTCAACCCCACTTTCACGGACTAGCTGTTAAGGGTTTCAGCCTGCCAGAAAGCCGCTCTGGATCAAAGCGGCCCGATCACGCATCCCCACCCGTGGAACCGGACTTGCCCGCTGTCACGTCATCGAGCCGGTACAGCTCCGCGGCGCGGGCCGACCAACTCGGATCCACCTGACCGGACGCAGCCAGCTGCTGCAGCGTGCGGACGACGAGCGACGGGCCATCGATGTGGAAGTATCGGCGCGCGGCCGCCCGGGTGTCGGAGAAGCCGAAGCCGTCCGCACCGAGGGACGCGAACTCGCCCGGCACCCAGTTGATGATCTGGTCCTGCACCTGGCGCATGTAGTCCGACACCGCGATCACCGGCCCGGGACGGCCCTGCAGCTTCTGCGTCACCCACGGCACCGGGTTGTCCTGGCCGGGGTGCAGGAACTTCTGCTCGTCGCAGATCAGGCCGTCGCGGCGCAGTTCGTTCCAGCTGGTCACGCTGAACACGTCCGCCACCACACCGAAGTCCTTCTTCAGCAGCTCCTGCGCCTCCAGCGCCCAGGCCACGCCCACACCGGACGCGAGCAGCTGTGCGCGCCGCGCGTCCTGCCCGACACCCTCGAAGCTGCCCTCCTTCAGCAGGTACATGCCCTTGAGGATGCCCTCGACGTCGACGTTCTCCGGCTCGGCCGGCTGCACCATCGGCTCGTTGTAGACGGTGACGTAGTAGATGACGTCCTCGGGCTTCTCGCCGTACATACGACGCAGGCCGTCGGCCATGATGTGCGCGATCTCGTAGCCGTAGGCCGGGTCGTAGGCCACCACGGCCGGGTTGGTCGCAGCCAGCAGGTGGCTGTGGCCGTCCATGTGCTGGGTGCCCTCGCCGGTCAGCGTGGTCCGGCCGGCGGTGGCCCCGATCATGAAGCCGCGGGACAGCTGGTCGGCTGCGGCCCAGATCCCGTCACCGGTGCGCTGGAAACCGAACATCGAGTAGAAGACGTAGATCGGCACCATGTGCATGCCGTGGGTGGCGTAGGCGCTGCCGGCGGCGGCGAAGGCGGCCACAGACCCTGCCTCGTTGATGCCCATGTGCAGGATCTGGCCCTGCTTGGACTCGCGGTAGGCGAGCATCAGCTCGTGGTCGACCGGGGTGTAGTTCTGGCCGTGCGGTGAGTAGATCTTGATCGTCGGGAAGAAGGAGTCCATGCCGAAGGTGCGGGCCTCGTCCGGGATGATCGGCACGACGTGCGGGGCGAACTCCTTGTCCCTCATCAGGTCCTTCAGGAGCCGGACGAAGGCCATGGTGGTGGCCACGGGCTGGTTGCCGGAACCCTTCTTGACCACTGCGTAGGCCGACTCGTCGGGCAGCTTGATCGGCTTGGGCTGGTTGCGCCGCTCCGGCATCGAACCACCCAGCTTGCTCCGCTGGCTCATCGCGTACTTGATGCGCTCGTCGTCGGCGCCGGGGTTCATGTACGGCGGCTGGTAGGGGTTCTCCTCCAGCACCGCGTCGGTGATCGGCATGTCGAGGCGGTCGCGGAACTGCTTGAGGTCGTCCAGCGCCAGCTTCTTCATCTGGTGGGTCGCGTTCCGGCCGGCGAAGTGGCTGCCGAGGAAGTAGCCCTTGATGGTGTGGGCGAGGATGACGGTCGGGGCACCCTTGAACTCGGTGGCCGCCTTATAGGCCGCGTACACCTTGTGGTAGTCGTGGCCACCACGCGTCAGCTTCCAGATCCGGTCATCCGACCAGTCCTCGACCATCTTCGCCGTCCGCGGGTCGCGGCCGAAGAAGTTCTTGCGCACGTAGGCGCCGTCGTTGGCCTTGAAGGTCTGGTAGTCACCGTCAGTGGCCGAGTTCATGACGCTCAGCAGCGCGCCGTCGCGGTCGGCGGCCAGCAGCGGATCCCAGCCGCGACCCCAGACGACCTTGACGACGTTCCAGCCGGCGCCGCGGAAGAAGCTCTCCAGTTCCTGCATGATCTTGCCGTTGCCGCGCACCGGCCCGTCGAGGCGCTGCAGGTTGCAGTTCACCACGAAGGTCAGGTTGTCCAGGCCCTCGTACGCGGCCGTCTGCAGCGCACCGCGGCTCTCCACCTCGTCCATCTCGCCGTCGCCGAGGAAGGCCCAGACCCGCTGGTCGGTGGTGTCCTTGAGGCCCCGGTTGCCGAGGTACTTGTTGAACTGGGCCTGGTGGATGGCGCCCAGCGGGCCGAGGCCCATTGACACCGTCGGGAACTCCCAGAAGGTCGGCATCTGCCGCGGGTGCGGGTAGGACGGGAGGGCGCGGACGGTGCCGTCGACGAGGTGGCTCTTCTCCTGCCGGAAGCCGTCGAGGTCGGCTTCCGCGAGGCGGCCCTCGAGGAACGCACGGGCGTACATGCCGGGGCTGGCGTGGCCCTGGTAGAAGACCTGGTCACCGCCGCCGGGGTGATCCTTGCCACGGAAGAAGTGGTTGAAGCCCACTTCGTACAGCGTCGCTGAGGAGGCGTAGGACGAGATGTGGCCGCCGACACCCATCCCGGGACGCTGCGCGCGGTGCACCATGATGGCGGCGTTCCAGCGCACCAGGCGTCGGAACTGCCGCTCAAGGTTCACGTCGCCGGGGTACCACGGCTCCTGCTCGGCCGGAATGGTGTTGACGTAGTCGGTCGCGGTCAGCGACGGCAGGCCCAGGTGCTTGTCACGCGCGCGCTCGAGGAGCCGCAACATGATGTAGCGGGCCCGGTTGCGACCGTCCCCGTCGATCATCATGTCCAGGGATTCGAGCCATTCGGCCGTTTCGTCAGAGTCGATGTCGGGCAGGTTGGTCGGCAATCCGTTCAGGATCGGGCCGACAGAATCACGCTTAGCCACTGCTGTGCCTTCCTCAGTCCGCGCAAGATCGTCGCGCAAGGCGACCTTACCCGTACCGACTGGACCCAGCGCCACCACCGGTCCAGCAGTTCAGCGGCGCGCGCGGGACCAGGTCAGCAGTTCCTCGACCGGCCAGGTGTTCACGATGCGTTCCACCGGGACGCCGGCGGCGGCCGCCCGCGCCGCGCCGTGGGCGGGGAACTCGAGTTGCCCGGGAGCGTGTGCGTCAGAGTCGATGGCGAACAGGCACCCGGCCTCGATGGCGATCGCCAGCAGGTCGTCGGGCGGGTCGGCGCGTTCGGGACGGGAGTTGATCTCCACTGCCACGTCGAACTGCCGACACGCCTCGAAGACCACCTCGGCGTCGAACGTGCTCTGCGGGCGGGTGCCGCGTCCGCCGGTGATCAGCCGTCCGGTGCAGTGGCCCAGGACATTGGTGTGGGGGTTGGCGATCGCGCGCACCATGCGGAGGGTCATCGGTTCGGACGGCATCCGCAGTTCGGAATGGAGGCTGGAGACGACGATGTCCAGTTGCTTGAGCATGGTGGGGGTCTGGTCGAGGCCGCCGTCGACGAGGATGTCGACCTCGATGCCGGAGAGGAGCCGGCAGCCCTCTTGTGCGTTCAGCTCCAACAGCTGCTGGAGCTGGTGCTGGAGGCGCTCGACGCTGAGACCGTTGGCGACGGTGAGTCGAGGCGAGTGGTCCGTGATGGCCAGGTAGTCGTGGCCCAGCGCCGTCGCAGCGGCCCGGGACACCTCGATGGTGGCGCTGCCGTCCGATGCTTCGGTGTGGGTGTGCAGGTCGCCCCGCAACTGCTTCAGCAGGTCGAGACCGCCGATGGCCAGCGGGCCGGCCTCTGCGCGCAGCTTCGCGAGTCGGTCGGGCACACGTCCGGCGACGGCCTGGGCAACCACTGTCGCCGTGGTCTCCCCGAGCCCGGCAAGTTCCTTCCAGGTGCCGGCCTTCGCCCGGGCGTCGAACTCGTCAGGGGTCAGCGAGGCGACCGCGTCGGCAGCGACGCGGAAAGCGCGCACCCGGTACGGCTCAGCGAGCACCCGCTCCATCAGGTACGCGATCTCCCGCAGCGCCGCCACGGGATCCGGAGGTTCTGGCACCCGATCAGCCTACGGTCGTCGAATGACGGCTGAACCTCACGAACCCCGCTGGCGATCGCTGAGCCTGACGAAGCCCCTTCCGCGAGCCGTCGACAGGCTCAGGGACCGTACGCGAGCCCTAGGATGCGGCCATGGGCGTGTTCACCGATCTGATCGCCAGTACCGACGGCGAGACCCGGGCCGTGCTTCAGGAAGTGCTCGACCGGGCGCTGGCGCTGGTGCCGGACGCCGTTGAGGACCTCAGCTACGGCACCCCGGCGCTGCGCTACCGCGGCAGCCCGCTGGTTGGCGTGAAGGTGAGCGCCAGTCACCTCTCGCTGTTCCCGTTCAGCCCTGACGTCGTCGCCGCCGTCGCTCCCCGGCTGGGTGGCTACGCGCTCTCGAAGGGCACCATCCGGTTCAGCTCCGACCAGCCCCTGCCGACCGAAGTGCTGGACGACATCGTCGAACTCCGCCGGGCAGAGATCGACACCGCGAAGTGAGCTCCACCGGCGTCGATCCCACCGGTTGGCCGCCGCCCGAGGCCCGGGTCGCTATCTCCCGCCAGCTGGCTGCGGCCGCGGCGGAGATGACCACCTCTGCGCTGGCACGGATCGCTGAGGAACACCGCTGGTTCGCCGAACTCGACGCCGAGCACCGCTCGTGGATCACCCTGGTGGCCCGCTCCGGTATCGACGGCTTCCTTGAGTGGTTCGCGGCCGGCGGACGCGACATCGCTCCCGGCACGATCTTCGATGCCGCTCCGCGGGCCCTTGCCCGCAAGATCACCCTCAACCAGACCGTCGACCTGGTTCGCACCACCATCGACACCGTCGAGCACCGCATCGCCGGGCTGCCGGCCGACGAGCAGGGGCCCCTGCGGATCGGGATCCTGCGCTACTCCCGCGAGATCGCCTTCGCCGCTGCCCAGGTGTACGCCCGGGCCGCGGAGGCCCGCGGCGCGTGGGACGCCCGGCTGGAGGCACTCGTTGTGGACGCGGTGATCCGTGGCGACGCCGACGAGTCGGTGGTCTCGCGGGCCTCCACCCTCGGCTGGGCCTCCCCACCGGGCATCTCCGTGGTCATCGGGTCTGCCCCTGATGATCCGGGACACGCCGTCGAAGCCATCCGGCAGGCGGCAGCCCGCAACTCTCTCGACCTGCTCGCCGCCCCGCAGGGCGACCGGCTCGTGCTGGTGATCGGCGGCCAGCTGCGCTCGATGCCCGACCTGGTGAAGCTCGTCGGTGACTTTGTCGGCCAGTTCGGCGCCGGCCAGGTGGTCGTGGGACCGATCGTCTCCGACCTGGTCGAAGCCGCCCGCAGCGCCAGGGAGGCCCTGTCGGGCATGCGCGCGGCCAGGGCGTGGCCGGACGCACCCCGTCCGGTGGCTTCGGAGGACCTGCTGCCCGAACGCGCCCTTGCCGGCGACGGTCACGCCCGTCGCACCCTGGGTACCGACATCTACCAGCCGTTGGTGGCCGCCGGCGGCGAGCTGGTCGACACCCTTGCTGCCTACTTCGACTCCGGCGGCTCGATCGAGGCCACAGCCCGAGCCCGCTACGTCCACGCGAACACCGTGCGCTACCGCTTGCGGCGGGTGCACGAGGTCACCGGCTACTCCCCTCTGGATCCGCGCAGCGGCTACGCCCTCCGGCTCGCCCTGACGCTCGGGCGCCTGCTCGGATGATCCGGAATTCACAATGACCTGCCCCTCGAACCGGCCCGACTCGCCGACGGAGTTGTAGGATTCCTACAAAGTCGTCCGTTATAAATTCGTTGCGTATCACGCCGGCTCGCCCCCCAGAATTCGCAAGGGTAGGAACGTGCTCGCAATCGTCGCGCCCGGACAGGGCGCCCAAACCCCCGGCTTTCTCACTCCCTGGCTCGCTGAACCCCAGTTCGCCGACCGCCTGAGGTGGCTCAGCACCGTCGCCGGCCTCGACCTTGCGCACTACGGCACGAACGCGGACGCGGAGACTATCCGGGACACCGCGATCGCCCAGCCGCTGCTGGTCGCGTCCGGCCTGGTCGTTGCATTGCAGCTGTTCCCGAGCCCCGCCGACGGCTTCCGCCGCACCGGCGTCGCTGCCGGCCACAGTGTCGGCGAGATCACCGCAGCAGCCGCCACCGGCGTGCTGTCGGCTGAGCAAGCCATGGTGTTCGTGCGGGAGCGTGGCGCACAGATGGCCGCTGCCAGCGGCGCCCGTCCCACCTCGATGATGGCCGTCATCGGCGGCGACCAGGCCGAGGTGCTCGCTGCCCTCGAGGCCGCCGGGCTGACCGCTGCCAACAACAACGGCTCCGGCCAGATCGTCGCAGCCGGCACCGTGGAGCAGCTGGCCGCCTTGAGCGAGAACCCGCCGGCAAAGACGCGGCTCATCCAGCTCAGTGTCGCGGGCGCCTTCCACACCGTCCACATGGAGCCGGCGGTCGCGCACCTTGCGCAGCTGGCCACCGCGATCTCCACCCATGACCCGCGCACCCGGCTGCTCTCGAACGCCGACGGCCAGGTCGTGCAGAGCGGCCGTGAGTACCTGGCGCGGCTTGTCCGGCAGGTCGCGAACCCCGTCCGCTGGGACCTGTGCCTACAGACGATGGCCGACCTCGGCGTCACCGGCCTTCTCGAGCTGCCGCCGGCCGGCACACTCACCGGCATCGCCAAGCGCAACCTGAAGGGCATCGAGCTGTTCGCCCTGAACACCCCCGACCAGATCCCCGCAGCACATGACTTCGTCCTCAAACATGGCGACTCTGCGTGGGCGTCCCCGATGAACAACACCCCCTCGTGGATGCTCGTGGTCTCCCCCAGCAAGGGCGAGTTCCGCAAGGCCGAAGGGGTTGCCGTCGGGTCCGTCCTGGCCGCCGGCGCGCCCATCGGTACCGTCGCCAACCTGCGCGACACCACCACCGTCGCGAGCACCGGCGGTGGCACCGTCACCGAATGGCTCGTCGAAGACGGCGACCCGGTCGCCCCCGGCCAGCCGCTCCTCCGCCTCTATCCCGCCCAGGACTCTTCAGGAGCCGACGCATGACCAACCTCAAGGCCAGCACCGGCCCGCAGTTCGCCCGCATCATGGCCGTGGGGTCGGCCACCCCGTCCCGGGTGATCCCGAACGAGTTCCTTCTGCAGTACATCGACTCCTCCGATGAGTGGATCACCCAGCGCACCGGCATCAAGGAGCGCCGCTGGATCGCAGAGGACGAGAACATCACGACCCTCTCGCTGGACGCCGCCCGCTCGGCGATCGAGCGGTCAGGCATCGCTGCCGACCAGATCGACGCGGTGATCCTCTCCACGATCTCGCACTACCACCAGACCCCGGCGCTCGCGCCGCAGCTGGCCACCGAGCTGGGCATCCCGGACGCCGCCGCGTACGACATCTCCGCAGCTTGCGCCGGTTTCAGTTACGGACTTGCCCAGGCCGAGTCCCTGGTCCGCAGCGGCCAGGCACGCCACGTCCTGCTGATCGCCGGTGAGACCATCAGCGAGATCACCGACCTGACCGACCGCGGCACGGCGTTCCTGTTCGGAGACGGTGCCGGCGCCGTCATCGTCGGCCCCAGCGAGACCAACGGCATCGGCCCGGTCGTCTGGGGCTCCGACGGCAGCCAGGCGGGCGCCATCTGGCAGACCCGCGGCTGGCAGGAAGCCGTCGCTGAGGGCACCTGGCCCAAGCTCGGCATGGACGGCCGCGCGGTCTTCAAGTGGGCCACCGGCTTCATCGCCCAGGCGGCCAAGAAGTGCCTCGACGAGGCCGGGATCACGGCTGACGAGCTCGATGTCTTCATCCCGCACCAGGCCAACGACCGGATCACCGACACCCTGCTGCGCTACCTGAAGCTGCCCGAGAACGTCGTCGTGGCCCGCACCATCCGGCAGCTCGGCAACAACTCGGCCGCGACCATCCCGATGGCCATGGACGCGCTGCTGACCAGCGGTGAGGCCAAGAGCGGCCAGACCGCCCTGATCATCGGCTTCGGCGCCGGCCTTGTCTACGCCGGCCAGGTCATCATCCTTCCCTGATTCCCCCGGACAACATCCGGAAAGCAAGCCCCTAGTTAAGGAGAAACCCGCATGGCAACCACCGAAGAGATCCGCGCCCAGCTGGCCGAGCTCGTCAACGACGTCGCCGGTGTGCCGGTCGAGGACGTGCAGCTGGACAAGTCCTTCGTCGACGACCTCGACGTCGACAGCCTCGCCATGGTCGAGATCCTGGTCGGCTGCGAGGAGAAGTTCGGCGTCGCGATCCCCGACGAGGAGTCCAAGAACCTCAAGACCGTCGGCGACGCCGTCGCCTACATCGAAGCGCACAGCTGAATCCTGCTTCACACCGCCGGTTGAGCCTGTCGCACCCCGCCAGGCTCAACCGGCAAGCCAAGAACCTCATCAACCTCGGAGAGACATGACTGAGATCGTGATCACCGGCCTCGGCGCCACCACCCCACTCGGCGGCGACATGGCCTCCACCTGGGCTGGACTGCTGGCCGGCACGTCCGGCGTCCGCAGGATCACCGAGGATTGGGCTGACGACCTGCCTGTGAAGATCGCCGCGTACGTCAAGGTCGACCCGTCCGAGATCAT